>JAICWG010000001.1 GCA_025934915.1 Nitrospira sp.
ACGCCCGCCTCCCGGGCGGTTTCAGCCATTGAGATCACGACTCGTTGCAGCACGTCCAGACTCAATCCTTCTTCCAGAATGAATGCGGCGCTTAGATACAGAGGCTTGGCGCCGCACATGGCCAGATCGTTGATCGTCCCGTTTACTGCCAAACTCCCAATGTCACCTCCGGGGAAAAACAGCGGACGCACCACATAGGAATCGGTGGTGAAGGCGAGGGTCCCTTTCTCGACTTGCCAAGTCGCGCCGTCGTGCAGGGCCTCCAGCATGGGATTTTGAAAAGCCCGCACGAATACGTCTTGAATCAACCCCTGCATGAGCCGTCCGCCCCCGCCATGCGCAAGTTGAATGGTTTGTTTTGATGCGATCAGCAAGGGACAGGCCGGCTCAAAGGGTTTGTTGTCATCCACAGTCGTTCGCTCTCTCTTCCCGTCTAGGCTCTAGCTGAGGCATGGGAGCGGTATCGATAGTAGGCGGCGCAGGCCCCTTCGCTTGAAACCATCGGCGCACCTAGTGGTTGCTCCGGCGTGCAACGGGTCCCGAAGGCCGGGCAGTCCGGCGGTTTGAGCAAACCTTGAAGGACTAATCCGCTCCGGCATTCCGGATCTTCAATGCCTTCGGTGAGCTGCTCAAGTTCCCGCTGAAACTTCAGCTCAGCATCATAGGCACGGTAAGCTGATTTGAGACGGAGTCCGCTTGCCGGAATTTCGCCGATGCCACGCCAGGTTCGAGGAGTCGGTTCGAAAACCTCATTGACGAGGGACCTGGCCTGTCGGTTCCCTTCCCGACCGACCGATCGCGTATATTGGTTCTCGATCTCGACCCGTCCCTCCTCCAACTGGCTGACCAACATGGCTACGCCTTCGAGCACATCGAGCGGCTCGAATCCGGTCACGACGATCGGAACGCGATACCGTTGGGCAATGGCCTCGTACTTCTCATAGCCCATCACGGTACACACATGACCAGCTGCAAGAAACCCCTGGATCCGATTTTGAGGAGACGACAGGATTGCTTCCATCGCCGGAGGCACCAGCACATGGGCGATCAGCAAACTGAAGTTCGTGATTCCCAACTGCTTCGCTTGCGTGACCGCTATGGCCCAGGCCGGTGCAGTCGTTTCAAATCCCACGGCAAAACAGACGACCTCACGATCAGAATTTTTGCGAGCCAATTCGAGCGCATCCAGCGGCGAATAGATGATCCTGACATCTCCGCCTGCCGCCTTCACGCCGAACAGGTCGCCGTGGGAACCGGGAACACGCAACATATCGCCGAACGAGCAGAAGATTACGCCAGGCGCGAATGCGATGCAGGCCGCCTGATCGATCAGGGACACCGAAGTCACGCAGACCGGACAGCCCGGTCCATGGACGAGCGTAAGGTCCCTTGGCAACAAGCTGTCGAGCCCGAACCGGACAATCGCGTGGGTCTGCCCCCCACAGACTTCCATGATCGTCCAAGGCCGACGCACCGTCTTCTTGATCCGCTCCGCCAGCGCCGTCGCCACGGCGTGATCGCGAAATTCATCCACGTACTTCATGATCGTAACTCTCCGCAACCTCGTCGCTCGACATCAAACCCACGATTCGCTGAGGATCAATTTTGGTCTTTGAGGAGACAGATAAACTTGGCGTAGTGAGGCATCAGTACTCGCCCTTGTGAATTCTGCGCCGTCTCAACGGCCTGCGACTCACAGGCAGGCGTTGAGTAACTGGGTTGCGCATCGACTGTCCGATGCAGCCGCTGGCTCGGGACGCGCTATGCTTCTTGAACCACGCGCATGTTGCCCTTCACGAAGCCGCTCTCGAACACGTCGTTATGCAGCTTCTACTTCGACGTGATCGCATGTGGAGGCCGGAGCTGGAATCGGTTGACCCTCTTCCTTCAATCCCTTTATCGGACCCTTCCAACCGTCGCAAGTTCGAGTGTCGCCTCTTACCTCTCGCAGTTCACTCCTTGCCGAAAGGGAGGGAACAGATAGCAGGGATAGTTTCAATAGGCGGAGCGCGAAATTGTGGACAATGACTCATGAAGAGCGACTTATCACTTTCTCTTCGGATCAATGTGCTTCGTCCATTCATCCATCGTCGTAACCGGATGAATTGTGCCGGTTTGGGTCGGGGCCAACGGTTCGAAAAACTCCAAGAGTGACTGATAGTCCTTGGCCTGAACGGTGATGTAGTAAGTATGTTCCGTGGCGGCGACATAGGCACTCAGGATCTTTACTCCTTTCTTGGCGGCGAGATCCCGCTTAGCCCAGAACTCGTTGAGCATCGTGGCTCCCTCGTTACTTCTTCCCGGGCAATTCTCAGGCGTGTGCGTCCAATGAGCTACAAACACCATCCCATCGCTGTCATTCATAATTCGTCCTCCTCCTTGATCATCTGTCTCTCGATCTTGCCGTGAAGCTTGCTGAGGATCCATTTTGGAATTCGACCTTGTTGGCGGCATTGTCAATATCAATACCCACCAGCCGTCCGCTCGAATCGTAATCGAGCATGACGAGCTTCATGGTTTAAACCTTCGAGTTGAATCAGAAGCCGCCAGGTCCGTGTAGGTCTGCAACGTTCGTCGCGCTGCTTCCTCATCCAACCGACTGATGGCAAAGCCGACATGGACGATGACGTAGTCACCCACCTTGGCTTCCGGTACCAACGCTAATGAAACGGATTTCGTGACTCCTCCGAACGACACCGTCGCTGTGCGAAGCGTGTCCTCTTCGATGTTTAAGACTTGTCCTGGGACCGCGAGACACATCTTATGGGCACCTTCCCTACTGACCATCAATTGGTTTGAAGCGACTACTGCCTGACCTAGAGACAGCCCGCCGTCGTTGGGTGGAACCAACGCATGGCCATACACAGTGAACCCCGCGTTGTTCTCCAAACGTTGTCTGACAAGGGAGAGGAGCAGCCGATTCTGAAAATAGCCGCCGGTCATGACGACACGAGGCAGGCCGGCCTCTTGAGCCAGGCTGACAGTTGCCGTGGCAAGGCCCGCATGAAACCGAGCAGCAATCTTATCAGGATTAGTGCCTCTGCGAAGATCATCGAGTAAGGCGTTGATCATAGGACGCCAATCGGCCATCCGCTTAGTATCAGGGCTATCACTGAGCACCACATCCATCGGATACCCTTCCATGCTCATTATGCCTTCATCTGCTCCTCGCTCCGCGGCAAACTGGACTGCCATCGCCACCTGCCCTTCAAAGGACGCTTGTGAGCACAATCCAGTGAGTGATGCTACTGCGTCGAAGAGTCGCCCCATGCTCGTCGTCCATGGCGACGCTAAGTCGGATCTGAGCAGGCTCCCCAACTACGCACGCTGATTCTCCGTCACCTTCCAAGAAGGCAGACGATGTACCAGCATCTCTTCTCCCATGAGTCCCCACAGTACCGCTGCGGCAGACCGGTTTGGCTCTCGCATGGCTGCTTCCCCACCAGGCAAGCGAAAGGGTCGGAGATGCGCAAACCGGCTGAACTGCAGGTAGCTCGCAATCAAAAACTCTCCGCCCCAAACCCGCCCGTCTCCTCCATACCCAGCCCCGTCCCAGGCGATTCCCAGCACATCACCGTCAAGCCTGTGTTCCGCCATACAGAAAGCCACATGGGCATGGTGATGCTGCACGGGAACCAGAGGAACTAAAAGAGCTTCGCTCAACATTCTCGCAAAGGCCGTCGATCGATAATCAGGATGTAAATCGCAGGCGACAGCCTGCGGTGTGACCCGGAGCATTCGCTGGAGATCTTCGACGGCTTGTCGGAAGGCTCTGTCCGACTCGACGGTAGAAAGGTCACCGAGATGCTGGCTGAGCACGACGCGATTGCCGGTAAGAAGGGCAGCGGTGTTGCCGGCAACATCACACCGAGATAGGGATTGCCAGGCGCCACAGCTTCAGCAAGGACTGCATCCTGCCGCTTACGCGCTAAGACGATCGGCGCCTGCGGTGAGCAGAGCAACGTCTCCTCATCGGAGGACAGCTGGCAGTAGGCTCGAGCCATCTCGATTGACGGAAACAGCACCGCAAATGGTTTCTCCGGTCTTCGTTTCCGATCGCGTAATCGCCGGACGTCCTCCTCCGACTTCGCATCGACCCAAAGTTGGAAGCCGCCCAATCCCTTTATCGCGACAATAAGTCCTTCATCGAGCATGACTTCAGTCCTCCGCAAGGCCTCCTCACCATCTGCGACTTTGTGACCCTGCATATTCCACAAGAACAAGTGAGGGCCGCAGGCAGGACAGGCGATTGGTTCCGCGTGAAAACGTCGATCTGATTCGGTGGAATACTCGACGCGACAAGCGGAGCAAAGGTCGAATCCGACCATGGTCGTGTTGGACCGATCGTAAGGAATCGCTGTGAGCAGGCTATAGCGTGGGCCGCATTGTGTGCAGGTGAGGAACGGGTACCGAAATCGGCGGTCATTGGGATCGACGAGCTCGCGGCGACAGTCCACGCATGTGGCCAGATCGGGCGGGATGACAAGAGCGCGTTGACCGGATTCAGCGCTCCGTTCTATCGAAAAACCGGCATCGTCGAGCACAGGAACGACACTCGTGCTCATCGTCTCTATAGAAGCTGAGGGCGGTACGCCGATGCGCATCCTCTGAAGAAATATCTCCACAACCGGTACGGCCCCTTCTACTTCGATCACCACGCCGTTTCTTGTGTTCTTAACCCACCCAGTCAACCCCAACTCGGATGCCAGTCGATAGATGAACGGACGGAATCCCACACCCTGTACCGTTCCTTCCACCTCGACCCGCATGCGCTGACAAAGAACCTCGCTCATTCTTTTACCACCAATTCGTGGATGACCACTTCCGGCTCGATTGATCCTACAACCAATAGTCCTCCACAAACAGAACAGGCCTCCAGGGATTGTGTGACTGAAATACCTCGCCGACATTGCGGACACCAGGCATCACACAAGACAGAGATGATCTCCAATGTCACGCCTTCGGCTTTGGTGCCGCGAGCTGCCAACATAAATGCTGTCTGCAACGCTGACTGATCATGAGTCAATAGGTGAGACAGCGCACTGACTTTCAGTCGCACTGCGGATAGCTTACCGTCCAGAGTTTCACCCAACTTGGTTTCCACAACCTTTATGACGTGCGTCATGAGATGGAATTCATGCATGACACACTTCACATTCCCTGATGATCTGCCCTACGATTTCATCCAACGCCCTGGCCACGGAGGACGACAACACCTGGCCTGCCTCCATATTGCCTGCTTCGATCCCGTAGACGATAACTCTAGCCGGGAGGACTCTCATTGTACGGGCCAACTCCAGCGCATCCACTGTACCGATGGCATGGCTTGAGCGAGGAAAGAGTTGGTTACTGATCGGGTTGTCCGAGGCATCGAGTCGGTGGATCGTGCCCGGAGTTTGTCCGCTGCGCGCTGCATCGATGAGAATCACAACTCGCACGCCTTTCATCAGCTCTATGAGGTCCACTCCCGCCATCTCCGCTTCGATCACTTCAGCGCGGTTGCCTACGACTTGTCGAAGTCAGCGAGCAGCTAGAAGGCCGACCGCATCATCTCCTCTTAGCTCATTACCAAGGCCAATGATCCGAATGGAGGAAGGGTTAGAATTATCATTCCTCACGCACTGCCCTCTCGCCTGATCTCCAGATTCAAAAAATGCGCCGCGCAGGAAATGCAAGGATCGTAGCAACGGATGACCCGTTCACAAGCCAAGGCCGCCTCCTTATCGGAGAGATGCAAGAGACGCGGCATGAACTGGCGTAAGTCCTGTTCGATGCGAGATTGGTTCTGCGAGGTCGGCGGAACAATCTTGGCTTCACGGACCACACCGTCGCTGTCAACCCGGTATCGATGATAGAGAATGCCTCTGGGCGCTTCGGTGCAGGCCATACCGGTACCTGGTCGAACAACGACCGGTGTCGCCGGTAGGGGCGGAGGCTCATATCGCTCGATGAGCCGCAATGATTCCTCCAACGCGTAAAGAATTTCGACCGAGCGCGCGATGATGCCGTGAAACGGATTACGCAAGGGCAGCGCGATTCGCCTGTCTGCCAGGACCTGCCTGGCCAGCGGCGTGAGATGGTCCTGATTCAAGTTCAGACGCGCAAGGGGGCCGACCAAATAGGATGAGCCTTGCAGCGCGCAGTGAAGAGCGTTGGAATAGGCCACCTGATGCTCGATGAAATGTTGTTCGAATTCGCTCGCAGAAATTTGTAGACCACTGGAGGCGACGACCCGCGCTTCATTAAAGGGATACTCATCGGGGTGTCGGAGTGCGACGTAATTGTAATCCTGCGCAAAATCGGGATACTCGAAATCTGAGACCCAACGTACTATTTCCACCGCCGCATCGCGCGCCCATAACAGTTCATCCTTCAACGCTTCCAGCTCACGCCGCAGCGGCACCCGCGAGAAGCCACCGACCTTCACGGAGACTGGATGAACGGCACGGCCGCCAAGCAACGTCATAATCGCATTGCCTGCCTTCTTGAGTCGCAGGCCTCGGGTGACCACCGCCGCATGATCTTTGGCCATTGCAATGGCACTGTCGTACCCAAAAAAATCAGGCGCTTGGAGCAGATAGACATGCAGGGCGTGACTCTCGATCCATTCTCCACAATAGAGAAGCCGGCGCAGATCGCGTAGTGCGCCATCGACTCGCAGACCGAACACCTGCTCGATCGCATGCACGGCGCTCATCTGGTAGACGACCGGGCAGATGCCGCAGATCCGAGCCACGATGTCCGGCACTTCAGTATAATGCCGTCCCTGCAAGAAGGCCTCGAAAAATCTTGGCGGCTCAAAGATCTTGAGTTCCACGTCTTGGACTGTTTCACCTTTCACCGTGACGCGCAGTGCGCCTTCGCCCTCCACGCGCGCCACCATATTGACGGCGATGGTCCTCGTCTTCGCTTTTTCTTCAGGCATGGAGTCCTCAACACTCGCAAGCGAGGTGCGCTTTGCGCGTCATGTCTTGCTCTCCCAGATATCGCTCTCAGCGCGAAAGGGCGACACGTATCCGTTGATGCCACGAAACCGACGCATGACTTCGACCGGGATTAATTGTAATTCGTCATGGAAGTGCCTCGCGAGCGATGCCGTGTTGGGTGGAAGGCCTGACCCCTTTCGTGCGCCTTCGCTGGAGCCGAAACAGCCATAACAGTCGCGGCCCATACTTGGACATATGGCGCCGCAGCCGGTCCTGGTCACCGGGCCGAGACAAGGCAGCCCCTTCGCGACCAGTACACAGATTATTCCTCGTCGCTTGCACTCCAGACACAGACTGTCGACAGACAAACGAGATCAGACTCCGGCCACCAGATCCGTAATGACGCGCAGGAGTTGGCCCTTATCGATCGGGCAGCCCCACAGTTCGAAATCCACATGGACATGTTCCGAGATGGGCGTAGATGTACCGAGGCTCTGAATATATTCCGGGCTCGGGTAGACTTCGCGCTTGAACGATTCGACATCGGCCCAGTTCCGCAATGCTTGAATGCCGCCGGCCGTCGCACAGGCTCCGATCGTGATCAACACCTTCGTTTGTTGTCGGACGGCGAGAATACGATGGGCATCCTCCGCCGTCGTAATCGATCCTTCCACCAGAGCGATATCGTACGGGCCCGGCCTCATGTCGCTGGAAGCCTCAGGGAAATAGGCGATGTCCAGTATCCGACCTAATGCAAGCAGGTCTTCCTCAAGATTCAAGATGCTGAGCTGGCACCCGTCGCAGGAGGCGAACTTGAATACGGCCAGTCTTGGCCGCTGCCGCTCATCAGGGTTGAACATCGCTTCGCCTCACACTCCCGTCCGCCCTAACCAGGGCTCGACTCGGTCATATCGCATGACCGGGCCGTCTTTGCATACAAAGTACGGACCCATCTGGCAATGACCGCACAGGCCGATCCCACACTCCATGTGGCGTTCCAGCGAGACATAAACGGCCGTCTCCGGAACTCCGCGCCTTATTAGGTAGGATGGGCACGCCCAGACGCATCATAATTTCAGGTCCGCACAGCAGCACGATGGTCTTCAGCGGGTCGATCGATACCAGCTCGAACAGTTCTGTCACCACGCCGATGTGATACCTCCAACTCTTGTCCGGTTGATCGCTGGTCAGCAACACTTCTGTATCAGGAGAGCGCCGCCATGCATCGAATCGCTCGCGATAGAGGAGGTCGTGCGGCGTCTTGACGCCGTGCAGTATTTTGACGGACCCATATTGCGCTCGCCGACGGAAGATGTACTCGATGGCCCCTACCACCGGAGCGCAACCCAGGCCGCCCGTGACAATCACGACGTCGCGGCCACGCGCCTCCTCCAGCGGCCAACCTTGTCCGAACGGGCCTCGGACGCCCAAGACATCACCCGGCTGGAGACCGGCGATCGCTTTGGTGATTCGACCCACAGCTCGGATGGTATGATCCAGCAACTCCGGCGCATCCGGGTCCGAAACGATGGAAATCGCCACCTCCCCAACTCCGAATAGATAAACCATATTGAACTGGCCGGTCTTGAATCGAAATCGGCGCTGCATCTGCTCGTCGACAAACTGCAAGCGGTAGGTGTTGATGTCTTCGGCTTCCCGGATCTTCTCGACAATAGTCGCCGGATGGATGACATAGGGGTTCGCTATTGAATCAGCCTCGACCTGCACGGTTAGGTGCCTTCTACCGGTCGTTCAGTGACCGACGACCGGCTGCCCGATGTCAGCCAAGCCGACAACTCCTCGGTCAAATCGATACCAACCGGGCACCATGTGATGCACCGGCCGCAGCCGACGCAGCCGGACGTGCCGAATTGATCGATCCACGAGGCGAGCTTATGGGTCAGCCACATCCGGTAGCGATCTTTGATCGTGGGGCGAATGTTCTTGCCGTGGATGTAGCCGTGCTCTTGCGTAAAACAGGAATCCCACAATCTGGCGTGCGCGGTTTGTTGGTGCGAAAGATCCGGCGTCTCTTCGACTGTATGACAAAAACAGGTCGGACAGACCATCGTGCAATTCGTGCAAGCGAGGCATCGTCCCGCCACATCGTTCCATCGTGGATGTTCATGGGCATCGTACAGAGCTTGAGGCAAGCGAGCGTGATCCAGTCGGCGGACTTGGCTTCGAGCACAGGCATCGATGCATTTCGCCGCTTCGCCGATCAGTTCCTCCGAGGCGGGAGACAGTGAGATAGCTTCCAGCACATGATGGCCGGCCTCGCTGCCCGCTTCGACGAGTAACCGGTCGTCCACTTCCGTCAAAGCGAGATCGAAGCCGGTTTGTGCGCGAGGGCCGGTCTCCATCGACGCGCAGAAACAGGTCACTAGGGCCCTCGTGCAGTTTACGGCTATCACGAAAAGTCCTTCGCGGCGAGCCGCGTAGTAAGGATCCCGATAGGCATCGTTCAAAAAAATCCGATCTTGAATGGCGAGCCCGGCGAGATCGCAGGCGCGAGCCCAATGACCGCCACCTTCTCCGGTTGAGGCATCATCTGACGCGCTGCAAACCCATCCTTCGTCCGCTCGATCTGCAAGAGCGGCTCACGTGGCGCAAAGGCGAACGACTTCAGCGATTGCGGCCCGTGGACGACACCGAAGATTTCGGTGGAACGGGTCTGTTCCAATCGATAGCACGCCGGTTCTTGGTGATCGCGCCGCCGATCGGCAAATCCGACACGAACCGGATTGACTCCCACACGACAGACCCGTCACGCACAGTGAGCCCGACAACTCGATATCCCTTCACACTCAAGACATCGAGCAATCGTTGTAGGTCGGCTTTTTGTAGGACGCCGCAGTGTTCGCCAGCCATCGCCATAATACAAATCCTAGTTCCCGCCGTGACAAAACACGAGATCTCATTGCCATGGTAAGGACTCTGCTGGGCTTGCGCAAGGCGGGAATTCCGGCAGCCTCTTCCTTCACTGCAATACGGCTATGTTGGCTTGATTTTTCGCGAACGACGGTTATCTTAATAACTGAGCGGAGGCCTCGGTGAGAGGAACAGTCAAGCGAACTGAGGTCGAGCGTTGGGGCGGTGAGCAGGCCCGCCGGTGCTCAGCGGGAAGCCTAAAACCCCTCCAAGACCTCCACCTTTCGCAAACAGCTCCCTGGACCTACCTCCGCTCTCGTCTTGTTTTCATTTTTCTCGTGTGGTCTTCTCCAAACAATTTAGGTAGATCAAAAACCATGGAGATGTGATCTTTGGAGGTTTATTCGTTGGAATGGTCGGAGGGGGGAACTTGAAACAAGCATTTGATCAACAAGAACACAAAAAAACGGCCCGCTCTTGTGTGGACTACGGGGGGCGTTCTCTGATCGGAATCAAGTTCGGCAATCCTTCAGTCGCCTAAGGCTGATTGCCCCGCGTCTCAATCTTCCTTTCGGCCTGCACTTACGGCCGTGCCTAGTGGCACCGACGATCGATAACGCGTCCCTTGAACCTTGACTCCGCTACTGACACGGCGCCCGCGTCCTTTTGTATGCTGGCTGCACAAGAGCGAGCCACCAACTTGAAACTGCCGACATACCTACACTCAGGCCACCTCCTTCAGTTCTTAAGCTAATCACGGTCTGTGAAGAATCAACGGAGGCAAGATGCGCCACTATCGTGCAGCTGTAGCATAATCGAACCAGATGAAGCAGGAAACTCAGCGGAGAAATCGCCCAGCCTTCTCGTTGCTCACCATCCTGAGATGTCGAAAGAAGCGACAGCTGCTCAGGGTGTCTGACCCGTAATGCCACAGACAATCTCTTTTTTCCTTGAAAGACCGATGCACACCAACCATCTAACGTATCGGTTTTCAAGAGGACCCCGTATGGTCTTTTGATCCAGGCCTTTGGCACCATCGATGCACGAACATCGGAATGAGGCTCGACCCTTCATTAACTCAGACAAGAAGCAATGATCATAAGCGGACTGACAAAACCCAAAGGATTAAATTTAAAATTCCCTGAGTAGAACGGTTGGGTTCATCAACCTGAGCCTTCACTGAAAGGAGGGCCATGATGCTTCGCCATCCGCGCTACCTCGAAATTCCCTGGGAAGTTCATTGGAATCAGAAAGAAAGCGAGCCCCATCATCATGTGCTGCTCATGCTTATCCTGATCCTCATGGCGATGTTCTTGATCGGAGTCGGCGTAACAAGCGGTCTGATGTAGCCCCGTGAACCCAGTGAAGGAAAGAGCAAAGGTGTGACGTTCAAGAATCGAGAAGAGGCTGGCCGTCGGCTCGTTGAGCGATTGATCCAATACCGTAGCGATCCAACAGCCATCATCTTGGCGCTTCCACGTGGTGGGGTGGCCGTCGGTTATCAGATGAGTCGGGGACTGCATCTTCCGCTGGACGTCTTCATCGCTCGAAAGCTGGGAGCACCTGATAATCCCGAGTATGCATTAGGGGCGGTGGGAGAGACAGGGACTGTGTACTTGAACCCCGAGGCGATGGCCGCATTTCACCTCTCACGATCCGACCTCCAGACGTCTATTCAGGCGCAGCAACAGGAGATCGTCCGACGCCAAAACCTCTATCGACAGGGCCGGCGATTACCCACGCTCACCGACCGCATCGTCCTTCTCGTAGATGATGGCATTGCTACCGGCTCGACGTTCTTCGCATCCGTCCAATCCATCAGGCATCTCAAACCAGCCCGACTGATTGGAGCCATTCCGGTTGGTCCGGCAGAGACCATCCGAGACACCCGCACACAGGTTGATGACTTGGTGGTCCTTGCCACACCGGACCCGTTCTGGGCCGTGGGTAACCACTATATGGACTTTGCACAGGTCAGCGATCACGATGTGGTGGAGTATTTAAACCTAGCTGAGGAAGCACTGCGAGAGAGATCACCGCCACCCTTCGCTTAAATCCGACTCCCTGATCCTGTGCCGATTCAGCGGCAATAGGAGGAACAAGGGACCGCTCCACATCCACTGTTTTGAGTGTTGGATGGGAAAGGACATGGCATGAGAGTCGTCATCGGCATCGATTGGTCGGATCAGGCGTTCGCTGCCGTCACCCAGACGTTTCAACTCTATCACCCAACGGATGTCACGCTGGTCCACGGCGTCGATTTAGGGATTTTGAAACATCCGTTCGTGGCTCAAGCAGGCAACGTGCAAGGGTACGATGAGTTCCGCAATGCGATGGTCGCTTCGGGAACTCAACTGCTGGAGCGCGCCGCCGCCATGGTACCGGCACAGGTTGCGTCGATCAGGAAGGTGAACGAAATCGGCAGTCCCGCCGAACTCATCCTCGACAGCGCCGAAAACCTCTCAGCCGAGTTGGTCGTCGTCGGCGTGCGTGGACGAAGCCGTCTGTCAGAGGTTGTTCTTGGCAGCGTGTCCCATAGGGTTCTTCTGCATACCTCTCGTCCGACCCTGATCGTGAGAGGGGCAGCGCGCAAGGTTCAGCGGGTGCTCGTCGCCATCGAGGATCGAGACGATGCCGACCGAGTCGCGAAGTGGCTGACGCACCACCCCTTTGCAGATCCCACCGAGCTCTGCGTGCTGCATGCCCTCGTTCCGATCGGAGTCGACGACCCCTATGACGCGCTGGGAACCGGGACATGGTGGGAGGGCGCGGAGCGCTATGCGAATGAACTCGTCCAATCGACCGCCGGTAAACTCTTGAACTCTCGTTATACAGTGAGCACGAACGTCGCCGCGGGTAACCCCTCCGCGGTGATTGAACGGGAGGCCAAGGGTAGGGATTTAGTGGTCGTCAGCTCCCATGGACGCAAGGGTCTTTCTCGTTTTCTCTTGGGGAGTGTGTCCCATGCCGTTGTGCATCACGTGACCTGTCCGGTGCTAGTCCTCCGATGAAAGGGTCGAAGATGAAGACAACTCTATCTCTCGCGCTGACACTTATTTCCTTCTCGGCTTCGGTGGCCGTTGCTCAAGTGATCCGGGGTGACTCCAAATCCGGGCAAGGCGTGTATGAGCAACAATGTCTCCGTTGTCATGGAGCCAAACTGGATGGAAATGGACCGGACAGCCAAGATCTGATTGTTCCACCAGCCAATCTTCGATCTCAAACCAGTCGTTCTAAAACCGATTGGGAATTATTGGTGGCAATCTCGAACGGTGTGCTGTTCAGCCCGATGCACAGCTTTCGCGGTAAGTTGACGGATCAGCAAATGCTGGATGTGTTGTCCTATATCAGATCCGTGTCACCACCCGACACCAGTAGCTAATCCAAGGCACTACCCGCATC
Organism: Nitrospira sp.; assembly: GCA_025934915.1. Lineage (GTDB taxonomy): Bacteria > Nitrospirota > Nitrospiria > Nitrospirales > Nitrospiraceae > Nitrospira_D. The sequence goes on from JAICWG010000001.1 coordinate 13,200, forward strand.
CTCCATAGTGAAGTTCTCGGAGCGCAATGCGATTCGTTCGCCCTCTCTATCTTCCTCCTCTTGAGGCCGATCACACTGAGTCCGGCTCCCTCATCATGCGCGATGGGACAACCGCCGCAATTCGACCGGCCGAACCGACCGATATACCGATGATGCAACAGCTCATCGGTCGGTTATCCCCTGAATCGAGACGCCACAGATTTTTCTCGGAAAGCCTTCCGTCGTCGGACAGTATCGCTGCCTTGTGTCGTTCCTCTAACCCACGTTCGCGGTTCACGTTGATCGTGACGCGAGTATGGGAGGGCAGAGCCCATATTATCGCCGCTGGGTCTTACTGGGCGAGGGACGGGCAGACGGCGGAAGTTGCCATGGCCGTGGACGACGAGTTTCATGGAAAAGGCCTAGGCACTCTGTTGCTGGAACGACTGGCCCTAGTCGCCATCCGACACAGCTTTACTCACCTTTGGGCGGTCACTCACGTTGACAATTTGGCCATGCGCGAAGTCTTCCGGGAATCTGGATTTACTGCCCATGAAGCCTACGAAGGCGATGACATGCAAGTCGAGTTGTCGTTGATCCCCACGGAAACAACCGTTTCTCGCACGGAGGTTCGAGAACGGCTCGCCACGACGGCCTCACTCCGACCGTTTTTTCAGCCCCAGTCCGTCGCCATCATCGGCGCTTCTCATGATCCGAACAAGATCGGCTATCGACTGCTCGATGCCATAACGGCCGGCCTGTTTCGAGGCGGCGTCTACCCTGTCAACCCCAAAACGACCGACATCAAGGGAATCCTGACCTATCCATCCGTGCAGAATATCCTGGAGCCCGTCGATCTGGTCGTCATCTCGATCCCTCGCGACTCTGTGTCGTCCGTGATCGACGAGTGTGCCGCAAAGGGGATCAGGGCCTGCGTCATCATTACCGCTGGATTCGCAGAAGTGGGACAAGCAGGAGCGACTCTTCAGCAGCAGTTGGTCACGAAAGTCCGGCAGTACGGCATGCGAATGATCGGGCCTAATTGCTTCGGAATTCTGAATACAGACCCCAACATACAACTCAATGCCACCTTCACCACACTGTTTCCTCCACGTGGTCGTGTCGCCATGTCGTCGCAAAGTGGCGCCATCGGAATCGCAACCCTTGCCGGCGCACGGCGGTTCCACTTGGGCATCTCTTCCTTTGTGAGTGTGGGGAACAAGGCCGATGTGTCCACCAACGACCTTCTACAATATTGGGAAGAAGATCCCGCCACGGACGTGATTCTCCTTTATGTCGAATCCTTCGGCAATCCTCGCCGCTTTGCGCGTATCGCGCGGCGCGTGAGTCGTCGCAAACCGATCATAGCGGTCAAAGCGGGGCGATCTCAATCTGGGCGACGCGCGGCCGGTTCTCACACGGCCGCGCTCGCGGCCAATGATGTGGCCGTGGATGCGTTGTTTCATCAAGCCGGCATCATTCGTGCGGAATCACTCGACGACATGTTGGCCCTGGCCGCTGGTCTTTCGAATCAATCCCTACCACAAGGACGACGGATTGGAATCATCACGAACGCCGGAGGGCCCGCCATTCTCTGTACTGACGCTTGTGAGGCAGGTGCGTTGGTGGTTTCAGAACTGTCCGCACAGACCAAGGCCACCCTGGCCGCCCTTCTGCCTTCAGTCGCTGCATTAAGCAATCCAGTCGATCTGATTGCTTCTGCCACGCCGGATCAGTACGCCAAGGCGATTGAAACTCTTTTGTCGGCGGATGAGATCGATGCCCTGATCATTCTTTACATATCTGTGACGGTGGCGGACACAGTCGGCATCGCCCACGGTATCTTAGCTGGAATTGAAAAAGGGCGAAAAGCAGATGCGAAGGCCAAGCCGGTGCTCATCGGTTGGATGGCGGAAGGGGACATGGATCGTACATTTAGCTTTCAAACAGAAACTATCCCAACCTACCACTTACCGGAGACTCCCGCACTCGTGCTCAGCAAAGCTGCGTCTTATGCAGAGTGGCGACAACAGCCGACTGGTATGGTTCCTGACTTCGATGATCTGGATCTTTCAGCTGTACGACAAATCTGTGCCGACGCGATCTTTCGTCGCGGAGCGGGCTGGCTATCGACAGAAGAAACACGAAATGTCCTGAGTGCGATGAGGCTTCCTGTCCAGCCAGGCGGAGTGGCGAGAACAGCTGACGAAGCAGCAGCCTTGGCGAAGCAAGCCGGTTATCCGGTCGCCGTCAAACTGGCTTCGCATCAGATCGTCCATAAAACAGAAATTGGCGGTGTACAGCTGAATCTCGCGAGCGAAGAGGCGGTTCGCAAAGCGTTTGACTCGATGAGAACGCGGCTTGTCGAAACTAACCAGCTCGATGCCATGGAAGGCGTGCTTGTGCAGCCGATGGTGACCCGCGGCGTAGAGGTTATGATTGGGGTCACCGACGATCCCTTATTCGGTCCTTTGATCGCGTTCGGCCTTGGAGGGATTCACGTCGAGATCTTCGGCGATGTCCAATTCCGCATCACCCCTCTCACCGATCGCGACGCCGCGGAAATGGTCCGAGGAGTCAAAGCCTACCGCCTGCTCACCGGCTATCGGGGATATCCACCAGCCGATCTTGAAGCCTTGGAAGACACGTTGCTACGGGTATCTCGCCTCGTTGAAGAAATTCCGGAGATCAGCGAACTCGACTTGAATCCGATCTTCGCCCTACCGCCTGGCCAAGGCTGCCGGATTGTGGATGCGAGGATACTGGTAGGATAGACAGATCCTCACCTCCGTCAATCCCCTGCGAAAGCCTGCTCAGGCTGAAGTACGAAGGGGCTGAAGGCGGTGGATTTCGCTTGCCTTCGAGCCGTGTATCGCGTGCCAGAGATCCCAGTCCATCTGTAACCCCAGCCAGAAGTCAGCAGACATCCCCAGGACCCGCGCCAGCCGAAGCGCAGTATCGGACGTGATCGAACGCTTGCCCCGGATGATTTCGTTGAGCCTGGGGAACGAGATACCCAGGCGGATCGCCAACTCCGATTGGGTTATGCCCAGCGGCTTGACGAACTCCTCCAGCAACATTTCGCCCGGACGTGTGGGTGGCCGCCGACGAGGCAGCCGACGTCCAACAAGGGCTCGCGAAGGGCCCTGCGAGCCTGTGGCCACTGGCCTCTTAGTGATAATCCGTGATCTCAACCTCGTAGACATCTCCAGCCTCCCATCGAAAACAGATCCGATATTGATCATTGACCCTAATACTGTGTTGTCCGACCCGGTCCACCCGCAACCGTTCGAGGCGATTTCCTGGTGGTGCAGCGAGCTCGATGAGATCTTTCACGCGATTAATCTGATCGAGCTTCCTTCTGGCCACCTTCCACAGATTTCGAGGACAGGTTTTTCTAGCTATTTCGGAATCGATGCCGTCAAATATTGCCTCGGTACCTCGATCCCCGAACGAGCGTATCACGGGCTCCATTATAACGGCATCCGTAATAGGCCTCAATAGCCATCAATGGAGGGGGAAGTTCGCGTTGGCGCAATGGAGGCCGGGTCAGTCGCCACAGCTTTGAAGGCGATCAAGGAGGTGTTGCTGCGTATAAGCTCCCGAAGCGATTCTCGAAGATCAGCGAACTCGACTTGAATCCGATCTTCGCCTTCCCGCCAGGCCAAGGCTGCCGGATCGTAGATGCGAGAATCAGAGTCCGCATGGAGGCTGGTCAACATCGGCCCGCGGGTTAGAGAGTCTTGTGCACGGACTGCCCAGCGAATACCCTGACAACACTGCCCTGCTTCGGCGCCTGACAACGGTGAGAAACCTTTGGAGGTTATCTCTACTCAAATACAACATTGACCGTCCGAATACAGTATGATGTGCTACCGTGGCGGGGTTTGCGGGCTATGGATAATATAATCGGCGGTTACAGTGGTAGGGATAACCGATCCGGAATGTCCCTTTAGTCGCTGCTCATGCCTGGGATTGCTGTCTACAAACCGTATTCCTGCTTTAGTTGCAGTAGGTCGGCCTCAAATTGGTGAGCCAGCGCATATGAGTAGATGCGGGTAATGTCGCCCGCATTCTGATATTCCACAATCTTCCGCAAATCGCTTTTTCTCTGCTTCCAGGTCAGACCATCCGTAAAGAACAGAAATGCCGTGTCGGAGCGCTTAGCGGCAATAATTTTCTCTATATCCCCGATAATGTCGGTCATTTTTGATCCTGTGGCCCCGTATCCTTTCGCTTCGATGAGAATCCTTGGCTCGGTTTTTGACGGTATCGCAATATCACTCTTCGCTTTTTTGTTTCGCGGACCGGTGAAAGTGCACCGGCAAGCGTAGTTGTTCCCAAAAATCTTCCGCACGATGGCTTCCGCAAAGTCTTCTACTCCCCTGCCACGCTTTTGCCCGCTGATAGCACTACCGCGGCCGCTGCGCAGCCGTTCGACCAGCACATCGCTCCATTTAGGCGCTCGGTTTGTCTGTTCCGCCATGGCTTCAAGGATCCCCAATGCAACCAGCGCTTCAAGGAAGACTTCAGGGTTCTTCCGGTAACTGGATACCCCATGGCCCGCCTCCTTCATGGCCTCTCTTAAGACGCCAGTGAACTGGTCCTTGGAAAGCCCAAGGAACAGCCTGCAGATCAGCAAGCCGTCATCGAAATGTACGTCCAAAAACCGTTTTACATCATCGTCGGTATAAGAGGTTTTGACGGGGAGGGCTTCAATCTCGGCAATGACACGCCGGGAAGTATCATCCTGCCACTCAACGACGAGCGGCTGCAGGCTTAAAATGATATCGTTCAGGTTCTGAGCAACGAACTCCATCAGTGGCCAACCAACAGATATTCGTGTACCTGCGCACGTTCGACGCCCCCATGGGTGCCGAAATGATACCTGTGCGGCCGCTCATGAACTTCCACCTTTGTTTTGTAGCGCCTCAACAGGACTTCCAGCTCTTCACGGTCAGGATAGCCGTTGGAACTGTAGGAGAGAACGATCGTGCTGTCACGGAAAAGATGAAAGAGTCGTTCGAAGGCATCGATCGCAGTCCGACGGTAACTGAACGGGGTAAACGGCTTGGGTATCTTCTTGACCTTCGTATGCTTCAGGATTTCCATCCCTCGCCAATAGCAGGAAAGCCCTTCCAGGAAATGGTACCGCTTCACATAGCAATTATCGTCGGATCTAGGAACGTACGGCGGATCCAAATAAACCAGATCAATGCCGCGTGGCTTCAGGTCGAATACATCAGCCCGCCTGATTGAATGGTGGCGTCCATTGTTAAAGACGATTCTATTGAACTCTTCAATCTGCTCCAGGAAATGTTCCTCGACAGAAAGCTTAAGATCTCTCCTTCCGTCATCGTAACGATTGCCTGTGATAGTAAATACGCCGCGCGGCTGCTTCTTCAAGCACGAACGGATGAGGGCCGCTCGCGCGAGAGCCTGATGATATCCGTTCTCCAGTTTTTCGATGTTGTGGCAGACCCGATCAAGAAATCGCAGATCCGTGCGATCAAAAAATACTCCGGTAAAGGTCCGTTCGATAAAATTAGGCCCATTCTTTACAGATCCCAGGATCTTCTTAACTGCTGGACCGTCAAGATGGTAATGGCTGTTTGCAATAGTGGCCGTAGCGAGTGTCGCAGGAAAGTTGAGAAAGTCTGATGCAATAACCCGCCTGCCCATACACTTCATCAGGTATGCCACGCATCCGCTGCCGACAAAAGGATCTGCCCCCGTCTCGAAATCTAGCGCATTCAACACCTGATGGATCCACGGAAGAAGCCGACGTTTCGACCCCATATATCGCAACTCGGGATATCCCGTCGTCCGTTCAGGCAGAGGAATATCAATTGGATCCGCCGGTTGGACGACCCGAAGTGAAATCTTCCGTGCATCTTTCCGGATAGCTGAAGACAGTTCATTCATCGGATTCCCCTACAATGAAATATGGCAAGAGATCGGGTTCCGACGGGGCGTATATGAGGATCTATTTGCCATATTCCACTTTGTCTTCTCCTCCTCCCTCGCCGTTGTAAATCTTAGTTCCAAGCTTCCCAACGTTACACTAAATGTCGTGCCATGGGGAGTATTTCTCGACCTAATTTCTCCATTAAACACTTTTCATGGCATGCTCCGCAGTGGCAAACTTTACTCGCTTTCGCTTAAACATCTACTACCCAGCCAAGTCGAGCGCCACCACCGTACCAACTGCTCGACGTGCCGCCTCCAATTCGTATCGCTGCTGAAGATTCATCCAGAATTCCGGCGTTGTGGAAAAACAGCGCGCTAATCGCAGGGCGGTATCGGCCGTGATACCACGTCGTTCGTTTGCAATCTCGTTGACACGCGCGGTCGTCACACCAAGACGTTGGGCAAGAGCGTTGGCGGAAAGATTCAGCGGCCTCATGAACTCTTTCCTCAAGATCTCTCCTGGATGGATAGGCGGCAATAGTTTCTTGCGCATGGCCGTTACCCTTCACTGATAATCGATAGTTTCAACGTCTTCGGCACCCTCGACAACATGCCATTGAGGGTATTCATGCATTAAGCCTCGAACTTACTGCTCCGGGTGGGGATCTTTTCTGATAAGCGCGAGGTAGAGCAAGGTATCGGCGAGGTCTTGATCGGTCATGGTGCGATCGGGAAACATGCCGGTGCCCGGATGACCTTCTCTGATAGCGCGGGATCGTTCCTTATTGGTTTTCAGGCGCAGAACTTCGGGATTCCGCAAATCGGAGGGAAGGGGATTTAATTTCGCAATAAGCGCTGCCGTGTTCGCTTCGAGCCGTGGTGTCCTATACAGATACCCATCGATACCATGACAGTAGTAGCACGCACCCTTGCCATTGAAAATCTCTCGCCCCCGCATGATGTTGCCCTTTAACGTGTCGGTCGGTTGCGAGGTTGAGGACTCGGCCCAGGCTTTTGTGTCAGACGTGGGCATCGCCGGAATCCCCAGCCCACTCACGAGTAGAACCTCAAAAGCGACTAACCACGCTGTCTTGTTCATGTGGCCGTTCCGGTCTATCTGATCTGTCTCGTCGAATTAGTTCATTGGTGTATCTGTGTCAACATGCCAAGCCGGAGAGACCAAACTTGTCTGACCCATCAGTGCTCACTGCAACAGGCATTGTATCTATCTTCGGGAATACTGTTCATGTTGCTGAAGACGGTCGTACGTTCGTCCGCACTGGTCACATTATCGATTGCGGGATAGAGCGCCCGTTCTTCCTTCCTATTATGAGAGCTCAATAGGTTTACCAGCGTCTGTTCGTCCTGATCGGTCTCGAGATTCTGTCCTTCCACCTTCTGGTGAATCGCGTCAAGCAACTGCCTGATCTGGCTATGCTCAAATCGCATCATGGGCGTCGGCCCGTCCTCGATCATACCGGTTTTCTCTTCCCACATCGGAAACAGCAGTTCCTCTTCCCACACGATATGCCGTTGGAGTCCGACTTTGAATTCCTTGAAGGCTTCCTTGGCTTTGGCAAAGTCCGAACGTTTCGACGTTTGAAACACCTTGAACAGGTCATCCAGCCTATCGTGATCTTTCCTATAAAATGCGGTGACGGTCTTCTGCTCGCTCATTGTTCTCTCCATAATAAAAATACACCCTGTTGTCATGCACCTGTCGCCAGTCTTTACGCAACCGACCGCTGGGCAGAATCATACAGAAATGACGACTGGTCATACTGGGGAGTTTTCGACTGACACAGACTCAGACTCTGTTGCAAAAGGCAATAGCTAACCTGAGTTTGACGGCAAGATTAGAGATACCTTCTATCTCAAGTGCTTATGCTCATGTGCTCCATGATCGCCTGTGTGTTCATGCTTATGTCCATCGGACTTCGCATGGGAATGTCCATGTGCATGTTGATGGGAGTGTTTGTGAGCATGACTCTCATCCGCTCCATGTTTGTGGGTGTGACTATGTTCATGTTTATGCTGATGCGAACCTTTCATAACTCCTCCTTATGCAATTTGTGGAACTCGCGACAAACCTCACACTTCAAGTCTCGATCCATGCGTGGCGTTGATAAGAATGTATCACCTCTCCAGGCGCTCAGGCAAAGCCAGCCTTCTCCGCATTAACTAACCGACGGAATTGAACGGAGCCAAGTTGCGGACCCTGAGCCAGAGCCCAGGATGCCGTCAAAACGGTCACCATGACACCAGCCGCTATGCATGAGTACATAGGTCATCCTCTTTCTTAAATCATCCATAATGCACCATCAGTCGATGATGGACGCGCTGTCGAGGCTGGACATCTACCTCGATTTTCAATGCTGGCGTGGTTGTCCTCCGACGGATCCTCCACTCCCACGATCGCCGCCGCTCTATCCATGCCAGCTACCTCCCATGGATCCCCTCATGCCGCTCATACCACCCATCATCCCTCCCATTCCGTCTCCGTGCTGCCCCTCACTCTTCATCTGTTCACGATGGGCGCGGTCCTTTTCACGTTGCTCGTGAGTCAACATGGCCATGGCGTTGCGCTTGGTCTTGATGGTCTCGACCAGGAGAGCCCCTTCGAATTTCTTGAGCTGATCGACTTTCGCATGGATCACCTTACCTTCGATCACTCGGGTGCCGGGATTGAAATCAGGACGCCGCCCAGCACGTCGTTGAGCTTATAGTCATGCTTCGCGCTACGGGGATCGGCGTTATGACAGGTCACACAACTCGGCGAAACGGCTTGGTCTGCGTAGACGGCTTGGAAATATCGACCGCCTCCCTCTCTGACGAAGCCTTTGTATGGCTTATCGGGATGCGTCAGAACCGCCGCAAGTGCTTTCTGTTCAAACTCGGTTCGCGGGCTGCTCTGCTTGTTGATCGGGTTGAGGCTGATCAACCGATACTGCACTTTGCTTCCCGTCAGCTCGGCCAAGCTCGATGACTCCTGAAAGAATTGAGCCGGGAGAGGGAGCGCGCTTTCCAAACGCCAATTCTCCGACGATTCGATCACGCCTCTCCTCTGCATTCGCTCCACGACGTGGACTGTATAAAATGTCCTGTCAGCTGCCAGGACAGAATAGATATAGTCCGCGACCGTTTCCAATGGAACGCTGCTGGCCGATTCCTTGCCGGCATGACTCGATCCCCAACCCCCAACTAAGCACAGCGCGATGCTCAATCCTGCGACAAACCACATTCTTGTTGACATGACACCCTCCCTTCGACCGAACCTTGTACAGGTGGGAGACCGAGACAACAAGATGATAAAAAATGCCGAACCCTTCCTCCCTCCCTTCTTGAAGATCATCCTCTGGCCTTGCAGTTCTTTCATCTCATACGCCACACGCTCCCATCCCGCTTGACCATAGCCATCAAGCGCGGTTTAGATACTTCGCGTGCCCGACGGAACCTCCATCACACGGTGCTCAAACCGCGATTGGTTTGAGGTCCCTTGCAACGTCACCGAAGTCGCACGCGGAGAAATGAAGAACAGGAGCACAATCAATCCGGTCTCGAACAGAAAAACCACCCGCACATCCACCTCATGCATACGCATCCTCATACCGTGTCACAGCTTGAATGACGGGGTGTAGACAATCACATCGGTCACCCAGCTTTCATCGTGACGACCGACCCAGGTCCCTCGATCTTAACAATCGACGGTCTTTCCCACTTCATCATGACCCGTACACCCATGGTTTCGTCAACATGTGTAATGGTGTGCTACATGTGGAGTGGCTCTCAGCCCAGTCACGCAGTACGGGAAGCCCGCGTCTTCAGCCGGCCGAATCTTCGATGGACACTCCAAGCCCGATCCAAGCCCTCAAAAGATCGTGACGTGTGATTGAGTACGCCACTTTTCCGTTCTTCTGCACCGGCAAGCTCAAGAGTCTTTTGCCCTCCATGATCTTCACCGCTTCATCAACGCTCGTCTCGTCGGTCACAGCGATGTGTTCCTTAACCATCACATCTTCGGCTGTTAAACGGTTGAGATCCTTTTTTGCCTCCAGCGCCCGAAGAATATCGAACTCGCTGATGAAGCCGATGAAAGCACCTCGCTCGTCGACGACCGGTGCGCCGGGAGTATGAGTAGCCAGGAGTTCAACGGCAACTCCCATCGCATTCTGATCACGACGAAAAATAAGCGCGTTCGTCGCACGTATCTGCCCGACGGTCTTGAACCCTCCCGCAGGAACCCCCGGCTCGGCTAACGTAGTCATCAAAATTCCTCCTGGTTGATGGGTGATAGAGCTGAATCTGTCGTTTGCACAAAACTCCCGCCGATATCCTCTATTGATTGAGAGCCTTCCTCCTTAAGATTGGATTCAGAACAGCTGAGTGCGATTCTGATACCGCTACCACGTTGGTTGCAAGACATGTGCGATAGGTATTGGATGAAATTGCGACTTGAGGCAGCTAAACCAAGCGGTGAGAAAACGATGTGATGCAGGAATACCCAGAACGATATTATCAGGTGGGGAAAAACGCGACAAAAGAATGTGGGGTACCTAGGGGTTTCTGAACGCTTAGTTATTGCTTTCCAATGACCTCGTAAGCGCCCTCGGTCAGCGTGATGCATGTTTCGTTAAAAAACGACCAAAGACTTTCACTCATCTATACCGCCTCTTCGGCCTCGATGTCCCGTGCCTTGCATCCCTTCCATGTCGCCACCGGTCCCATGCCCTCTCTATGACCTCTCATGCCTGGTCCATGTCTCCCGGAAAAAGTGCGCTCATATTGAATGAGGGCCCAGATCTCTTCATCGGACAAGACCTGCCCGAATCCGACCATGCCGGTGCCGGGCAAGCCATGTTTGATGACCCAGAAGAGTTCGCCTTCGGTGCGATGTCGCCAAAAACCGTGATGTTGAAAATTCCGAGGAGCGGGATTCAACTTGACACCCACAGGCCCTTTACCGTCTCCGTCCACTCCATGACAGGTGAAACACGTGCCCTTTCCGTTGTAAATCGCCTTACCCTGGTCGATTATCTCGGGAGAATTCGATAAGGGGCTCCGGAGCGCGTGCCTCTGCCAATTTATCGGCAGGCACTCTCGGTTGCATCATGTGCCGCTCCGCTGCAGCGGCGGGGATCGCAAAGACAACCACGATGACCAATAACGGGAACACACTCGTCTTCATCACCCTGTTCCTCCATTCATTCCAGAAATCAGAACATCACGTTCCGATCACGCTCGGCGACAGCTTTGATGTAATCCGGCATGCCTTTGATGGAAGCGCCGGCCACCAGATCTCCTCCGCCAATTTGTCTGGCCACGGCACAGGCTCCGCACACCCAAATCGGCACACCAGAGGTCTGGATAGCGACGAGTAGTTCTTTCAACGGAGTCAGGTTCACACCGGTTACGTGATCAGCCACGCCTTTCCGCCCCAGCGTGACGGCTTCGTTCCACAACCACAGCACCACGTCATGTCCTTGTTCCTTGGCTGTCTTGGCGGCCATGAACGGCAAGGTCGCCATCGTAGGGTCATCAGTTCCTCGACTGCCCGAAATAATGAATGTCGTCATACAGCGATCCTCCCTGTGTGTTGGGGTGTCGTCTTCCGTTGCTCATGAACAACTCGTGACACCACCGTTACTTCGCCAGCGAACGAATGTAGTGAATCAGCTGCCATACTTGATCGTCTGGCAACCCTGAAAACACCATCATTCCTGTCCCAGAGGAACCATTCTTGATGATCCAGAATAACTGACCATCTGGAATTCCGCGCATCATCGTTCCACAAGGAAGTTTCTAGGAAGCGGCACCAGAGCCGCGCCAGTGTCGGTCTTGCCGAACTCAGGATTCGTCTACGGTTCATAATACTGAACGTCGAGTACCTCTTGGACCATCTGATAGCCGATCACGGCACGCGCGGTTGCGGCTCCGCCGCCTCAGCCAGGAATTTACCGCTGTGCGGTACGAAGTCCTGGGGATTCTGACCAAAACGATACAGCCAGTCCATGTTGTATCGCTGGCCGGCATTCTGCAATGCAGACACTCTGCGGGCCACCGATAATCTTGCCGTTCTCCTCGATCGTGTGGCAGCCGAGACAGACATGAACCTTATAGGCCATCCCGCCGAACGTCACATCAAACTTCGTCACTTTCGAGAGATCGAATGCGCCGACTGTCACGCGTGGGTCTTTGTTGTGTTGGACGAAGTAATCGGCGATTTCGCTGGCCTCTGACTCCGTCACCATGGGGTGCTTCGACGGAACATCCGCCAAATCCCACCGATAGCCTTTGATATAGATCGGGGCTTCTTTTCCGGTGAGCCAGCTAATAAGCCATGACCGCTGATATTTGCTGCCGGCCCAGATCAAGTCAGGAGCTCGGAGATTGAATCGAGAATCGGCTGTGCCATCCAACCGGTGACATTGCACACAGGTTTGTTGGAGCAGATCCTTTGCGCGGGATTGATCACTCCCAAAAGCTGGAGCCTGAAATAGGGCCACTCCTGCTGTTAGAGTCACGGTGGCTGCAATCACTCTCGCGATTCCTTCCAGACCCATCTTGCCCTCCATCGTTGAGTGAAGCCTTGACCGGACTTGCGCGCGATGTCTTGTGTGTACTCTCACGACCCGTTGGCTTTCTATTGCGTGGGTGGATTCAACTTGATGCCGATGTTCGGCGTTTCTGCGATGGATTGGTGCACGGTGCAGCCATGCACTACCTTCAGAAGTCGCTCTTTTTGCTCTGCGGTGATTCGATGAGGAAGATGGATTTCGATGTCGATACGACCGACACGATGCGGGCTTTCGGCCATCGTCCACTCAGCATCGACCGTCAAGCCATCTCGGGAAATGCCGTGCCGCCCGCAGAATTGCCCGACGAAGTACGCGACACAACTCGCAACAGAACCGACAAAGAGTTCAACCGGGCTGATTCCGGCATCCTGCCCTCCGTCCTCAACCGGCTGGTCGGTGATGATACGATGCTTGCCGCTCACAATGTCGTAGCGTGTTCCGCCGTGGAAGGTCGCCGTGAGTTTCATGTCGCACACCTGGTCATGGCCATTCCTTTACCATTGACGAATGTCGCTTGGCGTACGTCACGCGTTCCACCATCAATAGGGCACATCCGCCGGCTTGTTCCCCTTCGGCCAATCATGAATCTTGTCGGGAAAGTCCGGCCGAGGCTGAACATTGATATAGGCCGCGGTATCGATGGCTTCATTGTTCGTCACCGTCCATCCCCAGCCTCGCGGCATGTTGGCCTTGATGAATGCAGCGGCCACGCTGACCCGCGCCATTCCTGCGCCGATGTTGTACGAACGTGGTCCCCACACGGGCGGCCCTGCCATCGTCCCTTGTCCATCGGAGCCATGGCAGAAGACACATTTCTTTTCAAACACCTTCTTACCGTTCAGAGGGTCCGGCTGATGGATCGAGGTCAGGCGCGGGATTCCTCGCCACGGGACCGCACTACCGGGTGGCATGTTCTGGGATAACCATTCGATGTATGCGACAATGGCCGTGAGCTTCACACTGTCGGGTGGCAGAGATTTCCCGTTCAGACTGCGCTCGAAACACTCGTTGATTCGATCGGCCAGCGTCACCTGTCGGCCGGCTCGTTCACGATACTGCGGATAGAGCGTACTGATGCCGACGAATGATGCGGAATTCGGATGGAGCCCCGCATCTAAATGACAATTGGTGCAGTTGAGCGCGTTCCCAACGTACCGTTTCCCATACTGTTGCGTATTGACTACCATCTCGTAGCCCAATCGAATCTGCTCGCCTCTCAGATCACCTGGAATAGTTTCGGGCGACGGCGGGGCAAACAACGCGTTGACTGTCGCGTCCATACTCCGACGACCAGCCGGCTCCTCACCCTCCGTCACCCGTGGAGGTGGGACACAACTGATCGTCGCCAACAGCGTACTCGCCAACACGACGCCTGCAATGACCGGTCGGTTCATAGAGTGGGCCTCATTTCTTCACACCAGACGCCGGCCCTCCCACATTGCACTTCATAGCAAGACCTCCTCTATAAATCTGAGGGCTGTTGATTTGCCTGTCACCGTGATAGGAGACAACGCACGCACATTGGATTCATCTCTATGGTTGCCCACTAGACTCAACTCCGAGTGTGCGCACATAGGTCAAGACATCCCAAATTTCTTCGTCGGAGAGAGAATGTTTCCATGCACCCATGGCGGTATTCGGTTTACCATCGTGAATTCGTCGAAACAAGGTCCCGTCGAGCCGACTCTGAACGGCGAGTGAGGTGAGGTCCGCCGGAGGTGGAACAAGTTTGATTCCGAGCATACCCTTCCCGTCGATTCCGTGGCAACAGATGCAGGTATTCACATAGATTTCTCGCCCAGTGACTGGATCACCTTCCCTTGACAAAGCAGTGAGATCTTTCACTCCGGCATTGCTGAACCCTAGCCCTGACATACCAGTTAGCATTACGCACAGCGCCAACATTCGTCTACCACTCAGCATTTCTCCTCCTCGATGACCCCAACCTTGCGATCACTGTACCATTAACTGTCAATGTGCACGACGATTTGTATCTTTATTTGTCAATTACTTATGTCGTTTTACTGAAGTCGCGCGCGGAGAAACAAGAGTGGATTGGCGAGAAAACCCTCAGAGCCGTTTCGCCCAATGACGCAGAATGCTACAGATCTTACCCTTGAAACACTTGAATTAGTGTCAAGTGATTAGTATCTTCTCTCTCTTACACCGACCTCAAAAACCACGACAGGTCCTACATAAGCGGAAGCTGCCGCTTCGACAGCACATGAAGTGTTCGGGAAGAAATTCCCTTGCAGTTGGAAACTGAGAAATTCTTTGAATTTGTTATCAAGCACACTACTCTAGTCATCGGTGAACGGAGAGCCGATAGCAGTTACATGGAGTTCTTGCAGAATGGAAGACCGGTGTCTCGCACATATGTCTAAACTTCCTCCTCGGACTATCCACAACCTCGCCGATCTCTTCGAACTTCGATGCCGTCAACAGCCGAATGAGCTTACCTACGCCTTGATTCGTGACAACCTCGAGCTTGAGATTCAGCTGACCTATAGCCAGTTTGAACGCAGGGTGCGTTCACTTGCCGGCCATCTCGCACGAGCGGTCCCACGAGGAACCAAAGCCCTTCTGCTCTACCCACAGGGGCTCGATGCCGCATGCGCCTTTTGGGCATGTGTCTGTGCTGGTCTCGTGCCGGTTCCCGCTCCAGCTCCCGATCCCATCAGACGGAAATACGCTTTGCCTAGACTTCGCAGCATTATTGAGGATGCCCAAGTCTCGCTGGTGCTCACAACCTCAGGTATCGCGGCTCTGCTGTCTTCGGAGCTTTCTCTCCCGAGCGAGGTGAGTCCGATCAAGTGGTTAGCGACAGATCAACTCGACAATTCAGTCGATTCGGGTGAGTTATCACGGCCTCACAGCACCGCCCTTGCCTACTTGCAATATACCTCAGGATCGACGACCACTCCTCGTGGCGTCATGATCAGCCATGGAAACGTACTCTCTCACTGCCGGGCCTTGAGTCTGGCCGGAGACGTGTCGGACAACAGCCGCTCGCTCTGTTGGTTGCCCTATTTCCATGACTATGGGTTACTGCACGGAATCATCGCCCCATTCTATGCCGGTATTCCCGCCTATCTGATGTCACCCATCACATTTCTCCGGCGGCCATTACGTTGGCTCGAAGCGGTGTCTCGATTTGCGATTACCCACAGCGGGGGACCGAATTTTTCCTATGAGGCTTGCCTCAGGGCTGTACGACAACAGCAAGAATGGCGGGGTGACTTAAGCACGTGGATGGTTGCCAGTTGCGGCGCCGAACCCATCCATCCGGATACCGTCGAGCAATTTATCGACACCTTTGGTCCATGGGGTTTCCGGCGCACGGCGTTTGCCCCAGGATATGGACTCGCTGAAGCTACGCTGTTAGTGACGATGAAGCGCGCCGGAGTGGAGCCGAGCTTCCTGCATATAGAGGCCGACGCGTTGGCCGATTCGATCGTCAAAGAATCTCCTGCATCGAAACCGGGAACGCGAACATTGGTCGGCTGCGGAGCGCCCCTTGAAGAAACTCATGTACGGATTGTGAATCCTACGACTCGCGGCGAGTGTCTGCCGGACGTTGTGGGAGAAGTGTGGCTGGCCGGAACCGGGATCGGCGCTGGATACTGGGGCAAGCCGGAAGACACCGACGCCACATTCAAAGCCACTCTCGCTGGGTCTGGAGAGGGTCCCTATTTACGAACCGGCGATCTGGGATTCCTTCACAAAGGAGAGTTGTTCCTGACCGGACGCCTCAAAGATCTGATCATCGTGCGGGGACGGAACTATTATCCTCATGATTTGGAGTGGTCGGTCCAACAGGCGCACCCCGGCTTACGACGAGGATATGGCGCGGCTTTCTCCATCAAGGGCAAAACCGGAGAGCTGGTGGTGCTGGTCCATGAGATCGAGAAGCAGGTGCCTGAATCCGACCTGGCGGAAGTGGTGAGCTGCATCCGTCGCGCATTGGCTGACGAATATGAACTCGAAATCCATACGGTGGTGTTGATCAAGTCCGGCACGATCCCAAGAACCTCCAGCGGAAAAATTCAGCGGGGCGCCTGCAGAGCCGCCTTTGAAGCCGGACAACTCACCGTAGTCGGAGCGAGCACGCTGGACCTGGCTCCGGAGGCTGAAACCGATGGGGAACTGAGCGAAACTCCGCAAACTACCATCGAGAAACGGCTAGCCGATATCTGGCAAGAGGTGCTTGGAGGGGGAGATCTTCCGCATCGCCAAGCGAACTTCTTTGCACTCGGAGGTAATTCGCTCCTCGCAGCACAGGTTGTTGCGCGCATTCTCGATGTCTTCCACGTCGAGCTTCCGCTGAGTGTGCTGTTCGAATGTCCGACATTGGCCGCATTGGCCGCTCGGATCGGTGAACTGAGCACGCGTTCGGACGAGGCGGACGGACGTAGGTACGCAAATGGCGCCGGCAATACGCGGATTCCACCTGTTCCGCTTCCCTCCGCATCCACAAGGGAAGGCAAGATTCCTCTCAGCCCTTCACAGCAGCGACTGTGGTTCTTGGAGCAAGTTCATCCTGGGAGCGCGATCAACCATATTTCCATGGATGTGCGTCTACGCGGGTCGGTCAACCCTGAGGTGTTGGAGCGGTCGGTGCGGGAAATCGCCCATCGTCACGAGATTCTTCGAACTCATTTCGGATCGGAGCGAGGCGAGGGATTCGCGGAGGTTTCCTCTGAAGTGATCGTCACGATCGGACGACAAGATTTCCAAGCATTGGACCCTGCAGAGCAAGAAATTCAACTGCGGCAATTCTTACGAGCGGAGAGGAGCCGGCCATTCGACTTACGACAGGGACCGCTATTCAGGATGACACTGCTGACTCTTGAATACAATGTGCACGTCCTGACGCTGACATTCCACCGTCTCGTTGCCGACGGATGGTCTCTCCGTCTCTTCTGGAAGGAATTGGCCCTTCTTTGGGAAGCCGGCGGTGATGTTCACGGGGCTCGACTCCCCACGTTGACCGTTCAGTATGCGGACTATGCTGATTGGCAGAGGACCAGGCTGGATCAAGGCCTTCGTGAGGTCCATCGAGCCTACTGGATCAAGGAGTTGAGCGGCGTCCACCCTCCTGCTGAGCTACCGGTCGATCGTCAGCGGCCGCGGGTACGCACATTCGAGGGAGGCGTGCGGTCGCGATCGCTTTCTCCAAAACTTTCAGCCGACCTCGATCTCTTCTGTCAGCATCAGAACGTCACGACGTTCATGGTGCTGTACGCCGTCTTTGCAGTTTGGCTGCATCGTTACACACAAGAGTCGGATGTCGTCATTGGATCGATCGTGACCGGCAGGCGTCGGAAAGAGCTCGAAGACGTGATGGGATATTGCGTCAATACAGTGGCGCTGCGGTGTGAACTCGCGGATGGGCTGACAGGACAAGAATTGCTGAAGCAGGTACGCCGGGTGGTGGTGGATGCCTATGACCATCAGGAACTACCGTTCGAAGAGGTCATCGAGTCGCTGTCGTTACAGCGAGCGCAGTCGCTGTCCCCACTGTTTAACGTGATGATGGTGTGTGAAGACGACCCCTTGTCCACGTTCACCGTCAAGGATCTTGAGGTCGGTCATCTCCCCTGGGAGCCGACTGCGTCGGAGTTCGACCTGGTCTTGATGGTGATCAACAAGGCGGACGGCCTAGACTTGGCGTTGCTCCATGATTCTACGATTTTCGACGACTCGACGATCGACCGCATGTTAGGACAGCTGGAGATCCTTCTCGAGGAATTTCTCAAGAAATCCGATGTCCGCCTTGACCAACTTTCATTGCTGACCACCGAGGAGAGACGGCACATTCAACTGACGTGGAACGAGCCACCTCATTCGGTCTCCGGTATCCATACGCTCTTTGAGGCGCAGGTTGAGCGGACTCCCCATGCACCCGCTGTCACCTGTGGCGACCAGTCCATCAGCTACCAGGAACTGAACCGACGAGCGAATCGCGCCGCGCGCGCGCTCCGGAAATTTTGGGTCGGCGCAGATCTTCCGGTGGGTCTCTATATGGAACGCTCGGTGGATGCTCTCGTGGGCCTCTTGGGCATTCTCAAAGCAGGGGGCGGATATGTCCCCCTGGATCCGTCCTTCCCCGGTCACCGTCTCCAACTCATGCTGGAGGACGCCCACGTTTCCATCGTGGTCACACAAGCGCATCTCCGTAACCATTTACAGAGCTATGGCGGCCAAATCTGCGATGTGGAGACCCTGTATACATCCACCGTGGACGGAGCGGAGGAGGAGGAAGAGAACTTAGCACTTCCTGTTTCTCCGGATCAGCTCGCCTATATCATCTACACCTCCGGCTCGACAGGGCGGCCAAAGGGCGTGGCCGTGACACACCGCAGTCTGATGACTTCCCTTCATGCCAGACTTCGGTACTATTCTGATCCAGCATTCCGATTCTTGCTGACCTTCTCCCTGGCCTTTGACGGTTCTGTGACGGGCATATTTTGGACGTTGCTGCAGGGAGGGGAACTGGTCATTCCATCAGAGACCGCCCATCGCGACCCAACGGAGCTGGCTGCGCTTATCGAACGTCATCGCATTTCGCACGTCGTGTGGGTTCCGTCTTTGTACCATGCTGTGCTCGGCGAGGTGTTGAGCACTCAGCTGGAATCGCTCCGTATCATCGTTACTGCCGGGGAAAGCCTGCCCCTTGAACTCGTGCGACGACATTACCAACTCCTGCCTCACGCCGTGCTGTACAACGAATATGGGCCGACGGAAGCCACGGTCTGGTGCAGCGTGTATCAAACGACTCGTGAGGAAGCAGGGGCCCGAGTCCCGATCGGCAAACCCATCGACCATATGCAGCTCTATGTGCTGGATGCAAGTCTGCAGCCTATGCCCATCGGCATACCGGGAGAACTCTATATCGCGGGAGACTGTCTGGCTCGCGGCTATGTCAACCAGCCGCAATTGACCCAAGAGCGGTTTATTGCGAATCCCTACGTGCCCGGTACCAGGCTGTATCGGACCGGTGACCTGGCTCGGTATCGCGCCGACGGCAATATTGAGTTTCTCGGACGGACGGACCAGCAGGTCAAACTGCGTGGATATCGGATCGAACTGGGAGAGATCGAGAATGTGTTGAGTAATTTTCCTGGCGTGCATCAAGCGGCGGTGCTCCTTCGGGAAGATAAACCTGACCAGCATCGATTGGTGGGCTATGTCATCGGTGAATCATCGCTCAGAGAAAGGCTCGACCAGGTTCGCAGTCATCTCGCAGCTCGATTGCCGCACTACATGGTGCCATCCGCCATTCTGTGGCTGGAAACGATGCCCCTCAGCGCCACTGGAAAAGTGAATCACCATGCTCTTCCTGCTCCGGAAGACACAGCCGGTCGGGCGACAGCCAGGATTGCTCCGAGGAATCAGGTCGAAGAATCCTTGGCTGCGCTGTGGAAATCCGTGCTTCAAGTCCAGGAGGCAGGCATCCACGACCACTTCTTCGAACATGGCGGCCACTCACTGGTGGCTACCCAGCTTGTCTCCAGACTACGCGAGATCTTTGAAGTCGATGTCTCCCTACAGGCGCTTTTTGAGCGACCGACCATCGCGGCATTGGCCGAAGAAGTAATACGGTTGCGCCAAAGGGAAACGGCTTCCCTGATGCCATCGATCATTCCAGTGCCTAGAGATCAGCCGCTTCCCCTTTCTTATTCTCAGCAACGCATGTGGCTGATGCATCGGCTGGCGCCTCAGAGCACGGCGTATAACATGCCGTTCGCTTCGCGGCAGATGGGACGACTCAACAAAACAGCCCTCCGAAGTACGATCGATGCCATCTGTAGTCGGCATGAGGCATTTAGAACGACGTTCATGATGAGGGGTGAGGGACCGGTCCAAATGGTCCACCCCTTTCGCTCTCCTCATTGGGTAGAAGTGAATCTTCGGGAACTACCCCTCGAACAACGACGACTGCAGGCGGCTCGGCTGGTGGAGCAGGAATCGAATCAGCCGTTCGATCTAGAGAAAGGTCCTCTGGCAAGATTCTTCTTGATTGAGATCGAGCCCGAGGATCATGTGTTGGTGCTCACGATGCATCATATCATCGGAGACCAGTGGTCGTTCGGCGTCATCGGTCATGAGTTTGCATTCTTCTACAATGCGTTCTGCCGAGGAGACGTTCCTTCGCCAAAACCGATCCGCCTTCAGTATGCCGACTATGCCGTGTGGCAGCGGCGTTGTTTGACCGACGACCGGCTGAGCACACAATCGGATTATTGGCAAAAGAAGCTGGCCGGACTGTCCAAGCTGTTGTTGCCGACCGACTACCCACGGCCGGTGGTACAAACATTTAACGGCTCACATTGCATGCTGGAGTTGCCCACGTCGTTGATCGAACGACTGAAGCAATTCAGCGCTGAACACAATGCGACGGTGTTCATGACCCTATTGGCCTGTTTCCAGATTCTCTTGAGTCGCTATTCCGGACAAACCGATGTGGCCGTAGGTTCCCCTATCGCCAACCGGACTCAGTCCGCGGTCGAGTCGATCATCGGCTCGTTTGTCAATACGCTCGTCTTGCGTACCGATTTCTCCGGCGATCCGACGTTCATCGGGTTGATGGCACGGGTGCGTGAAACGGCGTTAGAGGCCTATGCCAATCAGGACTTCCCGTTCGATAAGTTGGTCGAGACGATGCACTCCGCTCGAGACCACAGCTCCGCCCCGCTGGTACAGGTGCTCTTCAATGTACCGAATGCTCCCATCGGGGAAATCAACGTCCAAGGGTTGAGTTGGGTGCCGTTCGAGGTGGAGACGCAAGCAGCGCAATTCGACTTAAGCTTGACGATCGAAACGGAGTTCTCCCGAAGAGCCTACTTGACGTTCAATACCGATCTCTTCGAGCCTCAGACCGCTGAACGAATGTTGGGCCAGTATAAGATCTTGCTCATGACCGCATTGGCCAATCCGCAGAGCAAACTGTCCGAGCTTCCGACATTGACGGCGCCCGAACGACAACAGATGTTGTTGGATTGGAACCGCACACAACGAGATTATCCACGGTCTGAATGTTTTCCTCAGCTGTTTGAAGCCCAGGTCGAGAGGACGCCTGATGCCGTGGCGGTGACGATGGGACAGAAGTCGCTGACATACGGTGAGCTCAATGCCCGAGCTAATAAGCTGGCACGCTATCTCCAAACGCTGGGCGCTAAGCCTGGTGTGACTGTGGGCATCGGTCTTGAACGATCCTTGGAAATGGTCATTGCATTACTGGCCGTGCTTAAGACCGGTGCGGCCTACGTGCCTCTTGACCCTGACTATCCACGGGATCGACTTCGGTATATGTCGGAGAATGCCTCGCTCATCATTGTGCTCACATCCGAATCGCTGGCGGAACGATTTGATGTTCACGTCTGCCGCAGGCTGTGTCTGGATCGCGAAGAGAAGAGCATCGCGCAAGAGGCCAACCACGATCTTGGCCCGATCGCGACGCCTCAAGACCTGGCCTACATCTTATATACATCGGGATCGACAGGGCAGCCCAAGGGGGTAGAAATTCCACACCAAGCGCTGGTGAACTTCTTGTGTTCGATACGACAGGAGCCGGCTTGTTCAGCCGAGGATGTCATGCTGTCCGTCACGACGCTCTCTTTCGACATCGCCGGGTTGGAGTTATATGTGCCGTTACTGGCCGGGGCCCGTGTCGAGATCGCCGGCCGCGCTGTTGCCATGGACGGGCGGCAACTGCTGACTCTCTGTGAAGCTGTTCAGCCGACGATCATGCAAGCGACTCCTGCCACATGGCGAATGCTGGTTGAGGCGGGATGGCAGGGCAACACCAGACTGACGGTACTTTGCGGAGGGGAACCCCTTCCTCCTGATCTTGCGGCGTCACTATTAGATCGTAGCGTTGCTCTGTGGAACATGTATGGCCCGACCGAAACCACGATCTGGTCCACAATCGAAAGAATCGAACGGACCGCTCGGGAGGTTACCATCGGAAGACCGATCGCCAATACGGAAGTGTACATCCTGGATCAATTCCTCCAACCGGTTCCCGTCGGAGTTTCCGGTGAGCTCTATATCGGAGGCCATGGGTTAGCCCGAGGCTATCGCGGGAGGCCTGATTTGACACAGGAGCGGTTCATCCCTCACCCATTTTCTCAAGAGCCCCTCGCGCGACTGTATCGAACGGGAGACTTGGCACGGTATCGTCCGGATGGTCGCATCGTGCACCTCGGTCGATTGGATCATCAAGTCAAGATCAGAGGGTTTCGAATCGAATTGGGCGAGATCGAGGCAGCGCTGAGCCGTCATCAAGCTGTCCGTCAGGCCGTGGTCCTAGCAAGAGATGATCAGCAAGGTGTGAAGCAGTTAGTGGCGTATGTGGTCTGCCAGGATGGCCCTGTTCCAAACCAGCAGGAACTTCGCTCGTTTCTGCAGTCCGAGATTCCCGAGTATATGGTCCCCTCATTGTTCATCTTTCTGAAAGCCATGCCCTTGACCGCAAATAACAAGGTCGACAGGAAAGCATTACCGGCTCCAGACTCCGCTCTCGCGAGTAGCGCTGTTTATGTCGCACCGCGCGATCGCATGGATATACAAATGGCGGTCTTGTGGCAACAGATGTTTGGGATCGACAAGGTTGGGATTCACGACAACTTTTTCGATCTCGGTGGCCACTCGCTGAGAGCGGCTCAGCTGTTCCATCTCATTGAACAGGTCTACGGCCGCCATCTTCCGCTTTCCACGCTGTTTCAAGCGCCGACGATCGCCGGCCTTACGTCGGTTCTTGCGCAGGAGCAATGGACGTCCCCATGGCAATCATTGGTGGCTATGCAGCCAAACGGGTCGGCCATCCCTATTTTCTTGGTTCCCGGAGTAATGGGCAATGTGTTGTGGCTCGCTCAGTTAGCGAGGCTCTTAGGACAAACTCACCCGGTGTACGGCTTACAAGCGCGAGGATTGGATGGGGACACCGCACCATTCGGTTCAGTGCCGGAGATGGCGCAGCAGTACATCGCCGAGATCCGCACATGCCTCCCCCAGGGACCATACGTCATCATTGGTGCATGTACCGGTGGACTGGTTGCCTATGAGATGGCCCAACAATTGGCGGAGCAGGAGAGAGCGGTCATTCTAGGCATTATAAATAGCTGGCATCCGAGTTCGTATCATCAGCACTATGATACCGTCCACCCAAGTCGGCTTGCATTGCCGTTGGGAATTCTCTTGCAGACCCTATGCACCGTCCGCGATCTCCGGCGCATGCCCATGAGTGAGTGGTGGTCGGTCATACAGCGCAAATGCAAATCTTTCTTGTCCATTTTCCAGGGTCCTACCGAGCACGAGTTGAGACAACATCGAAGCAGATGTGTTCGGCAGGCCATGTTCCATGCGGCCGCTCGCTATACGATGCGTTCATATCCAGGGCACATACTCAACATCGTGGCTTCGCAACGCATTGAGGCGGACGATACCAGATATGCTTGGAGGGAACTGGCAAGCGGAGGATCTCAGACCATCGATGTGGCGGCCCTTCGAACGGCAGACCTGCTTGTTCCACCGCATGTCGAGGAAGTATCCTCCCATATTCGACGCTATATCACCGAACGTTCCCAGGTTACACCAATCCAGCCGAATAATAGGGCTGCGTGATTTTCTCCATCTTCCTTTGCCGAACAACAAAGACGATGTCGGCATTCTAGGTAACAATGTGCTGATTTCGTTCCTGCCCATTGAGCGCCTCGCCGATACAAGTCAACCGGATCATATCCGTCTTGAACCGAACTCCGTTCACCTGTGGGGGATCGAGCTTGACGGGTCGCAACGCTGTCTGGGGCGATGCGTGGGTTGGTTGGATGACGTCGAGCGGCGCCGAGCGGCACGTTTTGTTCGGGATGATATCCGACAGCGCTACGTGCTGGCTCATGGAGGCCTCAAGGCAGTGCTGAGTAGATATCTCGGCGTCAACCCGAACATGGTGGCGCTGGATCGCAGTGCAACAGGCAAACCCTTCCTGACGAGAGAACTTCGAGAGAAGTCGTCTATCACATTCAATCTGTCCCATGCCCATGACCGTGCGCTCATTGCCGTCTCAAACGCGCAGGAGGTCGGAGTCGATCTTGAATTCGCTCGCTCGGATATCGAAGTTGCGAATCTATCCAAGCGCTTTTTTACTCTCTCCGAACATACGACGATCATGCAGGAGACTGAGGAGCAGCGAGCAACGAAATTCTTCCGCTACTGGGTTGCCAAAGAAGCGCTGCTCAAGGCACAAGGTATCGGCCTCGGAGGACTGCCCGACTGCGAGATCTTCTTTGAGGCGGAGGGAGCCGACACAGACGTTCGGACCCGATTGGGTGCTCAGTTCTCAACTACGTTGCGGGTTCGTCTTCTCTCTTGTGAAAAGGGATGGGAAGCAGCGGTGGCTGCTCAGAGGCTGGACGCGATTACACAGTGCGGCTTCGAGTAGCAGTACCTGCTCTCTGGTTACTGCAAATAACACCTCAGGTGATGAACACTCGGTGGCACGAGGTACTACAGTACCGCCGATCGCTCCATGGCCGGAGGCTCGGGAAGCTCTAGGCTGAACTCATCATGCGACATAGTCGAAAGCTCCCTTTGCTGGAATCCGGACAGTTCATGGGTTTCTGGGCGAACCACGAGACCGGTGTCGACCCATTCTCCTGAACGAGCAGAGACGGGATGGCGGGTTATGGCCTTTACGCCTCGACTATCTGAAGATTCCTATCAGTGAGCACTCGGCTGCCAGCACGATCGACCAGAACCGATCATGCTTCTTCACGTCAGTGTCCATGGCTGTCCTCCTTATCCAGCACCCGAACGTTCACCCCCCTATACTTACAATCCGGGCAAGGGGTAGGTGAAAACCACACCTCGTCAAGCAGCGGATTATGCATGGCGTGATAGGTCTTGAGATGGACCCATCTCCCTTGTCCAACTTCTGCCCCTTCGTCATCTCGAACTTTCTCACAAAAGCAACAGAGGGGAATGAGAACGTGCATGGTAATCTCCTCTCCGGTTTCCTGCGATAGCCCTGTTGCGCATGAGGTACAGAGATTCCCCGTCGGATCAATCAGACCGGAATGGCCCGGGCATTGTGCCGCGCTTGTCTCATTCGCCCGTGGAGCCTGACCTCGTTCGCCTTTCTTCGATTGCTCCTGATCATCGGGTCAAAGATTTACCCGCACACCAGGCAGCGCCATGCGTCGGAGCAGTCCTATCCCTTCCCGCCCGCCCAATCACGCAGCCCTTCTTCCTCCATCAGGCTTTGGCAGCGAGGACAAATCATGAAAGCCCTGCTCCTCGCTCAACGGGTGACTCCCACCTCATCACGTTCGGACGTGTGGTCCCCGGATACCGCCAGCTCCGAGAACTTGAGGACCGAATTTGGTCGTGTTAGGTCGATCGACACTTCATAATCGAATCGGGTCGGACGGCGAAGCACGAGCTCACCTTCTCGGCTGAGCTGGTCCACTACGGTGAAGATCTCGTTCCAGGAAAACTGGGGCAGCCGGTCGAGCAAGGTTTCGAGCGTGCAGGGTCCTTGCTGCATCAACTGCGATCGAATGGTCGACTGGATGGTCGTCGTTCTCATCATCAGAGGCTCCTTTCGATTGCCCGCCGGGCATCTGAATGGTTTCACCGGGAGTTCATAGTGAAGAGATATTCACGAAGGACGACGTGAGAGACTGCATGGATGGAACTTATAGCGGAGACGCCCGGATCAGATTATCGACGTGACTATGATTGTGGCATCGTTGATTCTTATGGGGATTGTCCTAAATGCAACGACAAGGAGGGGCATACCGGCTGGTGAGACGACCGCGCTCTTAGACGATCCCTTGCTGTACGGCGTAACGCATGACTTCGGCGTTGTTCTTGAGGTGGAGTTTCTCCAGAATGCGTGCGCGGTAGGTACTGACCGTGGTCGTTCCGAGATGCATGCTCTCGGCGATTTCCGAGACGGTCTTCCCTGAGGCGAGGAGACGCATCACCTCGAATTCTCGATCCGATAACAGTTCATGCGGTGTCTGTTCATCGCCTCGGTGAAGGAGGTGTGCTAGCTTTTCACCAAGCGACGGACTCACGTACCGCCCGCCCGCCCGCACTTTCTTGACGGCTGTCACGAGCTCCTCCGGCGCGCTGACCTTCGTGAGATACGCGTTCGCCCCGGCCTTAAACATGCGGACGGCGTACTGATCCTCCGGATGCATGCTCAGCATGATCACGGGTAGCGAGGGACATTCGCGTTTCACCTGCACGAGCGCATCGGTTCCCGTGGTTTCGGGCATGCCGATATCCAGAATGACGACATCCCACTTTTTCTGCCGGACTAATTGCAACAGATCGTGGGCATTACCGCATTCCCCAACCGTGACGTCTCCCAGACCATCAGATAGCAACTCCTTGACCCCCCGCCGGAAGATCGAATGGTCGTCGGCGATCAGGATTTTCAGCATCACAACCCCATTAATTGGTTTTTCTGGTTTATTATGGTTTCTCTCGTTAGTCGGATGGTCTTGGTGCGCTTGCCCCAAACAAGACAAACCAGATGAACCAGACAATCCGTCGTGGCTTAAGTCAACGGCAAACGTAGTGCCACCGTCGTTCCCTTTCCAGGCTGGCCAGCAATCGCAAGTCGGCCTCCGAGACCCCGCGCACGTTCGCACATCCCCAACAGACCCGACGAGGCCGACTCCGTGAGTTGTTCGGTGCGGATCCCCTGCCCATCGTCTTGGATTTCGAGCAATAGCTCGCCGTTGACCTGTTCGATCAACACTCGGACAGACCTCGCCTTTGCATGGCGCGCGACATTGGTGAGCGCTTCCTGACAGATCCGAAACGCGGCCGTCGCGTGTGCGCCATCGAGAACGATTTTCTCCTGCGACGCTTTGCAGACACACGGCGTGCCGCTTCGCCGTTCGAAGTCCTGGCACTGCCATTCAATCGCCGCCACCAATCCGAGATCGTCCAGGATGCCGGGCCTGAGCTCTACCACCAGCCGCTGCACCGAGGCAATCGTTGAATCTATGTCGGCCATCATTGAATGTACCTTCTCTTTCATCTTGGCGCGGGGAAACTGTGAACCACCCGCCAAGGACTGCAATCGGGCCAAGTCCAACTTCAGACAGGTCAGACGGACTCCCAACTCATCATGCAACTCCCGCGCAATTCGGGTCCGTTCTTCCTCGCGCACGACATCCATCTTCCGCGAGAGGGTGCGCAACTCGCCCAAGGTTCGTTGCAACTGTTCCTCGGCCCGCTTGCGATCGGTGATGTCCATGTGCGAACCCAGGAGACGCACGCGCCGTCCGTCCGGCTCGAGAGCGAACGAGGCACGCGCGGCGATCCAGCGGTAGGAGCCATCCTTGTGCCGCAGGCGGAATTCCAGCGTGTACTCCCCTTCCGGCTTTTCCACATAAGCCCTGACATAGGCCAGGGCTCGCTCCTTGTCCTCGGGGTGCAGGCGTGCCTCCCATTCCTCGAAGCGCCCGGCGATTTCATGGTCCTCGTATCCCAGCTGCCGTTTCCATTCGAGGGTGAACTCCACCTCGTTCGTGACGGTGTTCCAATCCCAGAGGCCCGTATTGGAAGCCTGGAGCGTCTGACGCAGCTTCCTCTGCGCCTTCTGTAATGCGGACTCCGCCCGCTTCCGCTCGGTGATATCGGTCGCAATCCCGCACAAGCCGGAACACCGCCCCTGTGCATTCAGCAACGGAAACTTGACGACGATGCTCGTACGAAGACCATCGTCGTCAAGCGTCACTTCTTCGAACTTCATCGGTGCCCCGCCCTCCAGAACCTTCCGGTCGTCGGCTCGAAACGCCTCCGCCTGCGCGGCCGGGAAGATTTCCTCGTCCGTTTTCCCGATGAGATCCCGGCTCATAAGATGGAACACCTCTTCAAACCGTCGATTCACCAGCAGGTAGCGTCCTTCGACATCTTTGAGAAACATCAGCGTCGGGCTGTTGTCCATGATCGCTCGAAATCGTGCTTCGCTCTCGCGCAGAATCTCTTCCATCCGCACACGTTCAACGGCGTAGCGCAGGGAACGTGTCAGGAGAGGGCTAGTCACTTGCCCTTTCACGAGATAGTCCTGCACTCCCGACTGAATCAACTGCAGGCCTAGCATCTCATCTTCAACTCCGGTCAGGACAACGATCGGCATCCTATCCGAGGTGGCACGTATCCTAAAAACGGTGTCCGGGCCATGACTATCGGGCAGCGAGAGATCCAGCAACACCACATCGAAACTCGTTTCGACGAGGCGTTCAAGTCCCGCAGATAGTCGATCGACGTGCGTCAACTCGAATCGGCCGGTGTCTCCTTCCGCCAGGCGTTCCCGCAGAAGTCGGACATCGCCGGGGTTATCTTCAATCAGGAGAATGCGCATGGAACCTTGAGTCGTCATTCGTCGACCGTAGAAGATAAGATGGCTCCTCGTCCTGCAATTGCCGATTGACGTGATTTGCATCCGGTTGACGATTAGCGGTTCACGTGTCACGCTTCACGTGATTGCAGCCCTTCGGCAGCACGACGATCCCTAACCAGAAGTCCTCGATCGATTTCACCACCGTGATGAACTGTTCCAAATCCACCGGCTTGGTGACGTAGCAGTTGGCGTGAAGGTTGTAGGTTTTCAATACGTCTTGTTCATTCTGTGAAGTCGTCAATACCACCACTGGGATGCGCTTCAATTTCTCGTCGTCTTTTATCTCCGCCAACACCTCCCGACCGTCTTTCTTGGGAAGATTCAGGTCAAGCAGAATCAGATGCGGGCGAGGCGCATTGGCGTACTGGCCCTCCCGGCGCAGAAAGGTCAGTGCCTCGACGCCATCTTTCAGCACCGTCAAGTGATTGATCACCTTGGCCTCTTTCAAGGCTTCTTTGGTCAGGCGCACATCGCCCGGATTGTCTTCCACCAATAAGATCTCGACCGGTTTCACAAGTTCGGGAACCACCATCCTGCCTCCTTGTTAAAAAACAATCGTCATTCGTCAACCGCATGGTCTATCCGGTCTGTCTGGGCACGCCCCACGCGTCACACTTGGCGCATCACGCCTCACGCGTTACTGCCGGCAATGTGAAATAGAATGTCGCCCCCTTGCCGAGTTGCGACTCCACCCAAATGCGTCCACCGTGGCGCTCGATGATCTTTTTGCAGATCGCCAAACCGATGCCGGTGCCGGGATATTCGTCCTTGGTATGCAAGCGCTGAAAGACGACGAAGATGCGGTCCGCGTATTGCGGATCGATCCCGATACCGTTATCTCGGATCGCAAACTGCCATGCGGCGTCCTTCCGCATGGCCGAAATGTGGACCCACGGCGGCTCCTGGCCTCTGAATTTGATGGCGTTGCCGATCAGGTTCTGAAAGACCTGTCCCAATTGGCCCCTGTCGGCCATTACCGTGAGCTGGACATCGTGGGTCACAGCCGCCCGACTCTCGTCGACGGCGAGCCGCAAATCATCCAGCACCTCTTCCAAGAGGGCATGGCAGTCCATCAGTTCAAAACCGTGACCCTGTGTCGTCACGCGCGAGTATGCCAAGGCGTCATTGATCAGCCTCTGCATCCGGTTGGCGCCGTCCACGGCGTAGCCGATGAACTCGTCCGCATCGGTATCGAGTTTCCCTTTGTACCGTTTCGCCAAGAGTTGAGTGTAACTGGCCACCATGCGCAGCGGCTCCTGCAGGTCGTGCGAGGCGACATAGGCGAACTGCTCCAGTTCCGCATTGGACCGTTTGAGCTCGGCTACAGTCTGTTCCAGTTCCTGGCGCGCTCGAAGCAGCTCCCGGTGCTCATTGGCGAGCTGCGTTTGGAGCCTTTTGTGCTCGGTCATATCGCGGATGGCCGCCAGGATAAACAACCCACCCCACCGCTCCAGCGGCCAAAGGTTGACATCCACCGGGAATTCGGTCTCGTCTTTTCGGCGCGCATAGAGTTCCAGGCCGGCTCCCATGGGGCGTGCGCGAGGGTGGGAGATGAAGCCCGCACGATTGCCGGAATGAGCACTTCGATGCCGCTCCGGTACAAGCATTTCGACTTTCTGGCCGATCAGTTCTTCACGACGATACCCGAACCACGTCTCAGTTGGACGGTTGACGAAGACGATGCGGCCTGTCCAGTCGACGATTAATCGGGCCTCCGACACGGCCTCCAGGATCCAGCCAATTTCCGCCTCCCACTCCTCAAGGTTGGTCATCATGATCGATTCTCAGCCATCGGCCGGATAGCTCCGACGCGCAGCATGTCGTATTTCGTTGCTCGGATCTCGGATGAAGTCCAAGTTTCTGGTTTCGCGAAGCCGGAGCCGTGCGCCCAGAACCTCAATCGTGAAACCCAGACTTACGCGAGTGTCTCGCTCCACGAGCCAGAATTCGCAATGTCTGAAGTCCTACTCCTTTATCACCGTCACGTGGGAACGTATACACATGGGCATCGTTGGGGAACGCTTCGTGCTGAGGAGCCGATAGAAGCAGTCGTCGAGGCTGAGATAAAAGGACTGCCGAATATGGATGGAAGCGAACGGGTAAGGAAACATTTCGATAGCAACCGTGCCGGTGGATCCCTCACAGAGTCCGCATACCAGTTCCCAAAGAATACCGTGTTCAACACGAAGAAAGAGGATATTAGCAGTAGAGTTCAAAATTCAAGACCAGATATAGGCCATGGCTGGGACAGGGACCACTAGATTTTTTCAGGACCGGATAGTTGACTGGTTCGATACGGAAGATACTTCTTGAGGCCATACTTGAGTTGGAACGTGGATTTTCACAGGCTTATCAAACAGACGTTGGTAGACGCCACAAAAGATACGGGCTCGATTAGCGACTGCACTCAGGCGAATGCCGGACGCATTGCCGAAGCCAAGAGCCGATTTGATCGAGCAACCCGGCAATCGCTCGGTTGGCAGCCTGGACACCCCCATAGGGATTTTCACTCGTGGCATTCTCCACGACCTCAAAAGCCCGCGTGCTCAGGATCGTTGACTCTTTCAGGTCGACCAGCTGCGTTCGGACCATCACCCGCACGCGACTGGGTTGTTGGAGAAATTCTTGTTGTAACAGAAATCCGTGGGTATCAAGACGATAGTCTCCACGGATCGAGCTTGACAGTGGGATCACGGCACGCCATGTATCATTCTGCTGATTGAACGCCTGGACCATCAACGGAGCGAACATGCGCACCGGCGTATCGGCCCATTGATTCACCGCATAGTACTCCAGTTCATAGGGCCGCTTGACGTACACCATGCGCTGCGTTTCAAATCCTGGCTCGGCTTGAGGCGGACTCACGAGCAGCACCGGACCTTCAAGCTTGCCGGGCCGGGAGGCGCTGGACCATCCATCAAGGCTCAATTGATAGGTATGGATATTCGAAGAATCCGTGCGTGGCGACAGGCAGCCAGCCGTCAATACCAGCAGCGCACAGGCAACATGTGCCAGTCGATAGTTCATCATGTCATGACCGGCCACAGGCCCTGCAGTTATTCCCCCGGTCCGCGTGACGGGGGCTTTGGTCCAAACACCAGCGAGCTCGGCTCTCGCTCCAACTCACGCGCCACACGAGTCAATGTACCAGTGAGCTGTCGAAGCTCCGTCACCAACAAGCCGGCTTCGGAAAGAGTCCGTCTGGTGAACTGCTGCAATTCTGGTCTGGCTTCATTGACGACTGCTCCAACGGTCTTGCTCGTGCGAGCCAGTTCGTCCGTCGCCGTGCCCAGGGCCGCAACACTCTTATTGATTCCGGCGAGTAAGGTCGGAACCTCCGCATTCAACGACGCCGTCAGCTTCACCAGATTGTCGGCGCTCCTGGCCGCGCCGTTCAAGCTTTGCTCAATCTGAGTCTTATGGGCCGAAATGGTCTGAGCCACATCCGAGAGATCCTTGATCGTTCGCTTCAGCATGGTGCGATTGTCTTCATCCAAGACCTTCGCCGCTCCTTTTGCCGCCGTATCAAGATCGACCAATAGTTGAGCCAGACCTTCTTCTGAAAGTAATCGGGAGACGGCTTGATCCAGGCGGAAGAAGAGGGAGGGACTGGTCTTGATGACCGGATATGTTTGCCCCTCCTGGGCCTGCAACGAGGGAGCATCTCGGCTTCCTCCCGTCAAATTGATTGTGGCCAGACCGGTGAGCCCCTGCGTCTCGAGTACGGCCATCGTGTCGGTCTTGATCGGCGTCCCGCGCATAATCTCTATGGTCAGAAGAACTTCCTCTGGATTATTGGGATTCAAGGTAATGCTCTTGACCCGACCCACGTCGACACCACGATATTTGACGGTGGAGTTGACGCTCAATCCTGCGACCGACTCCTTCATGTAGGCTTCGTACCGATCATAAGAGCCGCGGTAGTCGGTCTTCCCCAACCACAAAATTCCGACCAGGACAGCCGCTCCAAGAAACACCATGAACAAGCCGACCAGAATATAGTTGACCTTGGGTTCCATCCTTTGTGCCTTCAGTCGTGCGAATCTCGCCGCTCGTATCTCATCAGATGAACGGTTCTTGCCTCAAGACATGCTTCACGTGGGGCGCCGCGCATGGTTCCATGCCGCCTGTTCGCTCGCCGACCTTCCGCGTGGACCTTGGAAGTATTCACGGATGACAGGATCGTCCGATCGAGACAACTCCTGCATAGTGCCGATGCCCAACACCTTTCCACGACCGAGCACTGCAACACGATTGGCGATCCGCCACAGTGAATCCAGGTCGTGTGTTACCATGACCACCGTCAGTCCTAGGAGATTCTTCAACGACAGGACAAGATCATCGAATCCTGCGGCGATGATCGGATCGAGCCCGGCCGTCGGCTCGTCAAGAAACAACAACTCCGGGTCCATCACGATCGCTCGTGCGAGCGCGGCTCGTCTCCGCATCCCTCCGCTGAGTTCGTTGGGATATTTCACGGCACTGTCCGGCGGTAATCCCACCATCGCAATTTTGGCAGTGACCAGGTCGCGGATCAATCCGGCGCTCAGCGTCGTGTGTTCGCGCAACGGCACGGCGACGTTCTCCGCCAGAGTAAACGAACTAAACAGTGCGCCATTTTGGAACATCACACCGAACCGGCGGTGGATGGGATGGCCGTCTCCCGTTTCCAATCGCCTGCTGTCTATTCCGAACAGCCGTATCGTTCCCGCCGAAGGTGTGATGAGGCCGATGATCTCCCGCAACAACGTGGTCTTGCCGGACCCGTTACCGCCCGCAATCGCGAAGATTTCACCCCGCCGAATAGACAAACTGACGTCCTCATGCACGACAGCCTGTCCAAACTTCGTCACGACGTGCCTCACGTCGATCACCGGTGTTTCGATGCTCGTGACAGACGGCATCATGGACTACCTCTCACTCACGCTGGCACATCCGCTACAGATCCCACCAATTGAGCAGGATGCTGCAGATCGCGTCGAATACGATCACCAGAAAAATCCCCTGCACGACACTGATGGTGGTGTGTCGGCCCACATCGTCCACACCGCCTCTGATCTGAAATCCCTGATAGCAGCCCACCAACGCGATGATCGCCGCGAAGAACGGCGCCTTCCCTAAGCCGATGAGAAAATGCCGTACCGGAACAGCTTCATCAAATCGAGCGATAAACTCCACGAAACTCACGTTGAGCTCTCCCAAGGCAATCAGCATGCCGCCGAACACGCCCACCGCGTCCGCGTACACCGTTAACAGAGGGAGGGCGAGGACCAGGGCCAACGCTCGAGGCAACACGAGCAAATTCATGGGTGAGATGCCCAATGTTCGCACTGCATCCAATTCTTCCGTCACCTTCATGGTGCCGATCTCAGCCGCATAGGCGGATCCCGAACGACCGGCAATGAGGATTGCCACGATCAAAGGGGCAATTTCGCGCAACAGCGAGATGCCGACCAGATCCACGATAAAAATGTTCGTGCCGAACTTACGGAGCTGTTCCGCGCCCTGATAGGCAATCACGACACCGACCAGAAACGTCAGCAGGCCGGTGATCGGCAAGGCCCGCACGCCGTCCAGTTCCACGATCCGCAAGAGCGTCCGCCATCGAATGGACCGTGGCCGTACCAGCGCGTGGCCGAACGCGATGGTGCTTTCTCCGACGAATGCGAGCGCGCGAATCGCGGACGCTTGTCGAGACTGCACGGCACGCGCGAGACTGTCCACCCACCTCGTGTCGACCGAAACCCCTCGCTTGGGCCGGGACCACTGAGCTTCTACTTTCCGGAGCAATTCGGCGAATTCAGGCTTCAACCCTTGGAGAGCGGTCTGCTGCCCCTTGCTTCGTACGCCGTCGATGCAGCGCTGCAGTATGAGCGCGCCGCCCGTATCCATAGCGGTCACTTCGCCGGCATCGTAGAGGACGGTGGAGGTTTCAGGCCATCGAATGGCTCTGCCTCCCCGCTCCAGTTGAGATAAGTGTGGAAGGGTCCAAGACCCTCGGCAGTGGATCACATTATCTTTGACGGAGATGGTTGCCTCTTCCACTGGGTTCACTCCATCGGGTGTCTTGATTCTTTAGGCGATTGAGCATTCCCTCGATCACAATCCTCTCCGACGACCGCAAGGGCATCGTCATGCTCGATTCAGGTCGCCTCCAGGATGGTTTTGAGCTCGGCCCCGGTAATCACTTCTCGTTCCAATAACAACTGTGCGCCTTGTTGCAGTGTAGTTTTCCGACCTTCCAACAATCGCCTCACCCGGCCGTACTGCTCGTCAACGATCCGCCGCACTTCGCAATCGATTTCACGGGCGGTCTCTTCGGAATAATCGCCTTTTTCAGAAGCGACCGGAAGTTGAAGGAATTGAGGCTGTCGCTCCCGTTCCAATGTGATGGTGCCGAGTTTCTCGCTCATTCCGTAGGCCTTCACCATGCTCTTTGCGATGTCGGTAGCCTTCACAAGATCGTTCTGAGCTCCCGTAGAGGCCTCGCCGAAGATCGTTTCTTCAGCAATCCGCCCACCGAGCAGCACAGCGACTTTATTCTCCAATTCCGATTTCGTCATCAGAAACCGGTCCTCCGTCGGAAGCTGCAACGTATAGCCGAGCGCCGCCACGCCGCGAGGAATGATCGAGATCTTCTGCACCTGATCCATCCCCGGCAAAGACATGGCGATGATTGCATGGCCAGTCTCATGATAGGCCACCCGCTCCTTTTCCATCTTATTCAGGACACGATTTTTCTTTTCCAAGCCGGCGATGACTCGCTCGACCGCCTCCTGTAATTCAGAAAAATCGACCTGATCCTTGCCACGGCGCACCGCCAGCAACGCCGCTTCATTGATGATGTTGGCCAAATCGGCTCCGGAGAATCCCGGGGTCATCGCTGCGATGTTTTCGAGATCGGCGTCGTGACCAAGCGCCACCTGTTTGGCATGCACACGAAGAATGGCGAGGCGACCGACCTTGTCCGGACGGTCAACCACCACATGACGATCGAACCGGCCGGCCCGAAGCAACGCAGGGTCAAGAATCTCGGGTCGATTGGTCGCCGCCATGAGAATGACCCCGATGCGAGGATCGAAGCCATCCATCTCGACCAGCAACTGATTGAGCGTTTGCTCCCGCTCCTCATGCCCCATGGGTCCCGCGCCACGCGCTTTTCCGAGCGCATCCAGTTCATCAATGAAAATAATGCAGGGAGCTTTGCCCTTTGCTTGTTCGAACAGATCACGAACCCGCGCCGCGCCGACCCCGACGAACATTTCGACGAACTCCGAGCCGCTGATGCTGAAGAATGTTACACCGGCCTCACCGGCCACGGCGCGGGCCAGTAGCGTTTTTCCGGTCCCGGGTGGTCCGACGAGTAAAATTCCCTTAGGAATTTTTCCGCCCAGTTTGGTGAATTTTTCCGGTGTCTTCAGGAACTCAATGACTTCCTGCAGTTCTTCCTTGGCCTCATCGACCCCGGCGACATCCGCAAACGTCACCTTGATGTCCTTCTCCACATAGATCTTCGCTTTGGATTGCCCGACCTGCATGAAGCCGCCTTGGGCTTGGCCAAACCGACGAAAGATGAAGAACCAGATCCCGCCAAAGAGGGCGACCGGGATGACCCATGACAGGAGATCGCGCCAAAACGTGGATTCAATGACACCGGTAAAAGTCACTCCGTGTCGATTGAGGTCACGGACGAGATCCGGGTCCTCGACCCGCACGGTCGCAAAGGCTTTTTGTTCTTTGGATTCACTCTCAGGCTTCAACTTTCCGGTCAGCACTTGGCTGGTCACTGAGACTTCCGCCACCTTCCCGGCCTCCACCAATCTCTTGAATTCACTGTAGGGAAGTTCTTCGACCTTATTGAGGGCATGAATGAAGTCATGCACGAACACCACCGCCATGACGGCGAGGAGGATGTACCAAATGGAGAAAGAGACTTTTTTGTTCATCGCCCTCGTTCCTTTCGCACGACAATCAGGATCACGACCGGAGAGCTGCTAAAACGCAAAATAAGCCCCGAGTCCGAACGATTCGGTCTTCTGCGAATAGAAGAATTGCCCATAGGGATTATATCCATGATAGTAATTGAAGAGAATCCGCATACGCTTAAAGGAACCGGCCCGAAACATATCGAAGCCCATCAACAGATTCGTGTTGATATACCAATCCTGCGCCTCGACGGACTTAAAGTCCGCCGTCGCGACAGGCGTGAAGAGAATCGGATTCGTGAGCAGACCAAAGCCATCGAATCGGCCCCATGGGGTTGGTGTCCGCGCTTCGAGTCCCCAGTGCACGGTACCGCGGTCGATCGTGGACGGTTCGACCTTGATCTTTACATCTCCTCCTCCATACAGACGCAGCCATTTCTGGAAGTCATAAGAGACAATCATATCGACTGCCTCGAACTTGAGGCCGATCGAGTGAAAATCCGGGTGATTATCTATGAACTCCGCCCCAAGGTGACTGCTCTGGTGATAAAAACGTAGGCGCCCGGACCAGTTTCCCTGACGCCAGGTCAGCGGGATGCCGACATTAAAATCGACGTTGGTAAACGCGGTATGCGCCGTATCCAAATCAAACTGCGCGAATATTCCAGTGAGGAGACTGACCTGCCATCCATTACAACCCTGGCGCTTGGTGTAAAACCCGAAATTTTCTCCAAAGCCGACCGATCCGGCGCTCTTAGCGCTCTGCGCAACGTTTGACGTGGTGGATTGCCAGAGGGCAAAGAACTGCGGCTGTTTCGGATCGGCCAAAAGAGGACGAAAGAGATCGTCCGATGGAAAGACCTCGCTCGTCGCTTTTCCTTCGGAGAGCTCAGACGCTTGCCGATATCGACAATCCAGCACCTCTTTTATCGCCGGATCATCCGTCTTCTTATCGTTTGAATCGCCCGCGTAGACGTTTCCTCCCAGCAGACCCATGACGGCCACTATCCCGACGACACATCGATCATACGGAACTCGCCGACCCATGCCGTTCATCCCATTCGACGTTCTTGTGTGATGCAAACCCAGCGCGTTTCCAATAGCATATTTCCAGTGAGAAATTCACATGGTTTCCTCGCGCATCGCAGCCGGTCGGTGGAGACTTCTTCAATCATGTTGGGATAACGATAGATGTGATGGGTGTGCAAGGAACGAATGATCAGCCTGGAGCATTCGTCGCCGACCGTGTCTTTCCCATGAAGCTTTTGCTCACATCCCATTTCCATTGGCGGATCTCCGGCAGGTCTTCTCCGTGCTTCCTGATGTATTCCTTATGCTCGATCCGCTTGTCGCGGATGGCCTGTTTGGCATAGGCCGCCGCCGATCCCAAGCCGACGCGTTCGATCACGTCGGCGGCAAGATGATACCGGTCCATATCGTTCCGAAATACCATGTCGAACGGCGTGGTGGTCGTGCCCTCTTCTTTGTAACCCCGCACGTGCAGATTCTTGTGATTGGTCCGTCGGTAGGTGAGCCGATGAATCAGCCAGGGATAGCCGTGATACGCGAAGATGATCGGCTTGTCGGTGGTGAAGAACGTATCAAAATGCTTATCCGGTAACCCGTGCGGATGCTCGTTCTTGTCTTGCAACTTCATCAGATCGACCACATTGACGACCCGGATCTTGAGCGACGGCACATATTCGCGCAACAGTTGCACAGCCGCGAGCGTCTCCAGCGTGGGCACATCGCCGGCGCATCCCATTACCACATCCGGCTCCCCGCCCTTGTCGTTGCTCGCCCATTCCCAAATGCCGATGCCGGCCGAGCAATGTTTCACCGCCGCATCCATGTCGAGATACTGCAGAGCCGGCTGCTTGCCGGCGACGATCACGTTCACGTAATCGCGGCTGCGCAGGCAGTGGTCCATGACCGACAACAGACAATTGGCATCCGGCGGCAGATAGACTCGGATCACGTCGGCCTTCTTGTTCACGACATGGTCGATGAACCCCGGATCTTGATGTGAGAATCCATTGTGATCCTGCCTCCAGACGTGAGATGTCAGCAAATAGTTCAATGACGCGATGGGCCGCCGCCAAGAAATCTCATGCGCGGTCTTGAGCCACTTGGCATGTTGGTTGAACATCGAATCGACAATATGGACGAAGGCTTCGTAGGTCGTGAACAGTCCGTGCCGGCCCGTGAGCAGATACCCTTCGAGCCAACCCTGGCACGTATGTTCGCTCAGGATTTCCATCGAGCGGCCGTCCGGAGCGAGGTGATCATCGTCCGGCTTTCGTTCCGCCATCCAGGCACGGTCCGAGACATCCAGCACGGCGCCGAGCCGGTTCGAGGTCAGCTCATCGGGAGCCATGATACGGAAATTCCGGTTGCGCATGCTCTTGGTAATCGTGTCGCGTAAAAATGCGCCCAGTACCTTGGTCGCCTCGTCGACGACGGCTCCTGGCATCGACACGTCCACGGCATAGTCACGAAAATCGGGGAGACGAAGGTCCCGTAGCAGCAGTCCGCCGTTGGCATGCAGGTTGGCCCCCATCCGACGCTGACCCGCCGGCGCGAGCGCGGCCAGCTCCGGCATCAATGTACCGTCTGCATCGAACAACTCATCCGGCCGATAGCTCTTCATCCAGGATTCCAAGAGCCCGATATGGGCCGGTTTGGATGCCATCTCCGCCATCGGCACCTGGTGTGATCTCCAAGAGCCTTCGGTTTTCTTGCCGTCGACCTCCTTGGGGCCGGTCCATCCTTTGGGGCTGCGCAAGACGATCACCGGCCACCGTGGTCGAGTGGGAGACCCGTTGCCTTTCGATGCGGACTGACGGGCCTCCTGCTGAATCGTCTTGATACGCGCCAGTGCCGTATCCAGCGTGGTCGCCATCGCATGGTGCATCGGCTCCGGCTCTGAGCCCTCAACATAGTAGGGTTCGTAACCGTATCCAACGAGCAAGCTGTGCAG
Organism: Nitrospira sp.; assembly: GCA_025934915.1. Lineage (GTDB taxonomy): Bacteria > Nitrospirota > Nitrospiria > Nitrospirales > Nitrospiraceae > Nitrospira_D. Next base: position 52,998 of record JAICWG010000001.1, read on the forward strand.
CTCGTCATGACTGATCCGTGCCAGGACGGTCGGATTCGCAATCTTATAGCCGTTCAAGTGCAGGATCGGCAGCACGGCTCCGTCGGTGACGGGGTTGAGGAATTTGTTCGAATGCCAGGAAGCGGCCAGTGGACCTGTCTCCGCCTCTCCGTCGCCGATGACACAGGCCACGATCAAGTCTGGATTGTCGAAAGCGGCCCCATAGGCATGAGACAGCGCGTACCCCAATTCTCCGCCTTCGTGGATCGAGCCTGGCGTCTCGGGCGCGACGTGACTCGGGATTCCACCGGGGAAGGAAAATTGCCGAAACAGGCGCTTCATGCCTTCCGCGTCCTGACTCACGTCCGGGTACACCTCGCTGTAAGTGCCTTCGAGATAGACGTTCGCCACGGCCGCTGGACCGCCATGGCCGGGCCCGCAAATGAAGATCATGTTCAGGTCGTCCTGTTTGATGACCCGATTCAGATGGACATAGATGAAATTTAGTCCCGGTGTCGTGCCCCAATGACCCAGCAGGCGAGGCTTGATGTGCCCGAGCGTCAATGGCTGCCGCAGCAGCGGATTGTCGAGCAGATAGATCTGTCCTACCGAGAGGTAATTGGCGGCCCGCCAATAGGCATCCATCTGCTTCAGTAAGCCGGCATTCAATGGTGGTGTCTGTTCCTTCATCATAATCTCCTCTCAGCGATCCCTATTCTCCTTGTCAAGTAACCGAACAACGGACTCGGCAATTTCGCGTTCTTCATCAGTGGAAATCACGCGCACTCTCACTCGGCTTTCTTCGGATGAAATGACCGGTTGATTAGTTTCATTGGCGGGTTCGTTGACGACGATACCCAGAAATGCCAATCCGGCGCAGATGCGCGCTCGAATCGCGGGAGCATGCTCTCCGATCCCGGCACTGAAGATCAACGAATCGACTCCTTCCAACACCGCAGCCAATGCACCGATCCCTTTTCTGGCATGATAACAAAACAACTCTATCGCCTCGGCCGCTCGTGAATCACTCTCTTCTTGCTTGAGTAAGTCCCGCATATCGGAACTGATCTCCGAGACCCCGAGCAAGCCCGATTCGGTATTCACCATCTCGTGAAACCGCTCCACGGTCATCCCTTCCGTGCGAGCCAAATAGGAAATGATCCCTGGATCGAGGTCGCCTGATCGACGACTCATGGGTAAGCCGGAGGCGGGGGTGAAGCCCATCGTCGTATCCAACGCCTGCCCATTCTTGACCGCCGCCATGCTGGCGCCGTTTCCGAGGTGCGCGAGAATGACGCGGCCCTCGGCCTCGACCGGCCCGCCCACCCTTGCCAATTCTCTCATAAGAAACGCGTACGACAACCCGTGAAACCCATAGCGCTGAATACCCAGCTTTTCATACCGCCTCGGAATCGGCAGCAGGTGCGCAACCCGCGGCATATCCCGGTGAAATGCCGTATCGAAACAGGCGATTTGGCTAAGGGTGGAATCATACCGACGAAACGATTCGATCAAGGCAATTTCCGCCGGCAGATGGTCAGGGCTGTAAGGGCATAGCCGACGAAGCTCCGCCAACAACTCGGGCGTTACTCGTTCGGGTCTGCTATAGGTCCTCCCACCATGGACGACACGATGCCCGACAGCACAGAGACGCCCGCTACCGACCTGCTGCTCCAACCATTCGGTGATAAACCCGACGCAGGCCCTATGGTCCGGTGCGTGAATGTCCCGACGACTCGATTGCTGCGTGGCCGCGTCGGTGACAACCATCTCGCTATTCGGCAGACCGATCCGATCGGTCATGCCGCGCGTCACCGGCACCGAGGGATCCTCCGCTTGAAATAGAGCAAACTTGATGCTGGACGATCCGCCGTTGATCGTGAGAATGAACGGGCTCTGATCCAGTCGATTCATGTTGTCAGCCATCTCGACAGCGCATTGCAAGGAGGTCTAAAGTTCAAAGGCACCCGCAGCTTCCATTACTTAATAACGAAGGAGTGTACCGATGCATGACTGGGTTACCTATGCCCACAATGCCACGTCATTGTTCGTCATCGCAAATCCGATCGGAGCCACGCCGCTTTTTATAAGCCTGACCAACCGACAAACCGAGGAACAGAGGCGACACACGGCGCGTCTCACTGCAACAACGGTGGTGATCGTCCTCATAACAGCCATGTTCCTGGGAGAGGTCATCCTCCATTCTTTTGGAATTCGTATGGCCTCATTCCGCGCCGGCGGGGGAATTCTTATCCTCTTGATGGCCATCGCTATGCTGCAAGCTCGACCGAGCCCGACCCGTCACACGGCGGAAGAGTCGAAGGAGGCGGCAGTACGTGACGAAGTGGCCGTCGTTCCTTTGGGCATTCCGCTTGTGGCAGGACCCGGCGCGATCAGCACCGTGATCATTTATGCCGACCAGGCTACCACCTGGTTTGATATGGTCATGCTTTGTCTCACGGTCCTCTGCATCGCCGGCTCGGTGTGGATCGCGCTGCGCCTGTCGGACCGCATTCGAGCCATGTTGGGCACGACAGGCATCAACATCGTCACCCGCTTGTTGGGATTGATACTGGCGGCCGTGGGAGTCGAATTTCTCACCGATGGCTTGACCCAGCTGCTACCGGGCCTGGCAACCCAGAAATAATCCGTTCGATCCACCTGTGAACGAACGTCGGCTGTTCTTCCGACGTTCACCATGAGACGCTCATAGTCAGTTGAGACAACATCCACCTTCCCGTATATCCCGGCACGACTCACGCGCAACTGTTACAAATCATAACGTCCGGCTGCTTCGGGCTGATAAAGAATTTCTTCGATCCGCACCTTGCGTGTCCCGGCCGGCACGAGCCAGTCCACCGTATCACCCACCCGGTAGCCGAGGATGGCGGTGCCGATGGGAGCAAGAATCGAGATTCGATTCTTCTCAATATCGGCATCTGACGGGAACACAAGGGTATAACTTTTCTCCTCGCCCGTCTCCATATCCTTGAGGCGAACTTGAGAATTCATCGTGACCACGCTATCAGGAATTGCGGTAGGCTCTACGATATGGGCCCTGTCCAGCTCATTCTGTAAACTCTCCAGATATCCCCGGTCCCGCTCCTTGAAACTGATCCCTACTTCCAGCAGTTCCTTCAGGCGAATCAGGTCGAATTTGGTGATGTAAATGTCCCGAGATTCCATGTCTATGCTCCTTATGTTCGTGAGTCCGCCTCGCCGGAACCACACGACGAAAGTCCGGCGAAAACTTCGACGTCCTCTCGGAAAGATCAGACGCGATCATGCACCGTCAATTGCCGCAGTTGCTCCGTCATCGATTGAGAAACCCCCGTTGCTGCATTCCTTTGTTATGGCTCTGCCACCGATAGCGGCATCATGCGGCTATGGTCAGCGGTGAACTTCGGGCTTCGGACCGTGAGCACGGGACAGGGAGCCTGCCGAAGCACGGATTCAGCCACACTGCCGTACCGCAAACGCGTCAGCCCACGTCGTCCGTGGGTGCCCATGACGATCAAATCGCAACACTGCCCACGAGCATAGGTCACAATCAACTCCGATGGAATCCCCCCGAGCACGACCGACCCTGCCGCCAGACCGCGCACCCTCACCACTTGCGCAAGGCCATCCAGTTGAGTCTCCCAGTGCGTCCGCTTCTGGACTTCCTGCTCGATCCGACCCAACCCCAATTCCAGATCGAAGTAGATCGGTTCCAATATATGGACGATCGTGAGTTTGGCTCCAAATCGATCGACCACCTGAATCGCATACTCCAGCGCATCAAGGGACGGACTCGAGAAGTCGACCGGCACCAGCACATGCCGGATGCGCGGTGGTACGTCCACATCCTTTTCGCCATGGATTAGGGGCGACTCGGACTGTCAGCGTCGGACAAGGCACCTGCTTGATGACACGCTCCGCCGTGCTGCCCAGCATGATATGATCCAGTCCGGTCCTCCCATGGGTGCCGACGACGACAAGGTCGGCTCGCTGTTCGAGCGCAGTCTGCCCGATCTGGTCGCTGGGAATGCCTTCGCGCAGATGCCGATCCACGTCCAGCCCTTCCTGTTTCACACGAGTCGCCAGGTCACCCAAGAGCCGCTCCGCCTCCTTCCGCCTCATCTCCAGCAGCGGATCGCCGAACGGCGCATCGAACTCCAACCCCCGCAACATCTCGACCACGTACAACACGTCCACATGCGCGGACCAGGCGCGGGCGACACACAAGCCGTAATTCAACGGCGCGGCGCATGCGGAAAAATCCGTGGCGACGAGGATCCGATTAATCAACAGATCGTTCATGCAGACTCCTTTGTTTGCGTGCCGTCCACCGCTCCTCGGCGTCCAAGAACCAACGGAATGGTCAGTATAGGGCAAACGGCGATTCGCATAACATTACTCCATCCTGCCGCCAAGAAATATGGCATAGTTGAGTCGATATTATCCAACGCTCAGCGCTCAATCGTCCTGCAAGGAGATACAGCGTCCTCTCCAGCAAGACAAATGCCGGGACACAAGTCTCACGCCTGAGCTCGATCATGCATCTTCACCGCACCCGATCAGGCAGTGCGGCTATATATAATAATTTGTCGATTGTTCCCATTCGCAGCATACAGACTTCTCGCCGTGGGGCGATATGCCTCAATGCATATTCAAGATCGTTCTTAGCTTGCTCATCGCATGTGTCTGCTCTTCGGAAGCTGTGTGGGGTGGAGATTCCGAGAACCGTCAGCCCCAACCTGCCGGTCCCTGGTTCACCGGCACGCTGCTCTCTACACGAGGCAGGACGCTCGATCAAGGACATGTCGTTGTTGAGCCATACTTCTATTTTACGCGATATGGCGGATTGTATAACGACAGTTGGCGCCTCCAATCAGCGACCGTCTCACGCACGATCATTCAACAAACGTACTTCATCTATGGCTTAACGAATCGGATCGATATCGAGATCGCGCCGCAGTGGCTCGACAATTCCGCGGAAGGTCAGTCCATCTCTGGGGTCGGTGATTTTCCGCTTCAGCTCGGCTTCCAAGCACTGAGCGGCGGTTCCGATTCATGGCTTCCCGATGTTCGAGTCTGGGTCCAGGAAATATTTCCGACGGGACGCTATAACAATCTCAGCCTGTCCACGACGGGTCTGGGGGGGACCGGGGGCGGCTCTTTTGCGACGACGGTAGGCATCGGAGTGCAAAAAGCGATAAGGCTGGGAGGGCATCATGTGTTCAGATACCGCGTGAATGCGACGTACGGATTCTACTCGCCCGTCACCGTGCAAGGATTCAATACCTACGGCGGAGGATTCGGCACGGACGGCCGTGTCGATCCTGGATCGGTGACCACTCTGACGGTCGCAGGAGAATACAGCCTCACGCGACATCTGGTCCTCGCGCTCGATATTGGGTTTCAGACGATCAATGCGACGAATTTTTCCGGCACAACCGGAGTCGGTGTGAGCGGCGAACAGGCGATCGTTGGAAGAGGGTATGGCAATCTGCTCACGATTGCGCCGGCCGTGGAATACAGCTTCAATCAACACGTCGGTCTTATTGCCGGTCCATGGTTCAGCCTTCGAGGCAGGAACACCTCCGAATTCTTCGGCGTTGTAGCGGCGCTCTACCTGTATATGTAAACCAGCCTTGCGCGAATTCCGGCGCTGACATGGTCGCCCACTTCACCCCTGAAGATACCGGCAGACCAGCCGGTTGGCATTGTGGAGATACTGATTAGGAAGCAGCCCCACAATCTTGTAGGAACAGATAGGTCGGAAGCCGTTCTTTGAGGATAACCGGCTCCCTACTTGAAACCCTTGTAGGGATCGTCAAAGATCGTCCGGCATTCAAGACAGCGAACCTTCCCGGTTCGTTTACCGGTCTTGGTCAAAATATCGTCAATGAGGCGCTGATGAGCGCAAGCCGTTTCTTCGAAACCGATACCGGGTTTTGCCTCTGCGTTCTGGATGATCTGTGTGTCCATGGGCATCTCCACATACATTGAGTCGTGCTATTCCGACCCTCTCTTAAAGTTCTCCACCGAGAGCTCCGCCCCGATATCCGGTCCTCCGTGCAGGACGGACTCCATCGACTCTGTCGTTAAAAGGCGGTCACAGTGACTGCTGCAACCGGACGATAGGCCTGTACCGTATAGGACCTGCCCACATCCATCGTCACCCGGACTCGCCCTGTCCTGCTCAAGTAATCGATGGCGAGAAACACCTGATTCCAGGTCAACTCCGGGCAAAGGTCCATGACCTCTTCCAAAGGACAAGCCGTACCCTGTTGCTCCAGCCTATCTCTGACTTGATCAATGTAGGTTGCCATCATAGCTCTTCCTCCTTTTCTTATTGTTCTGAGGCTGCACTCTATACAGAGTAGAGCTCGCTGAAACCTCTGATTCGCCCTAGTTTCACGTAAAACTTTCCCAGTATCGGTTCAGAAGAACCGAGCCCGGCGAACCACTTTAGGATGGAAGCGCGGTTCCGCGCCGCAATGAACGGGGCGACACCGGATGGATTCAGGAAAAAGTCGACGCGTATCATTGGCTCTCTTCCGCTATGCGAGGGGATTAATTAGCGGGTGATCGAACATCAATGCTTTTGCCGACAGCCTGATAAATCGCATGGGGGAGGTGTTTATACGCCGTCCCCTTCTCGAGCAATAAACAGGCACCGGCATCCAATAACGCTTCTCGATTCCCATTTCCAGCGTAAAAGGAGAGGCCAATGACCGGCAGGTGCGGATGTTTTCGTATGATGGAACCTGTCGCTTCGATACCGTTCATTCTCGGCATGTTGATGTCCATCACAACGACATCAGGCTTCAGTTGGTCCGTCAACTTCACCGCCTCTTCTCCATCCGTCGCCTCACCCACCAGTTCAATGTCGAGATGATGGCTAAGATACTTACGTAACCCTTGCCGGACGAGAAAGTGATCGTCCGCCAGCAACACGCGAATACACTTCATCTTCGGCCGGTCAGCGATGGAACTCTGAGCATGGGAGACTGCGCCTGTCGACATACGACACCCCTGTTCCCCCATCAACCCCAGACTTGAACGCGGCACGAGATCTTAGCCGGCGCGATCCTGGTCGTGGGCTGACGTCTTTGAGTTGCTGTTCGAGGCCACCCTGCGCCTCCATCGTTTTCGTTTTTCTTGGAAGAAATACCGGTCCTCCAAGCGGATAGGCGATAGCCGCTTGCTCCAACGTGGTTTTGACTCGATCAATGACTGTCGCCGTGTCCATGACATCTCTCCTCGCATGTTGATTTTTTACACGTTAGGACAAAGAGGAATCCTTCTGAACTAGTGAATTACCTAGTTTGCGATGGGAACCTTACCAGGGACGTCGTGAGGTGATGTGTTCCAGCGACGCATTACGGGACGAACAATTCCCTCAAATTCTACCGACCGCTTAGGCTTCTTTATGCTTAGGCCGCGATATGCTATGTTCCCGACCATGAAAGCTGCGTTTCCGACGGCGGCCGATGCTCTGCACGAAGAGCGAGACCCACTGCCGGAGGCAGTCACAATTGGGAGGGAGTCTTTATGAGGCAGTCCCTTGGGATACTGGGTTTTGTCATCTGTTTGAGGCTGACCGCTGCTTCCATGACGGCGTCGGCAACCGAGACCGGCGAGCAAGACTTTGCCAAAGGGGAGGCTCTACTGAAGAAGAACCAGTATGCGGAAGCGCGCGCGACATTGGAAGCCGGCATCATGAAGAACTCCTCGAACGTGCAAGCTCATTTCAACCTGGCGGAGGCCTGTCGAGGCTTAGCAGCCTGGGCCTGCGCGGAAGAACATTACGAGACCGCATTGCATCTGGATGCGAAATCCAGGACCACCGGGATGAGAGATCTTCGGTTACGGAGGTTGGAAGTGTGGCGCTCGTTGGAGGAAGTGACGGCGTGGCGGTTGCTGGAGGAAGCGAAAGAGTTGATTGCCGGTGGGCATACTGAACCGGACCAGATGAAGAAGGCGGAGGAGGCCTTGGACGGCGCCAATGAGTTAGGGCTCAACCAAGAGCAACAGGCTGTCTATCAGCAGTTACAAGCGAAACTCCCTGGGCGGCCTTCGACCACCGTGCTGGATAGTCTGAAACCGAGTGAGACGCCGATGGCGCTGGTGCCGGCAGGGGAATTCACGATGGGAAGCACCATGGCAGACGATGAAAAGCCGGTGCATCGCGTCTATCTCGACGCCTTCTCTATGGACAAGTATCACGTGACGGTGGGGCAGTATGCCAAGTATCTGGAGGCGACGGACAAGGAGGCGCCGCCGGAGTGGGATATCATGAACCAACCTCGACATCAGAAACGCCCCGTCGTCAATATCAGCTGGTCGGAGGCCGCCACGTACTGCAAATGGGCCGGCAAGCGTCTGCCGACCGAGGCGGAGTGGGAAAAGGCGGCGCGAGGGACGGATGGCCGCCTCTATCCCTGGGGCAACGAGAGGCCCACCAGGCTCCATGCGAATTTCGGCAAGAAGGAATGGGCGAACCATATGGCCCTGGTTCCGGTAGGAATGTTCGAAATGGGCAAGAGCCCCTACGGCATTTACGACATGGCCGGCAATGCCTGGGAATGGGTCAACGACTGGTATGACCATGACTACTACAAGAAGAGTCCGGCCAAGAATCCTCAAGGACCGACGAAGGGTAAGTCGAAAGTCGTGCGAGGCGGTAATTGGCTTTATCTTCAGGAATTTCTGCGTTCGTCCTTCCGGTTCAATGCCGAACCATCGAGTCGGCAGTTCGGCTACGGGTTCCGCTGCGCGAAGACCCCGTAGCTATTGACCGTTGCCGGAATCAGGGCCTCATGCCAACAATTCACCCTACCGGGTTCTTTTTCTACTGTTCGTGCTGAACTTCGGCACGTTTCTGGTCTGCGGCAAATCTGTACATGTCATGACAAGCCGTGCAGCGAGCCGTCATACTCGATAACCGTTGCAAGATTTGCTGAGGCGTCTCGTGTCGCGCGATCGCATCCGCCAAGGCATCCATGTCTTTGTGGATCGACATGCCCATCTGCTTGAACGGCATCGGCAACTTGGCCATGATCGTCGGCTCCACGTCCGCCGCCATGTTCATTCCAACCGCCCTCGCGGTTGCTTCCATCTGCTTCGGATCAGGATTCGGCTCTCCCAGTCCTCTGATAATCCCGTCCACCGCTTTCAAAAGCAGGCGCATTTCCGCGAGGATTTGATCGCGCTCTACCGCGGCCAGCAGTATTTCCGCTCGGCCATCACTTCCTGCTTTTGTCACACCCTTGATAAAGAACCATCCTCCCATGCCCAGCGTGACAACCCACAAGCTGATGGCGGTTATGCAAAAATTTCGCTTTATCTTGTTCCTTTCAAAAGTCAATCTGCGAAGATATGGCAAGAAAAGAACCGAATAGCCCAAAGATGCTGTGAGGTTTCACGGAGAATAGTCGGGTGCTTAGCTGAGTCCGGGAGCGAGGCTGAGCATCTCGGATCCTCATAGCACCGTCTACGTCTGTCCTCTCCGCTTCACCGCCTCCACTATCGCATTATAGAGCTGTTCGACCGCCGCTTCTTTGTTGATCAGCGTCTCGGCGCCGGCTTCCCGCATCCGAGCCTGATTTTCGCCGCCGGCGTTGACCGAAATGCCGATCACCACGACCTTCGGATGGTCAATTTTAATCACCGTGGTCGCCTCAATGCCGTTCATCTTCGGCATATTGATGTCCATCACGACCACATCGGGACGAAGCCGCTTCACCTGAGCCACCGCCTCTTCACCGTTCCCGGCTTCGCCGATCAATTCCACATCGGGATATGCGTCCAGCACGGCTCGGAGGCCTTGACGCACCATGACGTGATCGTCCACCAACAAGACACGAATTCGGGAAGCAGGGAACGACAAGGTGGAGGAAACATTGTCCTTTGGATCCGCAGCCTGAACCTTGACCTCACTCTCGCGGTCCTGTGTCAATGGCAAGACCAGCGTCGCCGTGGTGCCTTGTCCTGGCGAGGATTGCAAGTCGAACGACCCGCCCAACGCCCGCATGCGCTCGCGAATACTGAAGAGGCCGAACTTGGATGAAATGCCTTCATTCGGTGTCCCACCGGTGGCGGTGGCAAGATCGAACCCTTTTCCTTCATCCTTCACGGTAATGTAGAGATTCCCTTTTCGCTGCTCCATCGTGAGACCGGCCTCCGACGTCTCGGCATATTTCGCCGAGTTGATCAGGAGCTCCCGCACAGACTGGAAGAGCAACACCACTTGGTCTTCCGGAAGCGTGAGATCCCGATCCTCCGGCACTGTGACGGTGACGGTCTGCTCATGTCTCTGCATGTAAGTGCCGAGCCACTGAAGCGCCGTCGCCAAACCATGATCTCGCAGAACGGTGGGGCTTAAGTCCGAGACCAGCGTGCGGGTATACTGGAGAGCCTCGGACAAGACGTCGTCCGTCTCCTTCATCAGCTTAGCCGCCGCGGGCACCGCCTCAGCCAGCAGTCGTTGGCCTTGACCGAGCTTGATTTTCCCGAGGACGAGTATCTGCTGCAAATGATCGTGCAACTCGGTCGCGAGCCGCTTGCGCTCGCGTTGCTCGGCGAGATTCAGCTCCGTCGCGAGAGTGCGCAGGCGGTTCTGCGACTGCACGAGATCCCGCGTCCGGTCCTCAACTTGCGCTTCGAGCTCCTTGGTAAATAACCGCAGCCGTTTCTGGAGCGCTTTGCGCTCGGTGATGTCCCGCACTTCGATGATCGTGCTGATGGGTTGCCCTGTCGGCCTTGGAATCGGACTGGCGGTAAAGGCCACCTCGTAGAAACGGCCATCCGGATGGTTGAATTGTTCTTCACCCTGCATCCGATGGTCGTTGGGGAACGCTTGAACGATCGGGCACGCGGCCGGCGAATAGGGACGTCCATCCGGGCGAGTGTGGTGAATGAAGTCGTGAAGAGGTCGTCCACGGACTTGTTCCACTGTAAACCCGGTGAGGGCTTCAGCGGCGGGATTCATGAACACACAGTGCTGGCGTTCATCGATGATAAAAAGGGCGACGCTTGCGTTGTCGGTGACCGATTGGAGCAGCCGCTGCTGCTCGGCGAGCGCGTGCTCCGTTTCTTTGCGGTCGGTGATGTCGATGACCGAGCCGATGTAACCGAGAAACTCGCCATTCGGCCCGAAGCGGGGGCGCCCCGCGTCGATCGCCCAGCGATATTCGCCGTCGCTACGACGCAGGCGATAATCGAGCGCGAACGGCTCTTGCTTCTTGTTCGCTTCGAGAAAGATGCGGCCGGCCTGCTCGCGATCCTCGGGATGTACCGCATCGAGCCAGCCGAACCCGCCCTTACCGAGCCCTTCCTCTTCCGTCTGTCCGGTCAACTCGTACCAGCCGCCCGAGATGAATGGACAGGAACCGTCCGGTTCGGTCACCCACAGGATGGCCGGGGCGGTATCGGCAATATTGCGAAATCGGGCTTCGCTCTCACGGAGCGCGGCCTGGGCGTCGCGCCGCATGCGGGCCATCCTCACATGCGTTTCGACGCGGGCCAGCAATTCGCGGGCGCTGAATGGTTTGACCAAATAATCATCCGCCCCCGCGCCGAGACCATCCACGCAAGCTTCCTCGCCCGTGCGCGCCGACAGCATGATGACGGGAAGGGTGCGCGTGCGTTCATCGGCGCGAAGCGCTCTCAACAAGCCAAAACCGTCCAGCCGCGGCATCATGACATCGGCCAGGACTACATCCGGTGGGTTGGCGCGCACTGCCTCTAAGGCGGCTTGTCCATCGGCGACCGCCTGCACCTCGAAACGGTCGCGCAGCAACCGGCTCACATACTCCCGCATATCAGCATGGTCGTCGGCGAACAAGACCCGCGGACGAGAGTGCTGAGTCTTGAATTATCTGGTTCGGCTAACTCAGAACTCCTGACCCAGAACTGTCTTCGAATGGCAGCCGGCGCAGGGCCTCCTCGACGAACGCAGCGGAACCGATGGCCGTTGAAGCCGGCCTCGGAGCGGTACCGATGCGCTGCTGGTCCAGATGCGCCGTGCCGAATGGGATCGTGACCGTGAATGTGCTTCCCTCGCTGAAGATGCTGTCCACATGCACAGCGCCTCCGTGGAGTTTGACGAGTTCCTGCACCAACGCCAGCCCGATCCCCGTGCCTTCATGCGTACGCCCGAGACTCTGCTCGATCCGATGAAAGCGCTCGAACATGCGCGGCAATTCTTCGGCAGGAATACCCACACCTGTGTCTCGCACAGTCAAACCGACGTGGCGTATGGCGTGTGGCACGTGGATGTCTGTCTGGCTATCAGATGGACTACTCTCCTCTACTTCTCTGATGCGGACTTCTATTTCGCCTTCAAACGTAAATTTGAACGCATTGGACAGCAGATTCAGGACGATCTTTTCCCACATGTCGCGATCGACATAGATTGGTTCGGACAGCGCCGGGCAGTCCACGATCAGCCGCAACCCGGCCTTTTCGCAAGCCGATCGGAAATTACTGGCAAGTTCCGCCGTGAAGGCCGGGAGGTCGGTCGGATGGTACGACGCCTGAATGCGGCCGGCTTCGATGCGGGAAAAATCCAACATGGTATTGACGAGCTTGAGGAGCCTGAGAGCGTTCCTGCGAGAAACCTCCAAATCTTTCGCTGCGCCGAGCGGAAGTATGCCATGCGCGTTCGTCAACGCATCCTCCAGTGGACCAAGCATCAACGTGAGCGGCGTACGGAACTCATGACTGACGTTGACAAAAAACTGAGTCTTGAGCCGGTCCAACTCTTGAAGCCGCTCATTGAGTGTCCGCAGTTCCTGCGCCTGCCTGGCCACCTCCTCCTCTGCCAAGACCCGTTCGGTCACATCGGTGTTCGTCCCGAACCACCGCACAATGCGGCCGTCTGTATCGCGGATCGGTAAGGCCCGCGAAAGGAACCATCGATATTGTCCGTCTCGCCCTCGGAGGGGAAAGGTGTCCTCCCATGCCTCGCCGGTGTCCCATGATCGTTGGACGCGTGCGACGACACGGTCCACATGGTCCGGGTGATGGACCTTCATCCACCCCCAGCCCTGCATTTCTTCGAGTGCCGTACCGGTATAGTCAAACCAACGCTGGTTGTACCAAAAGATCCAGCCACGCTCATCAGCCATCCAGACGAACTGCGACATGTTATCCGCCAGCATGCGAAAGCGCTCTTCGCTCTTACGCAGTTCTTCGGCAACCAGACCTTGCTTCTGGACTTCTTCGCTGTCACCCGACTCGCGTTGGGTTTGCTTCTCACCGGAGTTCATCTCACTCCCATCCACCTGTCGCTCCAGTTTTCACCGGCGGTTGGCGGTTGGATAACAAGTCTTCTTGTAGACCCTTCATCTCGCCGCCGACCTAGCTTTGCTACGGCTTTACAAGCAATGAATGGATTATGATTTGGCGCAAGTAGAGAAAAAGGCATCCGTTTTGAAAATCGCGCGCAATGGTAACAGCGAAACCCGGGCTCATCACATCGTAATCTATAAATCTCAAGTGCGGTAGAGACACCATAAAATTCCTTGAACTAGGGGGTTCCCTAGTCCACCGCTAGTCGGCGCCCCACGAGGTTGTCCAATCGTTGATCGTCCCGTGCCGCAACCGAAGCCCATTCCTCCAATGAAGCCACAAGCGCCGAAAAGCCTTCCTTAGTAAGGAGAGAACTGTATACGAAAATGAGGACCGACAGATCCTAATATCAGTAGCAGCTAGGATCGAGTCAGCATCGCTGCCGCTACTAATACGCTCAGAGCGATCAGCAGTGACAATCGGGGGAGCCATCGCGCGGTCTTGAAGACAATCCGTTCCCCGGGCGTTCGCTGAGAATCCGGTATGGCGCTGACTCGACTGACCCGAGGACCGAAGACAAGATCATGAAGGAGGGTCAGGAACAACAACAGGGCGACCAGCATCAACTTCACGGTCACAATCCCCGGCCATGAAGCCGGGCTGGTCACATCGATACTCCGTAGGGACAAGAGCATCGGACCGGTGATGAGCAATATCCCGATGGCAACCCACACAATAGGGCGAAATCGTAGCGCCGCAGATCGAAACAGCGCCATGAATTCCGGCGCCGCCTTCCGGCCTCTGACTAACGGCGCCAAAACCAACGAGAGAAAAACCATCCCGCCGATCCAGGTGACGGCGGCAAGGATGTGTAGGACAACCAGAGTGGAGTACATACGGCCTCAGTCGTTGAAGAGAGCAATCGTTGTAACATGAGACAATGAGTGAAGATGATTTGCTCTCTCCCGGCGTTGTGATTCTTAGCTGTGATCTGGTGCGGCGCAGGCAAGGCGTGTATTTCGTCCAGTCTGTTCGAAGGAATCCGCCAGATTGCCGGTTAGAGGAACCTGTCGTTCATACACGGTGAAGTTATGGGGATCCTTCGCCGTGAGGCCGTACTTGTCGATCAGCATCTGATGTTGCCGTTCCGTCTGGATGTGGTACCGCACCTTCGTGATCAGCTTGAGCCCGGCGCTCTCCTTCGGCAATCGATACTCGAACGTATAATCCCGGCCGGCCAACGGCATGAGGCGATTGTCATACAGTTCGATGATCGCCGGTTGCCACATGATCCATCGACCCATCGTATCCGACTGGTCATCCAACACCTTTCCGTTTTGATCCTCCACGGCAAACTCGACCGTGAAATGGCGATCGGGGTCTCCCGTCGGGAGTTTATGTCCTGCGCCTGCATTGATCAACGTCAGCGTGACTCGGACTTTGTCGCCGGGTTTGGGTTCCGCCGGATCGGCTACCACCTTCACGTCGATCGCTCGTTTGATCATCTCGGGGTCATGTCCACCCCGCCAGAGGTGTTGACGGCCCTGGCGGACGGGTCCGCCTAGAGCGACCGGCCGTTCGACTTCAGGCATGTGGCAGTTTTGGCAGATGAAGCCGCGTTCCTTACTCCAATAGCCGTCCTCAAATTCGGGATAGGTGCCGCAAGGCCCGCCATTGTAAAACTGGGCCGGTCCTCCTACAACGCTGTGGCAGCGATAACACGTCTGCGTGGTGCGAAACATAGGATCGTACTTCGTCGGATGGGGGGCTTTCGCATCCTCGAACGGTCCCAGGATCACTCCGTCTCGGACATGGCAAGCCGCACAGGTCACGCCTTCCCGCTGATAGTCCGCATCGTAGTGGGGATTCGGCTCTTGCACGGCTCGTTCGACCCGGTCTCGCGGGATTTCTTTAATCAGCGTCGGTTGTTGATTTTCCAGCGGCGTGTGACAGTTGAGACAGACCCACGTGTGCTTATCTTTCGTCCAATAAGCTTGGAAGAAGGGATCGTCGTAGGCCTGTGCGTGAATGGTGGTCTTCCACTCCTTGTAGATGTCGGTATGACAGGCTCCGCAGGACTCGGCCTTGAGGCTTGTCAACCCTTCCGGAATCTTTTGATGGGGAATGGCATGGGCATAGTCAGACCGAAGCCCGAATATGACGACCGGTTTCACTTCGGTGTAATACAGGTATGTGAGGCCCCCCAGGACGACGAGTCCGATCAGAATGTTCTTGAACCACCGCATCGATCTCTCCGTTTCCCTGCCCCACGATTGACATCACAGGGTACGGGCCTCTCTGTTATCGGTCGGATTGTGAAGGACGAATGAACTTACGATACACCACGGGCATGAGAAATAGCAGGCCCAGCAGGATGTACGCGAGGAGGAGTCGAGGAGAAGCCAATTCGGCGAGCGAATTGATCGTACCCAATTGACGGCCGGCGAAGGTGTAGACGAGACTGTCGGGGATAATGCCGAGCGAAGTCGCGGCGACGTACGTCCGTACCGGCACTCGCGTCAACCCGGAGAGGAGGTTCATGAGGAAAAATGGGAACATCGGAGTGAGCCGCAACGTGAGAAGATAGGTGAAGGCGTTTTGGGTAAAACCCTCCTGAAAAGCCGCGAGCCGGTCGCCGAACTGTCGTTCCACCCAGCCACGAAACAGATACCGAGCGGCCAGAAACACTAGTGTGGCTCCGGTCGTGGCTCCGATATTCACATAGAGCGCGGACCACATAGTCCCGAAGAGGAACCCTCCTGTCAGCGTCATCACGGTCGCTCCCGGCAACGAGAAAACTGTCTGGGTGACATAGGTCAGGATGAACAAGGCCACGGCCAACACGTAATGCTCTTCGGTAAAGGCAAAGAGCTTGTCCCGGTTGACTTTGAGCACGTCGAGCGAGACATAGGCCATGAGGTCGAAAAAATAAAAGGCGCCGATCGCGGCCAGAAAGACGACTGCGACAATGACCGTTCCTTTGATTGAGGCCGGGCTCCGCACATCGGATGTCAGGATCTGTTCCTCAGATGACATTGCAATCCTCGGTCTGACTCCGTACAGTCATTCGTCACGATGTCGGGAGACTCGTATCGTGAAGCACATCCTGCTGGTGGTGGGTAGTCTCTTCCTGACCTATGTTCTCGCCTTTGTCACGCTGATGATCCGCTGGATGAATTTTTGGATCCGCGGGTCCTACTTTGTCGTCTATCAAGCTATTTTCCTGATCACGCTGACGATCTTCCTGCTGTGGTGGCTGCGTCGCCATCATACTGGACCGCTTCCCGTTTCCTCAACCATCCTGTACGCGATCGTTGTTGGATATGTATCAGGGCTGATTGCGATGGCGCTGTATCCCGTCGCTCAACCGGATGGGTTACAGCAAGTGGCCATGAATCTCCGGTTTTCCACGCCTGAAGCCGCTGCAGCTTTCTTGTGGTTCCCCGTTCGGATGCTGTCCTGGCTGTTTGGTGGCATCGCCAGCATGGTCATGCTCGCCATGAGTCGACGCTTCAAGTTTCTCGCCCTCGCGGCACTCACGGCATTCCTGTTGAATCCGATGACCGGACGAGCACAGGAGGAATCACCCTATGAGCGCATCGCTGCGCTCGCTCACGGTTCCCCTATGATCACCGTCGGCGAAGGGTTTTTTCTCATGGGAACTGCCAGGACCGGCCACGACCTCTACAGCCTTGATCTTCCTTACGATGACACCGAACAACCGCAGCGTCGCTTGTGGCTGGATCAGTTTGAGATCGATCGAGACGAGATCAGCCTTGGAGAGTTTCTCCTATGGTTGAACCGGCAGCCACGTTCCATTCCAGCAGAGATACGCAAACTGATCGACCACATGATGACCGTCCATGCGGCGTCGACGGACACCCTCGCCCGTTGGCCGGCACTCTACGTCACCTGGACCGAGGCCTCGGACTTTTGCCGCGCGCAGGGCAAACGTCTTCCGACCGAAGCCGAGTGGGAAAAGGCCGCCCGGGGAGAGAAGGGTAATCTCTTTCCCTGGGGTCACAAACCTCCGGTAGTAGGATTGGCTATGTTCGGACAGTACCATGTCCATGAAATACCCATCGTGGCTTCTGTCGAGAGCGGCAAGAATGGTCGAAGCCCCTACGGTCTGCATCATATGGCGGGGAATGCCGCCGAATGGGTCGAAGACTGGTTTGGGATCGATTACTATGCGACCATGCCAGACCATAACCCACCTGGAGCAAAGCAAGGTCGCTATAAGGTGGTGCGGGGTGGATCGTGGAAGAGCGCTCCGCCGTTGCTGCGAACGGCGACGCGAAGCGGCGCTGCCCTGGAGCAGCGAGCTGCGCCAATCGGGTTCCGCTGCGCCAAGTCGGTCCGATAGGGAGGATAGGGCTGCCATATGAAGACGCTGATGATTCGGGGATATCTTGTGTTGACCCTAGCCGCGATGAGTCTCGTCCCAAACGCCCCGCCCGCTCTGGGCGCAACGATCGAAACGAACGATGAGACTGGTTGGAAGCTCTATACGAACCCCCGCTTCGAGTTTTCCTTCCGTTATCCAGACGACTGGCGCCTTGGCAACCTGCTGCCGGGCGGAATCGGAGTGACACTGTTTCCTTCGATCGAGCACAGCCTGGTCGCATTATCCGGCCACATGAATATGGTCAGCGGCAGCAGCCAGGACGGACGACAGACGCTTGAAGAATTTGCCGCGTCACACCGGCGCGTCATTACGGGGCTCTACGACAAGAAGAAGATGGAGATCACCTGGCAAAAGGATGCAAACACCGCTCTGGCTGGATTTCCGGCGAAGCGCCTGACCTTCACCTATCAAGACGACCGACGCAATACGATGCTGGAGATCCACATTTTTTCATTGGGGCGCAACGAAGGGCGCGGCGTGCGGATCAAAATGCCCGCCGATCGCACAGCCCAACTGATGCCGACGATCAGACGGATGCTGAAATCCTATGAGGGGGGAAGAGATCAAAACGCCGTGAGCCCGATCGTGCCGAAAGGGAGAGATTAAGGTTTAGGCTAGGTACCCCCAGCACCTGTTACTTTTTTCATGTCACGATGGCGATCGTGAGACTCGAATCCGTCCACCTCTGATCGTAATGATCGAGGATTCCGAAAGATCCCGGCTGTGCCGATCGAGGATTTTCTCCATCAGGTCGATCCGGGACGTCGCTGGCACATCCGGTAACCGCACAAGCCCGCGGTGAGGAGCATCGTCTCGAAAGATGAACTCTCCAAAGTCCTTGTCCATCGTGACGAGGATTCGTTGTTCAGAAGCAGCCCATGTCAACAGCGAGCGATCTCCAGGGTCAGGTCCGCGTTCGCGCGACTCAACAACGTCATGTCCTTGCTGTCGTAACCATTCCGCCAGGCGATGTCCGGCACAGCGATCAATAAGAAACTTCACTTTCCACCGACTTGAATGGCGTCAAGAGAGTCATGAGCGATCACGGCATGGGCATATGCCAAGCAGGCGCGAATGTCCTCCCCTTCCAGATCCGGATAGTCGCCTAGGATCGCCTCAACGGTTTCTCCCTGGGCAAGCAGGCTCAGAATAAGTTCGACCGAGATCCGCATGCCACGGATAATCGGCTTTCCGCCGAAAATCTCTGGCTTGGCAGTGATGCGCTGAAGAAGCTGTTGTTCGCTCATCGTGGCCCTCCCCTTTCAGAAACGCGATTTCACCATTGTAAAGCATAGCATCAAGCAATCGTTCGCTTCACGATCTTTGGGGAAACTTCAGAAATCTCATTCGGTCCACACCTCGCATACCTTCAGCACTTCGTCGCCGTAGTAGTTGATGACGTTCGCTTTTCAGTCGGTGCTCTCTTCTGGCCCTACAGACCCTTCCCAAAAGTGCTGCAAGGGAACGTCTACATCAGGCTATACGACCGCTTACAACCCTCTCTGGATCGATGGGTGATACAGATACTTCTGAAATCCCACGAAGACTTTGCCAATCTCTTCGGGCTGACCGAGATCCGCAACAGCATCGGCGATGGCGTTGTGGTACCTAAGCTTAAGCAGCGGCGAGAGCTTCTCTTGCGCGAGTTCCTCTACCCCAACCTTCACGTATTGCGCAAGAACAAAGTCCAGGAAGGCTTGCTGCTTGCGATTGAAGTGAGCGCTGATCTCCAGTTTTGCTCTAGCCGCCCGCTCCTCGCGCGTGAGTGGGGCAAGAGCATAAGCCACATGGGCCAGCACGTCGAAGAGATCGCTGTTCTCAGCGTCGATGATCCGTTGCATTTCGGCCATCTGTTCATGTCCAAAGCCTTTCTCCGCAAGACCTTGTAACAGTGTGGCTCGCATATCGGGCAGACTCCAGATGGCCCGAAGTTCTGCTTCGTTCTTGAAGAATTCCGGCAGCTTGCCGAACAGCATTTCCAAGAATTGCTGCGCCGACATAGGCGCGCCGTCCGGATGCCAAAAGGTCGTCACCATCATGTGCTGAATGGTCCGGGCTTTTCCGTCGGCCAACTTGACCTTGATCTTGGTATATCGTCTTGGTGGTTCACTAATGCGTCCTGCACCTCCATGACGGCTTTCCTTTGGCTCATACGGTCTGACAGGTGGCTCCGGCTCGATCGGCTCACCATCCCATTCAGGATCACTGAAGTGGTGGTGCGCCTTCACAAAATCGTAGATCGTGAAGTAATCCTTCCCATCATACAGCCGTGTCCCACGCCCGATGATCTGCTTGAACTCGATCATGGAGTTGATCGGACGCATCAGAACGATGTTGCGGATGTTGCGAGCATCGACACCGGTCGAGAGTTTTTGCGAGGTCGTCAGGATCGTCGGGATGGTCTTCTCGTTGTCCTGAAAATCGCGGAGGTGCTGCTCGCCGAGTTCGCCGTCGGCGGCCGTCACCCGCTGACAGTAGTTTGGGTCGGTGCTTTCCTTCATCTGATTGATGAGGTCGCGCACGGCTAGCGCATGGTCCTGGGTGGCGCAAAAGACCAACGTCTTCTCCTGCTGGTTGATCTGGTTCATGAAGATCCCGACCCGCTTCTTTTCTCGTTCCTTGATCTCAATGATCTTGTTAAAGTCCGCTTCGGTGTAGCGCTTGCCGTATTCAACTGCACCTTCCATCACCCGGTCGTCCGGCGTGTAGACATAATCATCGAGTGTCGTAGAGATCTGCTTCACCTTAAACGGCGTGAGGAAGCCGTCGTTGATCCCATCCTTCAGCGAATAGATATAGACCGGCTCGCCGAAATAGGCATAGGTGTCCACGTTGTCTTTGCGCTTGGGCGTGGCGGTCAGCCCAAGCTGTACGGCGGGGGAGAAGTAT
>JAICWG010000296.1 GCA_025934915.1 Nitrospira sp.
ATGACGTTGATCGACTCCTCGAGCCAATGTAGGCAGATGATCGCGGTCAAGATGGACAGCGGGATCGAGACCCACACGAGGACCGTGGCTCGCCAGGAACCGAGCAACAACAGCACGATGAGGCCGACCAGCGCGCCTGCGATCAACATTTCGTGGAGCACGTCTGAAATCGCATCCTTGACGAAGGTCGAGGCGTCGTCCAGGAGCCTGATCTTCACGCCCTCCGGAGAGACTCTTTCGGCGCGCGGGATCATTTTCTTGATCCCATCGACCACGTCGAGAGTCGAGGCCTCCGTGCTCTTCATCGCGACGAGGATGACGGTCTGTTTGCCTTTCACGAGCACCATGTTCTGTTGGACCCGGCCCATGAGGCGCACCGAGGCCACGTCGCGCAGGTAGACGAACGCATTGCCGTCCCGCTTGATCGGAATATTCGAAAAATCATCGATCTTCAATGGAGATGCGTTCGTCAGGACGACCCAGTCGGTCTGCTTGATCTTGATGTCGCCGGACGGCAGCACGAGATATTGCTTCATGAGGACATCGTGAATGTCCGCTGGCGTGAGGTGACGAGCGAGCAATTTCTGCGGATCGAGGTTGACCATGACCTGCATGTCCTGCCCCCCGTATGGATGCGGGAGGACAATCCCCGGCACCGTGACCATCAGGGGGCGGATTCGCATGTAGGTGAGGTTATAGAGCTCCGCGGGCGTCATATTGTCGGAGCTGATTTCGAGCATGGCCACGGGAATGGAAGACGGCGCGAGACGCATGACCATGGGCGGGGAAATATCGGGTGGCAGAGCCTTGACGACATTTTGCGCAATGCCCACGATATCCGCTTCGGCTCGGCCCACGTCGACGCCGTCCTGGAGAAAGATGTTCGTGATGCTGAAGCCATAGTAGGAATGGCTATGGATATACTTGATGCCCTCCACTGTCGAGGTCAAAAAACGTTCGAACATATATGTGATACGCCCTTCCATCTGCGGTGGGATCATACCGGAATAGGCCCAGACCACGGCGGTGACGGGAATCGTGATATTCGGGAAGACGTCGGTCGGCATGTGGCGCACCGTCTTGGTCCCTAGGAACACAATGAGAATGGCCATGACGACGAAGGTGTAGGGCCTGCGCAGAGCAATGAGGACGAGCTGATTCATACGTCTCCTTTTACTTCTTACTTCTCTATACCCTGTCTATCTCTGGAAGGAATTGCCGCTCACTATTATTCTTTATGACAGCCATCGCGCAGAATTCGACTCACAGTAGTCAGCATTGCTCCCGCCGACACAAGGAACCTATGATGTTTCACTCGTAGTGTTATAGTGCAAAGACCCGATGGTGTGGAACTCGTAAATTAAGAAGGAGGCACGGGAAATATTACGAGGTCATTTGAGTGCAAAATACACGAGGATAGCCATCCTAGGATACCGGCGTGATTCCGTGGGTGACAGCGTATTTGATCAAATCTGCGGTGGTTTGTAGATTGAGCTGCGTCAAAATCTGACTCTTATGAAACTCAACCGTCCGCGAAGAGATGGTCAACAGATTCGCAATTTCCTTTGCAGTCCGTCCCTCGGCCAGCAGTTGCAGAACTTCTCGCTGACGCGTAGTGAGGCGGTGCGCCCCACCGGATGGTTCCGATGTCGTTGAGAGAAAGACATTGAGCATGTCCTTGGTAATCAACGAGGTAATATAGGAATGTCCCGCCAGCGCCGCCCGAATAGCTTGGTCCAATTCATCCACCGCCGAACGCTTGAGCACATAGGCCGATGCCCCGGCTTCAAAAGCGGATCGGATATATTCCTTGTCCGCATGCATGGTGACGATGATGATTTTGGTGCCGGGGCAGATCTTCTTCAGTTGAGCCGCCGCATCGATACCGTTCAGCAATGGCATGGATACATCAAGGATCACAATATCGGGCTGAAGCTCCTTCGCGGCCTCCAAGAGCGCACGTCCGTTCTCGACGGCGCCGACCAACTCATACTGTCCTTCGAGAATGCGGCGAAATCCTTCCAAGACCAGGAGGTGATCGTCGGCCAACAAAACGCGCGGCTTAGGCATGCTGTCCTCCTTGAGTTAGCGGGATATGAACTCGGATATGGGTACCGTGCCCTGGTGTCGACTCCACCTTCAACATGCCCTGCGCCAAGCGTACGCGCTCCTTCATGCTCAGCAACCCCAGGTGTCCACCGGGTTTGCCGAACTGTTCGAGGTTGAACCCCACCCCGTTGTCGCGAATGGACAGGTCGATCATCTCTTCGTCGCACATCAACTCCACCTCGATCTGTGAGGCCTGGGCATGCCGAGCGATGTTGCTGAGACTTTCCTGCACGATCCGATAGATGCAGATGGTGACTTCGTCCGGCAGTGCCGCTATGGGATCATTGTGCATATAGGTGCTCTGAATGCCTGTGCGGGTTGAAAAGTCATCGACAAGGCCACGCACAGCTTTCATCAGTCCCAAATCATCCAAGATCGATGGATGAAACCGATAGGCCATTTGGCGCACATCGTCAGAAATGAGAGTTAGGCACGTGGACACCCGGCGAATCTCATCTCGGAGATGCTCATGCTCGGTGAGCGGGCCTTTTTCCATCTGGCGCAGATCCATCGTCAGCATCGCAAGCCGTTGATTGATGTGGTCGTGCAAGTCGCGGGAGATCCTTCGACGATCTTCTTCCTGCGCGGTGAGAAGCTGCCCGGCCAGCGCCCGCAACTCCTCTCGATTCTGCTGAAGTTGCCGCTCCCTGGCTTGCAGCGCGGCTTCGCTGGCGCGCAGCGACTGTTCGGTCTCCATGCGGTCAGCGATTTCGGTGATCAAGGATTGGTTGAGCGTCGCCAATTGTTGTGTCCGCGCGTGCACTCGTGCCTCGAGTTCGTGATGCGCTTGCCGCAGTTCGTCCTCGGCTCTGCGGCGATGCAAAAAAAACAGCAATGGGAGCCAGATAGCCGTGAGACTGAACAGACGATTGACGACGCCCATCCAATGAGGTACTCCCTCAATGGTCAAGCCGAGATCGGTGCCGGCCAAGTCGAGTACGGAGCAGACCGCCGCCGCAATGAGCGGGCCTTTTCGGTATGGTAGCAGGAAGGAGAGGATGACTAGTCCGCCATAGAGCACTCCGGTACTGATGCCGATTGGAAGGTAGAGATCGAGGCAGAACAGACCA
>JAICWG010000100.1 GCA_025934915.1 Nitrospira sp.
AGACCGGGAAATACGGTGTGATCCTGTTCAACTGTTGCTTGGTCAACATGAATACGTCACTCATGGCCACCTCCCAGCCAGAGTGAATCACATCGCGGTTCCCCAAGGAATGCTAAAACTTAATGAGTCCTGAGCCTAGTCTCACGTGAGCCAAAACACGACGGCCTCCGGGGATTCTCCCCGGAGGCCATGTTGAAACCAGCATGTTTCACGGAGTCGTTCGGATACCGTTGGCTCAGTAGGTGCTCGGCGTCAGCGATTCAGCCGCTTCCTTAGAATTTTTCTTGGCGTTGGCTTTCTTCGCCTTAGCCGCTTTTTTCATTTCCTGCTTCTCCGCCTTCAGGGCGTTTCGTTTGGCTCTCATCTCCGATTTCATCTTCTCTCTTTTGGCCTTCGTGTCGGCCTTCATTTGCTCCTTCTTAGCCTTGAAACCATCCTGCATCTGTTCCTGCTCGGCTTTCATCTCATCCTTGACCTCGCTAGCCATCGAGCCCATCTCCTGTTTCAACTCTGACCCGAAGCTTGAGGTTTCCTCCGCCATCGCCAAGCCATAAGTTCCGAATGCAAGTGCGGATGCAACTGCCGATACGAGGATGAACCACATATGCTAAACCTCCTCCTAAAAAGATTATGTCAAGGTGGCCGACGCCGGAAACCGGTGTCCAGTCTAGAGCTATCGTGAGGCAGCGTTTCTAGCAATAGAGCAAAAAACCACGGCCTCCAGTAGGTTGTCCCCTGGAGGCCGTGCAAGAGCAGACCTCTACGGAGCACGCTTGATGCGGTCATGTGGAGACGAGCACTACGGCTTGATCTGCCACAGCAAATACACCAAGCTCACAGCTACAGCTGATACCACAACGAAATGCATGATCTCCCCTCCCTACACTTGGATGTTGTAACGTGTCTGACGCCGGAAGCCAGCGTTCGATTTACAGGTATCGCGAGATGGGTTTTCAGGCAACTGATTTCAAAATTTTAGATGCCAGGTATGACGGACTGGCGACGTGGCGCACTTTGAAATATCTTGCTGCGACCGGCGAGACTGTTCTCGCTACAATGAAAAACGTTCCATCCCGTCCACAGGCGAATGGTCGGCATGGTGGATATCGATGATGCGGTAGAGCGAACTGCGCGAGACGCTTGAGACTGCATCTCCAAGGTGTGGCTGCAAGACGCAACTCCCAATTGGCCGTCTGCGGCATACCGAAAAGGTAGACAGATGATCGCGGACAGATGGCGGCTGAGAGTTACGTGATGTGAGCGTTGCCATGCATTCGACTGTAAACCTCCCAGTCGAACTGCTTGGGTGTCACGGCATGGAGCGGAATTGGTCCAATCGATCCTCGTTCACGGTAGGCTAAGAGACATCCGACAATGTCATCAGGCGACTCGATCAGTCGGTGGACCATCTCATGGGCCAGATGCTGAGCAATCGCCTTGTCCTCCGGTATTGGTCGCGCACCCCGGAGCGTGTGGCCAAGGATGGTGGCTTTAGTGGCGAGTGTGAGCGGATAGTGACTACCTGGTCGCGCTTGTCGTTCCGGCCATTGGGAGATCACGGCGGCCACATAATCGACGAGACCATGGACTCCACCATCTTTGTGATGCCGGTGCGGCGTGCGCTCAGCGACGACGAACAGATGACTTTTGTTCGGCACTCCCAATGTCCGTTTGAGCGTCCCAAGGATGACATCATCGATATAGGCGTTTGGATCGGGATGTTCGTTGACCAACAACCCCTCCGCTCTCGCCTGATAAGCGCAGGCCAGCGCCAGATGACCTGATCCGGCACCCATCACCTCCACAAAAAATACACTGCCCATCGCCGCGCTGGTGGCTTTAAGCGATTCAATCGATTGATCCGCCAGCGCCACCGCAGATTGAAATCCGAGAGAGATCGTTCCTTCAATATTATTGTCGATACTGCCAGGAATGCCGACCACCTGCACGCCGAATCCTTCGTATATTGCCCGAGCGCCCCGCATACTGCCGTCGCCGCCTAAGACAACTAATACGCCGTCACGCAGGTACGGTTCGAGATGCCGCATTGCCGCCTGCTGGACCGTCTCTTGTTTGAAGTCTTCAAAACGGCTGCTGCCGATGGGACTGCTTGGATGGCTGCCCATGCCGCGGGTGTACTCTTCGGTGACCCGTTCGATCCAATTGTTGGCCAAGCCTAGATAGCCGTGGCGAACAAAATAGACCTCCAACCCCATGCGTTGGCCGGCCACATGCAATTCTTTTAATGCGGCGCCGCCCCCGGCGAAATCACCTCCAGAGACGAGGGCTATGATCCGCTTGAGAGCTCGAGGCTTAAGCGTCACGCGGTCTTTTCTTGCGCGCTCCACTGTCACCCACGTATTTCGGGAAACACGTTCCCGCTCGGACAGTCCAACCGCCGTTGAGTAGCCGGACATCCGCCCCTGTTCGACCGTGAGGAGCACGACATTATCTTGGCTTTCCTTGTAGTCGCTGAACTCGCTAAAGGCTTCATGGAACGGACGAGGGTCCAAATAGATCATCAAAGCCCGCAAGGTGGAACTGTGGGTATAGAGGCATGTCACTTTGCCCTTTTGGGCGGCGCCTAATCGGTGAAGGCCGTCGATCACGTCGACATAGAGATCGAAGAATGAATTGCCACCCGGATAACAATACAGCGGATCTTTCATCAGCCGCTTGGCTATGGATGTCTCGACGTTAAACGCGCGCGCCGCATCTTCAACCTCTAGAGACTTCTCCAATCCCGTGACCCAACCGAAATCCGACGATTCGAGAGCCGGCTCGGCGATCGGTTCGGATGTGGATGCGTCTTGCACCAGCGCCGCCGACACTCGTTCGTACAGTTGCCTGGCGTTTGGGCTACGGCTGATGCAATGAAGGAATGTACGCGGATCGAGGTAGTTGGCGAGATGCAAAAAGTCGAGCTGCTGTCCCACAACGCCGATCATGCGGGCGAGAGCCGCCCCTACCGCGTCGGCTTTGGAAACACCTCGTTCCCGGTCCAGTTGGTTCGGCAAACGGCATCCGACGCGATGGGTCTTACTGTCCACCTGTGACACGCCATGGCGCATCGTGAAGAACAGCGTCCGGTCGCCCAGATCCCGTGGCAATAACCAAAACCTGTCGTCACCCAGTTCCAGGACAATGCGACCTTCGGCCAGCGTAGGAGTGAGCTGCGTACGAGGCACGATGGCTACAGGACGCCGATAGGTCGGTTTGGCTACTGCTCCGATCGGGGCCCGGAGTAACGGCTGCAGCGAACCTTCGGCAAGGAGCGTATTCCAGGCAGCAAAGAACACCAGCTGATCATCGATGAAACCTTCGCGAGCCAACCGATATGCCTCAGCTGTTGCGAACCCGGGCTTGGAATGTTCGACGAACGAGCGGACTTGCTCTATCTTAGCGCGGACTCGGTCAACATCATCGCCCGACGCTTCTGTCCGCGGAGGCACCACGAGTCCCCGCTCCGACGCTCGTCGAGCGAGGGCACGACCATAGGCAAGAAGTCCTTCAACGGTGACGAAATCCAGTGATCCGCTCATAACAGGCGTCAATAAGATGGCGTTCTACCATGTGTTGTTCGCAAGCGGAGCGAATGACCCTATATGCCCAATTTGAAGCACGATGGTCTATGCATTGTTAGCAATCCTAAACCGATGCACGGAACGTAGCAAGAGGCGCAAGGGCATCTCCGCATTCTTGATGTAGTTCGATAGATCACAATCCTTCATGCATGAACGAGCCTGCGGCAGGTTAGAACACTATGGCGGGATCGACTAAATATCCGGACTCATTTTCCACCAAAACCAATTCGGCCACATACTCTCCAGCTTGCTTCGTGAACCATTGCTTCCACACAATCGCCACTGATTGTGGGCGCCGGAAGACAGCCACAAACTCTCTTCTGCCAAAATACCCTCGTTCAGCCTGATATTTTCTACACACGGTCTCAAGATATTCCTTCGTGACGATACGTTTTATTCTATCGGTGAAATCCCTTGTGTGCTTCTCGTGGTTAATTTCCGTAGAGCCTTCCATCAGATTGTCCATAATCGGATCAGCGATAGCCAGGATTTCCCTATCGGATTTGTCTGCCAGTGTCATAGTGTCTCCCTCAGCAACTCGTGGTTTTGATCAGCCGCAAGTCGGCAGTATAATGATTACATGAACCGGATCGCTGCCTGCCTCATTATCATAATCGGAGCTGTATGGCCAAGCCCGTTGCTCGCCGCTGCGGAGGAGCCATCTCAACAGCCGAGCGCACAGGAACGGTTAAACCAAGTACTGAGTTCGGAAGGTGGCATTCAAGTCTACAAAGATGATCAAGGGAACGTCGAAAGCACGATCAATCTGCCTAATGGTGAGCGAATCATCAAGGTGCAGCCGCCGCAAAGTCCATCCATGAACCTTGGTCCGCCACTTCAATTGCACAATCAGACACTCCAGCTTCCTTCTCCACCTCCCACTCCAACTCATCTACCCGCTCCAGAGTTTCCACAGCGGGCGCGTTAGAAGTAACTCGGTGATAACGTTGAACGAGCGGCGCCGAGAGATTATTGATTTACCGATTTCACGACGCGGGAGACGAGCTCGTCTGCAGAACGGCAATGAATAAGCTTATGCTCATATAGATCTCCAAGCCCTTCTTGCTTTGAAGTATTGATTCCCAATTTGCGGTATCCGAACCTCCTTACAATTCTCAAGTCGCGCATGAACACATATGGCCGCAACACTGCGATGAGGTCTGCTCATTCAAAAACAGGCTTTAGCCATGTGTAGTAAACACCTTCGATGATCCATCGTTCCTGCCGGGCAATGTCGACAAGCTTCGCATCCCGTCCATCCTCAGCAGCCCGCCGACCATAGCGCTGTGCTTGCACATCCCAGAATAATCCATCCAAATCGTGAGACGGAATTTACAGCATTCGTGATAGATGACCAGCCGCATAAGTTTTTCCGCTACCAGGTCCACCGATGATGTGGATACGTTGAACTTGACATTCCCCGTAGCTCGCTACGGGGTTGGCCTCTCCTTCCGAGAAGTCTTCGGAATTGAGTTCTGTGATACCCCGCAGCTTGCTGCGGGGAGCTTCATTGGTCGAAGCGGTTATGCAAAACTAGCCATAGGAAGTGTGCTGCATAGCGTTAAGCAACCCGGAGAAGAAATAGGAAGTCAGAGCCGATATTTGATTCCCCACTACGCGGCCCGTCTCTTGGCTATTCGCCCACCGGAACGAGTGACACGGCTTTGAGGGGCTTTCGCTCTCAGCTTCAACCTCAAAGCACTGATCACTTTTAAGATCGTATCGAAACTCGGGCTTCGATCACCGGACAAGGCTTTGTACAAACTTTCACGAGAGAGGCCCGAATCGCGGGCGACTTGGGCCATACCCTTAGCACGCGCAATATCGCCCAATACCTTGGCAATAAACGCTGCATCGCCATCGGCTTCCTCGAAGCAAGCCTCTAAATAGGTCGCCATTTCCTCCGGCGTCCGCAGATGCTCCGCAACGTCAAAGCGAGTTGTGGTCGTTCGTCCCATGATGGGCTCCTATAAATTACGTGCAAGCCGCAAGGCTACGTTTAAATGCCTGCGTCTTATGAATGTCGAACATGATGGAATGTATCCACTTGGCTACAGCATGTCAGCTTGCTGGTACAGTGGCAAACGGGACTATTCTCTCACCCTGCCCAACCTTTGCCGCGCTGCAACCTGTCATTTCTCCCAACGCGCAAGGGCGGGTAATGGACATATATGGACATATAATGAGCTTGTCTGATAACAGAGCTTACAAATTGGCAAGGAAATCAGGCTGAAAGGATTCGCAACTTCGCCCCATATCCGACTTGATGACCGAATGCGTTCCTTCCTGCTATAGTGAAAAACCTGTTGAGCAATTTTCTGTACTCAAGCCAAGGAGGATGCTCATGCAACGACTGCCAACCCATCCGTTGATTCTTGCCGGCATGTTTGCGGTACTTCTGGAACCGACCGGCTGCACGATCAAATCCACTATTAAGCAAATTACCGACACGACCTCCAACATCACCGGCACCACGTCGGGAGCGGCCTGGTGGAGCGAAGACGGCCAGATCAAGCCGGACTTCAAAACCACGGCGTTTGTGACCTTTAATCAAGCGAATCTGAGTCAGGATCTGGCAGCCGGAAGAGGAGAGTATCTGGGATCCGTGAGTCGGCTATTGGGAATTCCAACCGATCAACAACCGGCATTTTTTTCCGCTGCTCAAGCGAATTATGCCCAGCTGGTTGACCGGAATTCTGAAGCCTTGCTCATTCTTTTGCGCGAGACGTCCAGACCGTTCGTGTACTGACCTGTTGAATTCATGCAGGTTGCCGGACTGCTGCTGGGCCTGTCTGCTCGGCAACGAAGCGCGCCGCGTTACCTTGCCGTCCGATCACAGTGCGGATCAGTGCGCCATCCTTGAACACCAGAAAATTGGTCGGCACCGCTGGGACACGAGGACCCGGGAGAATCACCCCGGCGAGGTTCAGTGGGTCTGTGGCTGAGAGTTTGATCTCGTGCTCCGTTCCAGCGGAGGGATTCTTTTTTCGTATGGTTCGCAGGGCTTCCACCGCTTCCGGCAATGCGAATTGTTCCCCGGTGAATCCGTTCACAAATCGGCCCCCGCGGATCTCTCCAGCCATCTCCATGCGTCGATACTGCACAAGCAGATCCCGCCACGACTGAACCAACGATTCTCGTGTCAGCACATCGCGAAACACAACCCCATAGCGGCGTAAGAGCTGACGCGCGACGTTCTCGGTAGCGCGAATCGTTGAATGGTGCGGACTATTCGACAAGCTGATGCCTCCTTCGACCGTCTTCGAGAAAGGTCGAAGCAATGACCATCGTCCAGTTGAGTGCCGTGGCCGACGAGTCCGTTCACGCCCTTCGGCCCGACGCCGATGAGGATCAATAAGGGCACGGAGGTTATCGAACCCATCGGCTGTCACCAGACCGGCCGTCACCAGTTCCCACAGTCCGTTCTCGACCTCTGTCGGAAGATGATCGGTCATCCGCACCAGATCGGCGAAGAAACTGGCGCCCTGTTGCTGTAAGGCACGACACAGATCTTGTGCCACAGCACTCAACTGAGAATGGAGATCAGCGGGAGACGCGGTCGTCTCACCATGAACAACATGCATCAACCATTCTCGATCTTCACGGAGAAAAAGACTGATAGGAGCGAGGCTGGTCGGCACAATACGCCGCCGTTCCGTTTCCCCTGCTTGTGAGAATTTCGGATGCGGAGAGAGGCGTCCCCAACTCACCGCTCCACTCAAACAGAGTCGATCCAAGAATCCCGGTTCGTATTTGGCCATACGCAAACGTAGGAGCTGTGGCTCCCATGCAGATGCAGCCGCTTCGAATCCCGCGAGTTGTCCGATCACTTGCAGCAGGCCGGCTTCTCCATGCTGACGCGATCCTGGAACGACATGCTGCCATTGCAGCAAGAATCGCATGAATTCCGACGCCGTGACCGGTTCCACCTCTTTGCGCAAAATTCCGATCGTCAGGCGATGGATACGAGCCAGCAAACGGCGGTGACACCATTCCGGCGAGGCTTGAGCCTCGTCGAAGAGTGCTGAGGTAGAGCGAAACCGTCCCCGCAATATCTGTCCTTGAGCCTCCAGACGCGCCATTGCCGCGTTGATGCCATCAACTGGCAGTTGCAGGCGCTCGGCCAACTCATTTGTCGTCGTTGGGCCGATACTTTCCATCCAATCCAGCACCACGGCATCGAACATCTGCTCGTCACCGGTTGTGAACAACTGCTCAAGTCGGTCCTTGTTTTCTGTTGCCACCCATCCCTTGATAGGATGAGGCGTGAGGGGTGAGGGGTGAGGGGGCAGTAAAACAGCACGACCAGACTCCACAAGCGCCGGCAAATAGGACTCCCATTGTCTGGCGTCAGGCTCGGGAATCCAAATCAGTGTCAGCAACGCGTCGTGCAATTCATCCGGATCGCGGACGACGGGCCACGACTCCTGCTGCACTTCTTCTATCGCTATCGGATCGAGCGCACCGATCTCTCCGAGCAGATCAGGCGGCAGAGTCCGCCGCAGCTCGACCGCCCGAGACCGCCGTTCTTCCAGCGGCGCATCGTCTAGGAAGGCGTAGGGATTCGCGTTGAGGATTTCGTGCGAAAAAACGGACGGCGTCGGCGTATTGATCGCGACGCAACGGATTGTGCCGGACTCGATCCGTCGAAAAACGTTCATGAGGCCTTCAAGATCCATTGCTTCAGTGAGACAGTCCCGCAGCGTTTCCTGTACCAGCGGATGGTCCGGAATCTGCCGCATGGCCCGCTCGCCGGTCAGATTTTCCTGACAAGCGATGGCATCCGGAAATACTGCTGCAAGGAGGTCTTCTGCTTTCATCCGCTGAATCTGCGGCGGGACCTTCTTGCCCTTGGCAAACCGCAGCAAGGCCAACGACCGTGACGCGTTCCAGCGCCAGCGCGTGGTAAACATGGGCGCCAACAGCACCGCCTGGACCAAGACTTCTCGCACCCTGTTGGAACGGAGGTAGCCGAACATGGACTCCAGCGGGAAACTGTGCTTTTCTCCCAGCGAAATTACGAGGCCGTTATCCGTGGCAGCTGCTTGCAGCTCAAAGTCGAATGTCACGCAGAATCGTTTCCGCAAAGCGAGCCCCCAGGCCTTATTGATCCGCCCTCCGAACGGCGCATGGATCACCAGCTGCATTCCACCGCTTTCATCGAAGAACCGTTCGGCCACGAGCGTGTCCAGGGTCGGCACGACTCCCAACACAGCTTTCCCCATCAAGACATATTCGACGGCCTGTTGGGCTCCTCGTTGATCGAGGCCGCAGTCCTGCTTGAGCCACTGAAGTGCTGAGTGCTGGGTGCTGAGTGCATCAGGTGAGGATTCAGATGAATCAGCTCGTTCAGCGATCAATTGTCGTAGCTGAGCCACTTCCGCGGAGAGTTCCGTCGTACGCGAGGGAGCCTCGCCGCGCCAGAACGGAATGTTGGGCGGCGCCCCATGGGCGTCTTCCACCCATACCTTCCCCATTTCAACTCCCTTGATCCGCCAAGACGTGTTGCCCAGCAACATGATGTCGCCCGCCAGACTCTCGACGGCAAAGTCTTCATCCACCGTTCCTACAACCGTGCCGTCCGGTTCCGCCACCACAGCATAGTTGGCGGTATCGGGAATCGCACCGCCTGAGGTGATCGCAGCAAGCCGTGCCCCTCGCTGGCCCTTGATCCGGTGATTGATCCGATCGTGATAGAGATGGGCCAACCCTCTGCCACGGTTGGTCGCAATGCCATCGGCCAACATCTGTACGATGCGGTCGAACGTGGCGCGACCCAGTTCGCGATAAGGACCCGCGCGCCGGACCAATGCAAACAGCTCCTCTTCTGTCCAGACTTGCGTCGCTGCGGCGGCGACGATTTGTTGAGCCAGAATATCAAGCGGCGCCGTCGGGACCTCGATACGATCCAACGTCCCGTTTTTGATCGCGCGAATCAGCGCAGCGCACTCGATCAGTTCATCTCTGGTCGTGGCAAACAGCCGTCCTTTCGGGATGGCCTTGATCCAATGGCCGGCCCTCCCGATCCGCTGCAAACAGGTCGCGATCGCCCGCGGCGAGCCGATTTGGCAGACCAGATCGATCGTGCCGACGTCGATCCCGAGTTCAAGAGACGCTGTCGCCACGACCACGCGGGTCATGCCCGACTTCAGCCGTTCCTCCGCCGACAACCGAATCTGCCGTGACAGGCTGCCATGGTGGGCGGCCACTGCGTCAGGTCCGAGATCCGAGAGCCGTTCTTCAAGATAGTGGGAAACCCGTTCGGCTAAGCGGCGTGTATTGACGAAGACCAACGTCGTACGATGTTCTCGTACGAGCTCAGCCACTCGGTTGTAAATGTCGGCCCATATGGCATTGGTCGCGATGGCGCTCAGTTCATCCTTCGGTACTTCAATCGCAAGGTCCATCTGCCGTTTGTGGCCCACATCAATGATCATCGGTGTCGGTCGATCACCGACTAAAAACTGTGCGACCGTTTCTATCGGCCGCTGCGTGGCTGAGAGGCCGATCCGCTGCGGCTTCGTTAGGGTCAGTGCCTCCAGCCGTTCCAACGAGAGCGCCACATGGGCTCCACGCTTGTTCGGCGCCAACGCATGAATTTCATCGACGATTACGGTGCGCACGGTCTGCAACAAGCGCCGGCTTTTATCCGCCGTGAGCAGGATGAAGAACGACTCCGGCGTGGTGACGAGGATGTGCGGCGGGCGCTTGAGCATCTGCTGCCGATCCGCCATCGGCGTATCGCCGGTGCGAACAAGCACGCGCAGCTCCGGCATCAACAGACCATCCTGCAACGCCATCTGCCCGATTTCTGCGAGAGGCTTCTGGAGGTTCTTCTGGATGTCATTGCTCAGCGCCTTGAGCGGAGAGACATACAGGACCTGCATATGGTCGTCGAGTTCACAATTGAGCGCCTGTTTAAAGAGCTGATCGATGCAAGAGAGAAAGGCCGCGAGGGTCTTGCCTGATCCGGTCGGCGCCGCGATCAGCGCATCCGCGCCTGATTGAATCGCGGGCCATGCTTGGATTTGAACGTCGGTCGGCCGTCCGACGCAGGAACAAAACCATTCGGAGATGATGGGATGAAACTGTGCGAGTGGCATCGGCGGCATCTTACCATGCGTGAACAACCCATGAGCGATCGCCGCCTCGACTTCGAACGCAAACAGATTACCTATTTCCCAACGCAGCGCACCTATGGCATCATGACCCTCGTATGCACCTTTCCATCGTCATCCCGGCGTTCAACGAAGCGCGTCTGATCGAACGATGTCTGCAATCTGTTGCGGTATCGATCGCTGCCGACCAGGCATCCAGTTTCACGTCCGAGATCATCGTCGTCGACAATAACTCCACCGATAACACGGCGGAGCTGGCCAGACAGGCCGGCGCACGAGTCGTCTTTGAACCGATCAATCAGATTGGTCGGGCACGCAACGCCGGCGCCGCTCAGGCCATCGGCGAGTGGTTGCTGTTCCTGGATGCGGATAGTCTGCTGAGCCCGCAGCTGCTGGCGGATATTGTGCGCGTAATTGAATCGGGGAAGTATGTGGGGTGTGGCAGCACGTTGCAGATGGATGGGTTGCCTTGGTGGGCCAACGTGACGTTGCTGCTCTGGACCGGCACCTCGATTCTTTTTCGCTGGGCCGCCGGGGCGCTGATCGTTTGCCGTCGCGATGCATTTCAGGAGGTCTGTGGGTTCGACCAGGACCTCTATGCATTGGACGAAATTCGGCTCAGTAAACAACTCAAACAATGGGGACGACGGCACGGCCTTCAATTCACGATTTTGACGGGGCATCCACTCGAAACGTCATCCCGTAAAGTCTCGCTCTACTCAGGCCGGGAGATTGCC
Source organism: Nitrospira sp. (assembly GCA_025934915.1). GTDB lineage: Bacteria > Nitrospirota > Nitrospiria > Nitrospirales > Nitrospiraceae > Nitrospira_D. The sequence continues at coordinate 11,440 of JAICWG010000100.1, forward strand.
GCCCAGATCTTCCGAATCTTTATCCTTCCGAAAAAGACCTTGCAGGATAAGAAACACCTCTCTGTGTGGTACGACGGACGGCGCTGACCATCATCCTTTGACTCCAAAAGCTTGGATTTGTCGGATCACCGCTTTTGTGCAGTGTCCGACAGCTTCCCCGGCACATGGCCCGTTGCAAACGCCATTGTAGTGCAGATTCCTCTGCTATGGTTCTCTCAGAATTGGCGCTTACGCGGAAGCATCGACTGAATCCAATTCGATACTCTGATGCATCCATTCCGATTCTTTTTGTAACCTAACTTCTCACATAATATTCGATATCCTTGAAATCACGTCCTTCGTTCAAGGCACTCTTTTTGCTTTTGTCTTCTCCAGCTCTCTTTAAGAGAAGCCTCTGATTACCAGTTCCCTATTGATTTCGCCGAGCATGCATAGTTCGGCTCTTTGTCATTGTCGAGGGTCAACTTCATGTTGGAGGTAGTTGACGAAGTGTTACGGAGCTCTTGTGACGATTGTATGTTCCTCTTGTGCAACTCCCCTTGGTCTTTCAGCAGAAACCCGGCTCAAGGCACCTCTCCAGAAGTTCTCAAGGGGCAGGTGCCTCTAAAGGCTGATAGCGATAAAGACGGTCGGCAGTCTGAATTTACCATCGTGGGATCCGTGTTTACGGGACCTCTGCAGTTAGGGCTTGTAGAGCTAATCGAGTGGGCAAATAAGGATTCATTGAACATTATTCGATCAAAGATGGGACAGCACTCAGTCAGCATAGAAACCAAATAACCAAGGAGGTCTTCCATGACCGATGAAACAGGTCCGTCCCAGACGGACAACGTGCAGAATCCAGAATTCCGTTTTTTGCTGGAATCATTATTGGCAGCCTATGAACCGATTCTCAGCCAAGACCTGAAGCTGGGGAAGACACCCGACAAGATTCCGGAGCCGAGCGAGGAGCCGGATTGTGAGGGCGAGATCAAGCTCGCAGATCAGATCTTCAGTCAATTCTGGAATGAGAAGGTCGCGCTGGCGCTGTTACCGGTCGAAGAGCGCGATCGCTTGGGGCCTGTGGACAAGTGGCGCTGGTGCTTCCTGCACCTTCGTTGCTGCATGATTTTCGGTTGGCTGCTATGCCGCGGCCCACGTGGGATCCGCGGCTATAGTTACTACTTACGACGCTATTGGATGTGCGTGCGCGAGGTGCTGGGACGTCCGGTGTCGAATCCGCCGACCGCTGCAGAAACTAAAGACTTTCAGACGCTCGTGGCCGCACTGACGGTCGCTTACCGACCTTACCTGCAGGATCAGCTGGCACAAGTCGACGTGCCGGCCGAGATTGCGCACGGTGTGATTGCCGGAGAGATCGACTGCGAGGTGGAATCGGCCGACATAGTGGACACCTTCGAGCGCATGCTCACACCCAAGGCAGCCGAGGCGCTATTGGGTGCCGAGGCGTTCGCAGCACACCGCATAGATCCGTTCTTCTGGCTCTGCCGTTGCTGGTGTATTTGCATGGTCCGCTTCGGCTGCTGCTTGGCGCGGACCCGCACGGTGCGCGATCGTTACCGCTGTATAAAACTGCTGCGGCAGTGCATTCGCGATTGCTTCCGTCCCCTGATCTGCGCATTGACGGGTCCCAAGGAATGCACAGACGAGATCACAATTCAGGCGCTACCGGGTTTTCTCGTGCCGGTGACCGGTACGGCGGGCGGCTCAGGCTTCTCGCATTACAAGCTGGAATGGTCGTCAAACGATATACTGTATCATGACACCGACTTTCACTATCCTCCGGTTCCTCCTGGAAGCCCGTTGCAGGGGAATCTCCCTGTGTTCAGTGGACTGCTGGGCTACCTTAACACGACGCTGCACAATCCTGGTCTACACTACATCAGGCTGACCGTGTTCTCGGTGACCGGAGCGCAGTGCGTGCAGAAGATCAGCTTCGAGCTGTCGAAGAAGGACGTACGCATTCTAGGCATAGGTGGTTACTTCAATCTGAATAGCGGCCCGACTGATCCCAACGCGATGTTCGTCGAATCCGTGCCTGCGCTATGCACGCGCCCGTCATCGATTTCCGAGGTTTCCTTCGGCGGCTGTCTGGCGGTGAGCGGTGGAGCCTTCGTCGGCGGCTGTGAGAACAAGCGCGTGAAGCGGTATACCCTCGACTTCAAGCCGGGGTTCGAGACCAACTGCGCAACGGGCGGATGGATCAATTTCTGGAGCGTTGACTATACTACGCCAGCTCAAAACCGATTCATCAACTGGCGGCTGGATAGTTCTGTACTGACCAGTGTATTCGTCGACGACTGTTTCGTACCTACCTTCGTGGGGCCGTTCTGTGCACCGTTCACCAAGGTTGAACCGCTGTCGTTGCTTTCGCCAAGCTGCTGGCCGACCAAGACCGGGCCGTGCGAAATGAGCGGCCTGTTCACGATCCGGCTGACGGTGGAGGCGACCGACGGATCGACATCTTGCGACACTCAGCGGGTGTGGCTGGACAACAAAAACATCTGTGCACGGATCCGCATCGATGCCGTACCGAAGTGCGCGGACTTGAACATCAGCCAGTTCGCGCTGCCGCCTGACTGTTCCGTGGAATGGAAGCTTCCTGTGGCGGGCATTGCCTACGATCCGTATATCGATCCGCTGGCTCCGCTGACGCGGCCCAATGATAACTTCGACTACTACACGGTCACGATAATCAAGCAGGGCGGCCCCTCACTGCAGATTCCAATACCAGGTCCTGGCGGCAGTTGTTACCACGGCACGGCGCGGGTGGGCAGTTGTACGCAGTGTCCGGGGGATCCGATAGGCGGCGATGTCTACGGTACGCTGACCACATTCGATCTACGGGCTGTCGATCCCAAGTGCAGCACATTCCTGCCGTACGTGGTACCGCCCGGTTTTACTCTGGAGCGCGGCGAGTGCTGCGTCTACACATTCTCCGTGTATGCGCGGGATCGCACGTTCACTGGCGGTCCACATCATGAAGCCACCGATTTCTGGCCAGTTAAAATCTGTAACGATCTTAAAGGATGAATTTTTGGAGAAACCATGGTTGACGAGTGGAGCACGACGGAGTTTTGGTCACGCTTCGCGATTGCTTCACTCGTCGTCTGGCGCCTGACGCATTTAGTGGCGTTCGAAGATGGACCGTTCGATGCAATTGTGTGGCTACGACAGCGAGCAGGTCAGGGGACTTTCGGTAAGCTGATGGATTGTTTCTACTGCTTGAGCCTCTGGATTGCGGCTTTCATTGTTCCAGTGGTCATCTGGTTTGGGGATACGAGCCCGGTGAGGGTATGTATGGTCTGGGTCGCGATTTCAGGGGCGGCTTGTTTGCTGGAACGGACTACAGCACCACCGCACTAAAATAGTATGCCCATGGGTAAGCTTACAGTACTTAGTGGGAGACAGATTTGGAGGTCCAGTGGACCTCTTATTTCTACATGCGTTGTTGAAACAGGAGGAAGAACATATGTCATGCTGTGGACAAAAACGCCAGGCGTTGTCGGCCAGTAACAGTACTTGGCAGCCAACGCCAGCGGTACCGGATCCAGTGGCAAGTTATCAGTCGCCCACACAATCTCTCGTAGCAGTGGACTCAACGGGACCCACCGTGACACTATTATCGCGCCACGGTGTAACGTCTCTTACTGGAGTGGTGACGGGCGAACACTACCATTTTCAAGGCAGGGGGGCCATGCAGACGGTCGACCAGCAGGACGCCGATGCCATGATTGCCTCGGGAGCGTTCGAACAGGTGTAGGGCTGATGAAGTCTGGCGTAATGGCTCATAAAAAGCTCGACCAGATTCATTCGAGTAGCCGAACACACCGGTCGTATTGAATGAATGTCCCAGGATCGTCGTGACGCCTTTTATGTCACCGCTGTCGGTTTGCCACGGTCTGATCGAGAACAACGGCCGGTCGCGATCGGACCGATCACCCCAGTAGAGCGCTGGATGGGCATTAAAAATCTGCAAGCCGCTCATGATTAGGATGATGAAGAACGGGACATTCAGCCAGTGGCTGATCCTCACCGGCAACCGATCGGCACACCCGTTCTCTAGAAGGTGCGGAAGAAACCAGCCGATCACTTGCACGAGGCGAGTCCGATGCCGATGGTTCCTCCAACAGCCTTGACTCCTCTCCCCGTCTGAACGCCGCGTCTGTCGATTGAACCAGTGCTGCCATGGCCCGCCTCCTCACTCCAAAGATGCACCATGTACCGTTTGGTCGGATGGAGAGACGATTCCTTACAGGCGGCGGATAGTCTATGCATAAAAACACCACGGCCCGCGGTCGGATCATCCGAGCGCAGGCCATGGTAAGTAACAACGAGCGTGGTTTTCTAATGAAGCTCCCCGCAGCAAGCTGCGGGGTATCACAGAACTAAAACATTCGGAGCTGCCGGAGATCGTCGTGAGGCTGCCCTTGCCGCTGCACATACCGTTCGACGGTCTGCCAGTTTGCCCGTTCCCCTATCGTGGCC
>JAICWG010000124.1 GCA_025934915.1 Nitrospira sp.
ATAGCGGCATCGACCATGGCCCCAATGGCAATGGCGATCCCGCCCAACGACATGATATTGGACGTAATCTTCAAGTAGGCCATCGGAATAAATGCCAGCAACACCGCAACCGGCAAAATGAGGATGGCGACCAGAGCGCTTCGGAAGTGGAATAAGAACAGCACCGCAATTAGGCTGACGATCACACTTTCTTCAAGCAGCTTTTCGCGGAGGACGGCAATCGCGCGATGAATGAGGTCAGACCGATCATAGGTGGAGATGATGTGTACGCCCTTGGGCAGGGCAGGTGTGATTTCTTCCAGTCTCACCTTGACTCGCTCGATCACGGCGAGCGCGTTCTCTCCGGCCCGCATGATGACGATGCCGCCGACCGTCTGGCCCTTGCCGTCCAATTCGGCGATGCCTCGCCGCTGATCCGGCCCAAGTTGGACATGCCCGATGTCTCGCACGAGAATCGGCGTGCCTCGTCCATCCGTACCGACTGGAATCAGCTCGATCTCGTCAACCGAGCGCAGGTAGCCTCGCCCTCGGATCACGTATTCGGTGCCGGCCATCTCCAAAACGCGGCCGCTCACCTCCGCGTTGCTGTTGCGGACGGCTTCGATGACCCTCTGAATCGGCAGCCGATAAGCGGCTAAGGTGTTGGGGTCCACTTCGATTTGGTATTGTTTGACGAATCCACCGATCGCCGACACCTCTGCCACACCAGGCACACTCTCAAGTTGGTAACGCAAGTACCAGTCCTGAAGGCTCCGGAGCTGCGCCAGGTCGTGCGTCCCGGACTCGTCCACCAATGCGTACTGATAGACCCACCCGACTCCGGTTGCATCAGGTCCAAGGGTCGGCGTCACCCCGATCGGCAACTTACCGGTGAGCTTCTGGAGATATTCGAGGACACGACTTCTTGCCCAGTAGAGATCGGTCCGGTCTTCGAAGATCACATAGACATAGGAGACGCCGTATTCTGAGACACCTCGAACTCGCTTGACTCTGGGGCCCGCGAGCAAAGAGGTCACAACCGGGTAGGTGATCTGGTCTTCAATGAGGGTCGGGCTCCGCCCCTGCCACTCGGTGTAGACGATCACCTGAACGTCAGATAGATCCGGGATCGCATCCAACGGCACCTGGAACACCGCCCACAGGCCCCAGCCTGCCAGCAGTAACACACAGAGGATGACGAGGACTGGATTACGTGCACTCCCTTCGATGAGCCGAGCGATCATTGTTTTTTATCCCCCCATCCCACAGCGCCAAGACGCCCGCTTTTACCAACTACATGCCGCTCCCTGCGACCAGGAATTGAAACTTTTCAATAACCGGTGGTTGGCCTGGGATAGTCACGTTGGCGATCACGACCCAAGTACCGCCCATGCCGAACATAACCTTGCCTTCATAGAGTCCGTTCTTGGTATGGCGCGCCGTCACCTTGGAATCGGTCATGCCTGGCATCGGCATGGTATAGACGAACAGGACTTGCGCATTGGTCACTGGCTTGCCGCTCTGATTCGTCACCCTGAGCCTGAGGAGCACCTCACCGACCTTGGGCGTTTCAGGAAGAGTCGTGAAGGTCAGGATATATCCGGCTACCTTACGGGTTTCGAAGATGGGTTTAGCTGGACCAGGCTCCATACCAGGCATGCCGTTCATGTCCTTCATGCCTGGCATTTCTTCCATGCCCTTCATTCCTTCCATCCCTTGCATGCCTTTCATGCCCTCCATTTCCCTCATACCAGACATACCCTCCATCCCTTGCATCCCCTGCATGCCGGACATGCCCTCCATTCCCTTCATGCCGGACATTCTGTCCATCTCACCCGCCCGCCCTGGCGGCGCCGAGACGCCGCCTTCTCCCATGGCCATCTTGGCTTCATAGGCGCCGCGCATCTGCCAGTCGCCCATGCCGATCCTTCCCATCATGCTCTGCATGCTCGCGGCTGATGCTAATTTGCTCTCTGCGTCCAATAAGAAATTGGCCGAGGTGACGATCCGATCCCCTTCCTTGAGTCCGTCCAACACTTCCACTGCATCCTGACTCCGACGCCCCAACTTGACCGAAGCAGGCTCATACCGGCCTTGCCCTCGATCAATGAATACGAGTTGACGAAGCCCCGTGTCCAACAGGGCTTCCTTCGGTACCACTAGGGTCCTGACCGTATCCGTCTGCAAGGTCACGTTCCCGTACATGCCCGGCTTCAATTTCAGCTCAGGATTTAGGAATTCCAGCCGCACTCGTACCGTGCGGGTTTCGGTATTCAGCGTCGGGTACACATAGGCCACCTTCCCGCTGAACGTTTCTCCCGGATAGGCAGCAAAAGTCACCGTTGCCGACTGACCAACTTTCGTGGCCGCCACTTCCGACTCATAAATATCGGCGGAGATCCAGACCATGGAAAGATCCGCGATCTCGTACAGCGTCGTGCCAGGCTCCACATATTTTCCCGGCAAAGCCTCACGTTTCATCACAATACCGGAGGAAGGAGCGTAGACCGTGAGCACCGGGTCGGCCTGGCCTCGACGCTCAAGAGCTGCGATCTGTGAATCGGTCACATCCCAGAGCCGCAAACGCTCCCGTGCGCTCGCCACAAGCGCATCGGCGTTGATTTTCGCTTCGTCAAGCGGACTCGCGGCCAGTTGCGCGCGCATTTTCAGAGCAAGGAGATACTCGTCTTGCGTGGCCAAGAGATCCGGCGAGTAGACAGTGAAGAGTGGTTCACCTTTGCGAACCGGTCGACCGATCGAATTGACGAAGACCTTTCGAACCCATCCGGATATTTTCAGCGTGACTTGTGTAAAACTCCGTTCGTCGTAGCCGACCGTGCCGACCGCGCGAATTTCTTCATCCAACGTCGCCTGAGCAACCGGGGCGCTGCGGACGCCGATCAACTGTCTCGCCACAGCCGGAACAACCACAGCCCCGGATGAAGCGTCTGACATGCCCGGCATTGGTTCCATGTCTCTTATGGATTTCGCGCCTTCCATCGGCATCCCTTTCATACCTTCCATCTCATGGTCCTTCACCCTCTCACTGCTCTTCGTCCCCGACATGTCGCTCATCCCTCGATGCGCGGCGAAGAACCCGACGATGACTCCGACAAACAGGCCGACTGCCGCAACACCGACAACAAGACCTTTTCTGCGCAGGTTCTGACTCATGGCCATTTCTCCTTTCTTAGCTGCTCCCATTCAGATCGGTTCCGATCACCTGTTCGAGTTCGGCGAGACGACGCTCCCGCTCGACCAGCGCTCGGTAGTACTCCTGCTGATATCCCCGCCAGGCCCGCTGGGTATCGATAAGATCCAGGAACCCTCCCGTTCCCGCGCGATATCCCGCTCGCGCTGCGTCAAGGTTCTGTACGGCCTGAGGCAGGATCGTGGTGTGATACAACCTGGCCACCTGCTCACTCGCCCGGACCTTGGCCAAGAGGTCGTTCACCTGAAAACGAGTCAGGTTTTCCAGCTGGTGCTGTTGTGCCTGCGCGGCTGCGACCGAAGCCGTGGCTTCTTGCACGCCGGCGTCATACTTCGGTTTGGTCCAGAACGCGAAGGGGACGGTCATCGCCACGTAAGCTCCGAATCCATCGTTGGCCTGAAAATTTTGGAAACGCTGGAACATCACGTTGAAGTCCGGATAGTATTGACGCCGGGCGAGCGCGCGCGACTGCTCACTCTGTCGGACCGCCAGTTCTGCCGCTTTCAACTCCGGTCTGGCATTCAGCGCAAGACGGTGCAGATCGTCGATGGTGGCGTCGAGCCGTATCAGAGACGGCTCCTGAGGAATGCCGAATGGTGATCGAGGGTCCCGGTCCAGAATCGTATTCAGCAGCGCTGCAGCGGTCTCCCGACTCTGTTCCAGAACGGGAAGTTGCTGATGCAACACAGACAGCTCGACCTGGGCCTTGAGCACATCAGCCTGCGATCCTTTTCCAGTCCGGAACTTCGCGTTCGCAATCTCGAAGAACTGCCTGAGCAACTCGGCCTGTTCATGATGAATCTGGATCGCCTTGTGCGCGAAAAACAGGTCGTAGTAGGCCTGCTTGAGACGGGCGACCAATTCTCGTTCCTTCGCGCGCAGCGCCTGCTCGGTCATCTCAGCTGACCGACTCGCGATTTCGCTTTTCAAGGCCAGCTTGCCTGGGAATGGGAGGTTTTGCGAGAGACCGAAGATGCTGTTCTGCGTCTGCGTGACATTGAAGGTCTGCGGGAGATTCCACAAGTGGACGGACAGAATGGGGTCATCCAGCGATCGAGCCTGGGCAATCCGATTCGTGGCAGCCTCCCATTGCTTGCGCGCCGCCACAAGTTCAGGATTTTTGACCAAGGCTTCCTGGATCAAATCTGGTAATGCCGAAGACGATTGTGCAGTCTGATCGGCGGCATGGACGACCTGGCGTCCATGCATCGCGAAGGTCATGTTCAGAACCGTTATTGCCGACAGCAAAAATCGAATTGAACGAGTCATGAGATGGTCCTCCTCAATAGCTTTCCTGCCCACGACTGTCGCGGATCTCGGACCGCGTCCTGCTACAGGAGAAGCGGCGGGATGAACCGAGATTCAGCGCCGGGCAGATCACACGATGCTGAAACGGTGTAAGGAAGAACCGGAGAGATCAGATACGAAGCACTGTGCTGGAAAGAGACTGATGCGGAGGAGAACTCGATTCGAGAGAGTGATATGGACTGGAAATTCGTACGAGCCTGCAACTCGCGGATAAAAGCGCAGCCGGCGCCTGGCCAGCCGCTGACCAGTGATGGTCCGTGTGCAACGAAGACGCCTGAGAGGAAGACTCAACGCCGAGAGTTTTGAAGGCATCGCACAACTGCCGAACGGGCTGTTCCTCGGGGGTTGAACAGCCGTTTGCCATCGAGGCATCGGTAGTCCCTGAGAGCGGCAGGAGACAAGCGTATGCGTTGAAACTGAACGCCAGCAGGAACACCACGATGGTCGCGGCAAGAAACGATCGAGATTGATACGAACTTACTCGCATGAGAGAAGTCTATCCCTCCATTAACTTAACCGTCAACGGCATTTCTCATCCGTCAGTACTCGCATGAACCATTTACAGAGCCATCTTCCGCAATCGGAGTGCGTTCGCGATGACCGACACGGAACTGAATGTCATCGCTGCGCTGGCGATCATGGGGCTCAATAGGATTCCAACGAAAGGATAGAGGACCCCGGCTGCGACAGGTACGCCCAGCATGTTATAGACAAAGGCGAAGAACAGATTCTGCCGGATGTTCCGCATCGTCCCGCGGCTCAAGCATCGAGCCCGGGCGATGGCTCGAAGATCGCCCTTGACCAGCGTGACGCCCGCGCTTTCCATCGCCACATCCGTCCCCGTCCCCATGGCAATCCCCACGTGCGCTTGCGCCAAAGCCGGTGCATCGTTGATGCCGTCTCCCGCCATGGCCACCACGTGCCCTTCGGCCTGAAGCCGCTTGATCACCGCCGCCTTTTGTTCGGGCAAGACCTCAGCCTGGACTTCATCGATCTGGAGCCGGCGGGCCACAGACTCAGCCGTCGTCCGGTTGTCGCCGGTCAGCATCACGAGCCGTAGTCCTTCACGATGCAACAATTCTATGGCCTCGGGTGTGGAAGACTTGACCGGATCAGCCACGCCCAGCAACCCAGCCGGCTTGCCGTCGATCGCCGCGAACATGACGGTTTGGCCCTCCTGCCTCAAGGGCTCGGCCTGGGCCAGCAGCGGTTTCGCCTCGATACCCAGCTCGTTAAGAAGCAGCACAGTACCGACGGCCACTGCACGACCTTCGACCATGCCGGTGACGCCCTTCCCCGTGAGAGAACGGAAGTCCTCTATCTTCGATGGAAGAATTCCTTTGTCCCGGGAGCCGGATACGATGGCCGCCGCCAACGGATGCTCGCTGGACTGCTCAAGCCCGGCTGCGAGCTGTAATAGCTCGGTCTCCGTGACATGCGGCAGCGGCGCCACCGTCATCAGGCGAGGCTTGCCTTCCGTCAATGTCCCTGTCTTATCAACCACCAAAACATCGACCTTGGCCAAGGTCTCCAGCGCTTCGGCATTACGGATCAGCACGCCCGCTGTCGCCCCTCGGCCTGTCCCGACCATAATCGACATCGGCGTCGCGAGCCCTAATGCACAGGGGCAAGCGATGATCAATACGGCAACGGCATTGAGCAAGGCATAGGCCATACGCGGTTCCGGGCCGTACAGTGCCCAGATCACAAAAGTAACGGCGGCGACCAAGATCACGATCGGCACGAAATAGGCCGCAACAACATCAGCCAATCGCTGAATCGGCGCCCTGGTGCGCTGCGCCTCACTGACCATACGCACGATTTGCGACAACAGCGTCTCGCGACCGATCCGCTCGGCCCGCATCACAAAACTGCCTGTCCCATTGACCGTTGCTCCCACCACTTTGTGACCTGGCTGTTTCTCCACGGGAATCGACTCGCCGGTGACCATCGATTCATCGACAGCACTTGAGCTCTCCAGCACTACTCCATCGACCGGAATCTTTTCGCCCGGTCGAACACGTAACCGATCACCGACCTGCACCTGTTCCAATGGGATATCTTCTTCGCGAGCATCACCGCGAATGATACGGGCCGTTTTCGGCGCGAGGCCTAACAGAGCTTTGAGGGCACTGCTGGTTCGGCTACGGGCTCGCAGCTCCAACACCTGTCCTAATAAGACCAGCGCAATAATGGCCACCGCCGGTTCAAAGTAGACGGCAAGCTCTCCGCCATGGACCCGAAACGAGTCAGGGAACAATCCAGGGACGAGCGTGGCGGCAACACTATAGAGATAGGCCGCACCGGTCCCGAGGCCGATGAGGGTGAACATATTAAGATGGCGGTTTACAAGTGAGGCCCAGGCCCGTTGAAAGAGCGGCCACCCGGTCCAGAGCACCACCGGAGTTGCCAACAGAAATTGAAACCAGACCAATACTCTTCCTGAAAAGAGGTGCTGTAAAGGCTGACCCGGCATCATTTCGGAAATCATCAACGCGAGAATGGGTGAGCCGAGGACCACGCTCTGCCAAAACCGGTGAGTCATATCGACCAATTCCGGATTGGCTTCCTCCGCCGTCACCGTGCGCGGCTCCAACGCCATCCCGCAAATCGGACAATTTCCAGGTTCGGCTTGTACGATCTCCGGATGCATAGGGCAGGTATATTCCGTGCGCGTACTCGCAGCCGTTACATCAGCCGGCTCCAATGCCATGCCACATATGGGACATGCTCCCGGTTTGGTTTTGAGCACCTCGGGGTCCATCGGGCAGACATACTTCGTGATCCCGCTTGCCGATACGGGCATCGGTTTCGGAGTTCGTTGTTCCGACGGAGTGAGATAATATTCGGGGTCGGCTCGGAACTTCTCGAGACACCTGGCGGCACAGAAATAGTATTTCTTGCCGCGATACTCGTACGAACCTGCCGCCGTGGCAGGCTGTACCATCATCCCACACACAGGGTCGATTTCACCCTGTCTGACCGGCTGCATCATCGGCAGCGGTTTTTTCTTCCCCAATGAAATGAGATCGGTCGGCGCCGACTTCAAGAATCGTTCCGGATCGGTTTTGAATGTATCGAGACAGGATACCGCGCAGAAATAGTACGTCTTGCCTTGATAATCGTGCCGCCCTGCCGCAGTGGTTGGGTTCACCCTCATCCCGCATACCGGATCGATGTCCGTCCCAGTATGCGAAGAAATTTGAGTCATCGGTATGTGCTTGCTCATGTCGTTCGCTCCCTGATGCTGACTCCCGCAACAGCCGCCTATCGATCGATCGGCCATGGTTCGTCTCCTTTCATCTTATCCGGTCTGCTTGCTCAATGTCGCCTTCACCCCTAAAAACGGACCAGGGCGCCCAATATTACAGAGAGCCGGTCGGCACGATGAAACGATCAGAAAAAGACGGGAACAGGAGGGACCAGCTAGCCACAGGTGCAGTTCAAGCAACCATGCTTGCTGCAAATGCCGCAAGCTTCTTCCAAAGAAACCCGCAAGGACTGACGGGCTCTGTGCAAACGAACCGTGAGATTGTTCTGCGAGATCTTCAACTCTTTCGCAACCTGTACCGGTGATTCCCCATCGAGATCAATACGTTTGATGAGTTCCGCATAGTTCCCATGGAGGCTCGGAAGGAGACCGTGAAGGCAGGTGCAAGCGGTAGCCTGTAACTCGTCAAGTGGAGGTTCCTGATGATTACCGGAAATGGTCAATTCCTTCAGCAAGACCTCATTCCGACGAGCCTCGGCCCCATGAGAACGATAATAATCGGCCACCGTATGGCGGAGGATTCGATAAAACCAGGCGAGCGCACTTTGCTCGTTATTCAACGAATGGGAGCGCTCGACCGCTTTGGTGAAGCTTTGTTGCAGGATATCGTCCACGACAACTCCATCGCCGACTCGACGGCGAATAAACTGCCTGAAGGCGGACTCGTTCTCCAAAAGTCGTTGAATGACCCCATTCGTTCTCGCCTCCTGCATCTTAACTCCTCACCCATCACTTCTTCGCATCGGCATCGAGGATGCTCCGGATGATGGTCACGACGTTCTCAGGCGTCATGTTGGCGCCATCGACTTTGATGTTCCCGTCCAGCAGGAGCGACGGCGTGGACGACACTTTGATCCGTTCACCCAAGCGACGCCCATCTTCGAACAGTTTGGCCGGCTTTCCACTCTCCATCCCTGCTTCGAACGCCGTGACGTCCAGGCCCGCTTCTTTGATCAACAACGAACGGATGGAGCGATCGAACACGCCGTCCACCTTGTCCTTGTGAATCGTGCGGAACAAGATCGCCCTCATTTGATCGCCCTTGCCCATCAGTTTCGCTTGCTCATACATATCGAACACGGTCGGCAGTTTTCCTGGGATGACGGGGAATCCGACCATCGTGATATCCACCTTGTTCCCGAACTCTTTCAAGAGGAGCGGCACCCCGGTTTCTTCGAAATGATGGCAATGGGGACAGTAGAAGTCCGCAAACTCGACGACTTTCACCTTCCCCGGCTGATGGGTTGACGGCTCATCTTTGAGTATTTTGAACTTACCCTTCAGCTCCGGCTTGGCCGCCTGCGCACTCATCGGCGCGTTGAGCAGCCCGATCGTTCCCATCACCACAAGAGCCATTTTCCACATCGACGTCATTGGACCATTCATTTCGTACTCCTTCCACAGGTAAATAACCGTTCCATTATAGCCGATAGAGAGCGACCTTTCTCCTTTGATATAATCAACGGATGCGCCTATTCCCCTGTGCAGGCTTCGTCTCCACATTCGTCATCCTCACAGGCTGCGCCATGACCGGTGATCAGACCGAGACACTACCTTCCGAAGCGCCTTCCATCAGCTATGAGCAGGTCAAAGCCTCTCCCGAATCTTACAACGGACAGTCGGTCACATTCGGCGGGAAAGTGCTGGGAGCGCGTCGGCTCAAAGAGGGAACCAGAATCGAGATACTCCAATTGCCGCTGACCGGCTCCCTTCGACCGACAGTGGACCTCAGCAAGTCCCAAGGCCGGTTCATGGCTCTACAGAAAGAATTTCTCGACCCTGCGACGGTTCCGCCCGGCACATTTGTGACCGTAACCGGAGATATGGCCGATTCCGTCACCTTGCCGCTCGACGAAACGGAGTACACCTACCCACTCGTGCGCATCAACAATCTGCGCGTGTGGACCGAAGACGACGAGGAATCACCTCGAATTCGCCAGCCCATCGGCCCCTATTGGAGTCCTTACTGGTCGCCGTACTGGCACTCTTGGCCTTACTATTGGTGAGGACATACCGGCGATCAACGCTTCTCGTAACTTCTCTTCATCCCCCTCCTTTTCGCATACAGGTTCAAAACGTGGGCGACGAGTCCCTCGGTGAGACGAACCCAAGACGCATTAGACTTGGTACGCTCGATTGTATACAATCCGTGGAGCCGGAGACGCTGAAGATGAAGCTGATTTGTCTGCCCGCACATGATGGGGCGTCCACCTTGAACTATTTCTGAAGCTCGGAGTCCCGAAAGAACCTGATGATTCGAAATGACCGAGCCGTGAAGGGAGAACCGTCCAACCTTAGTTCATCGATTGTCGCCACACTGAAGGAACAGATCATTCATTGGCAGTACCCACCTGAACATCGGCTGACCGAAGCTGAGCTGTGCGAGAAATTCAACGTGAGTCGAAGTCCGGTGCGGGAAGCGCTCCGTGTACTGGCATCCGATGGGTTCGTGAAAAAATTGCCCAATCGGGCCTATGTCGTCAGACAATACAACCTCAGTGAGATCGAGGAGCTTTACGACTTTCGCTTGGCGTTGGAACTCTACACCGTCGAACGCTTGGCGACAAAGGACCCTCTCCACCGGAACGATAAGGAGGCCATCAGTAAACTCAAGAGCACATGGATCGAGCTGTTGAATGGACCTGCCAAGAAGGCCGATGAACTCGCCAAACTCGACACCTTGTTTCACGAGACACTCGCCCATGCTTTAGGAAACAGACCGTTATTGCAGCACCTCCGCACCATCAATGAGCGGTTGATGCTTTTTCGAATGATCGATTTCGACAAGTCGGATCGAGCGGAAAGCACATGCCGGCAGCATCTCAAAATCCTGAAGTGTATAACAGCCGGAGATGCTCCGGGCGCGCGGGCCGCGATGCAACGAAATATTGAAGAAGGAAGAAACAACGTTCATACGGCGATTAAAGACGCGCTGGCCAAAGCGTACTCATCGAGAGCTTAGGAACATTTTCTCAGCTCACCGGGCGATGGAGTGCCCATTATGCATTTCCAGGCCCTTTCAGTCGGCATCCGGGTGCCGACCCATCATTTCAACGGAACCGTGCATAGCGTGTTCCGCCAGGCCTGCAACCTATGGTTAGAGCCTGGTACGCTGCTGACCCTCCTTCCATGCCAAAAAGGCAATCTTCCTCACGGCATTCGCTTAGACACCTCCTCTCATTCTGTCTTCCTGCATGTCCTTCGAGTCGGACAGCCGGTCGCGTGTCGGGGAGGAATACTCCGCATCGATGGACCTGATTTTTCCGTCGATCTGCGACCTGCATTGCCCTGGCACATCGATCTCAAAGGGTTGCGCATCGATCTTTGCCGACCCACTCGGGCTCAATCCTGGGCAGTTGCCTGGTCTGAATTAAAAATGCATTGCCATAAACGTGGCATGTCGGAGAATCTGGGGGCCTTGTTCCTATCAGAAGAACGGCTTGCCACGTCGGCGGTCTCGGAGATTTTCATCCAACAGAGTGCTTCCACTATCCCGTTGCTCCTACAGGCGACATGTCGCCTCCGATTAAAAGAGGCCATAACCTCCATTCGATCACTGATCGGACTTGGGTACGGCTTGACGCCATCGGGCGATGATTTTCTCGTAGGCTACTTGGCAGGATTATGGTGCACGGCAGGGGCCAACCCAATGACTCAAGCCCAGGCTTAGCTCTTGACGTTGTATACAATATTGTGTTCATTTTGAAGCCCGGATATCAGCAGAGACCAGCAATATGGCCACGGTGGCCAAAGTACTCCGGAATTTCTACCGTGATTCCGTCTCGTTGATGCAGCTTTCCTCCACATTCGGCAAGTTGTCCGGCGTGGAACGAGCGTCGGCCGTGATGGCCTCCGTCAATAACTTCCGCCTCCTCCAAGAGGCCGACTTGCTGACCGAACCGGTCGAAGCCTCTGCCAACGATCTCCTGATTGCTCTTCAAGGAGAAGCCGCTGCCCTGGAATCGGCACTCGCCACGGCAGAATCCGCGCTGAAGCAACCTTCCCCTTCCTCAACCGGCAAGGAACAATCACGCGGCATTTCTCCCCGCAGCATCGAGATGGGACTCGGAACCTCGTCGGCGCAAATCTCGTCTTGATCTCCACTCCGGGTGAGTACGCTGCGGCGGAGGCCTTCAAGGCATTGCGTCTTGGCCTCAATGTCATGCTCTTCAGCGACAACGTCGATCTCAAGGACGAGATCGCGCTCAAACGGTTCGCCCAGGAACGTGATCTCATTGTCATGGGTCCAGACTGCGGAACTGCCATTATCAACGGCATCCCGCTTGCGTTCGCGAATGTGGTGCGGCGCGGAGTCATCGGTGTCGTCGGCGCATCCGGCACCGGCCTCCAACAGGTGACCTGCCTGGTCGACCGATGGGGAGGCGGCATCTCGCAGGCGATCGGTACGGGCGGACACGATCTGCACCGCGATGTCGGCGGCATTTCCATACTTCAAGGCCTGAAGGTGCTGGCAACTGATCCCTCCACTTCCGTGATTGTGCTCATTTCCAAGCCTCCGTCGCCGGAAGTAGCCGTCAAGGTAATGGAGGCAGCCGGTCGCGCAAGCAAGGCGGTGGTCGTCAATTTTCTTGGCGCCGATCCAGACCGAGTGAGACACGAGAATATTTACCCCGCCGTAACGCTCGAGGATGCAGCAGCGACAGCGGTGGCGCTCGCCAACGGCAGAACTCCCGAAGGCAGGAGGGTGAGTGTGACTTCTCCTTCCATCACGCCTTTTGCTCCGCGGCAGCGCTACATTCGTGGCCTCTATAGCGGCGGCACCTTTTGCTACGAGGCGTCGCTTCTTCTGAAGAAAAAACGGCGCTTCCGGGTTCAGCATGGGTAGGGTGAAGGGATAGGATGGTCGCGGCCAAGGAGGGATCGACCATGCAAGACACCGCAGGCTATCAGTACCTGCTCGGTCTGAAATCGCCATGGACGGTGAGCCGTGTGAACCTGGC
>JAICWG010000097.1 GCA_025934915.1 Nitrospira sp.
ACATTTGATCGAAAATTTCTTCGCCAAACTCAAACAATACCGCGCCATCGCCACCAGATACGATAAACGTGCCGAAACCTTCCTTGGTGCTGTGTATCTCGCCGCCGCCGTCATCTGGCTTAATTGACGACACGCCCTAGAACTACCGCCCTGATTCCCCAACTGGGCCATGAAGCATGTTGTAGTTTCATCAGAACCTCTTCCGGATAGCTGTATCCGTGATTACCGTCAATCCTATGATTTGGATCCGTGACGGCAAAGGCATTTGTGAAATCCGGACAAGGGAAACGTTGGCCGCATGGCATTCACGCAGAATGCGTTTCTTTGCGCATACGGCGAGCTTGGCGAAATAGGGTAGCCGTTCCATTCATTGACAGACACTCGATAGCTTCCTATATAATCCGCCGTCCTGAACGGATGGATGATGATTTCTCCATGAGGCTGAATCGCGTATGCCGACCACGATCACCAAGATCGGCGTTATTGGAGCCGGAGCCTGGGGCACAGCTCTGGCCAAACATCTGGCCGAGAAGGGGTTGGAGGTTCGTCTCTGGGCCTATGAGCACGATGTCGTCAACGCCATCAATTCCTCACACGAAAACCCGATCTTTCTCAAAGGCGTCTCGCTTCCTCCAGGTTTGACGGCCACCTCCTCGCTCGGTGAAGCCGTCACGAACCGCGACGCGGTTCTGTTTGCCGTTCCTTCGCACCTCACCCGATCTGTGTTGCATCAGTTGGCACTCTCCATCGCTGGTCCCCTGCCGTTCGTGTGCGCAACCAAAGGCATCGAGGAAAACACGGCCAAGCTGATGACCCATGTGATGGAGGACGAGTTGCCGCCGTCCATGCACCGCTCCCTCATGGTGCTCTCCGGACCAAGTTTCGCGTCAGAATTCAGTGCCGGCAAACCCACGGCCGTATGTCTAGCCGGCACCGATGAGCAATTGGTGCGGCGGTTTCAACAGGCGTTGATGACGCCTGCATTTCGGGTGTACGCCGACACAGACGTCATCGGGGTTCAACTCGGCGGTGCGCTGAAGAATGTCATGGCCCTGGCAGCCGGCGTGATCGATGGTCTGGGCCTCGGACTCAATGCCCGCGCGGCACTCATTACCCGAGGCCTGGCTGAAAGCATCCGGCTGGGGGTGGCAATGGGAGCCGATTCGCGCACGTTTTATGGACTTTCCGGGGTCGGCGATCTGGTGCTGACCTGTACGGGCGCGCTGAGCCGTAATCAGTCAGTTGGTGTCCGGCTTGGTCGAGGGGAAAAGCTTCAGACGATTTTGGCCGGAATGCAGGCTGTCGCAGAAGGCGTTCGAACGGCGCGTGCGGCACTCACGTTGGCCCGTCACTATCAAGTCGATATGCCGATCATACAAGAGATCAACGCCGTCCTGTATGACGATAAATCCTGTTTGAAAGCCGTCCGGGATTTGATGGAACGGGACGCAAAACCAGAGAAAGGATGGGCATGAATCCGGAAGGACTTGAGCGGCTGTTACAGCAGATCCGTCACGGACAAGTTACCGTGGAACAGGCGCTTCAGCGCTTGCGGTCATTGCCTTTTGAGGATCTGGGCTTTGCCTCGCTCGATCATCATCGATCGCTGCGACAGGGGTTCCCCGAGGTGGTCTTGTGTGAAGGAAAGACCACGGCGCAGGTCATCGCCATCGCGCGGGCACTCATCAGGAAACAGGGCCCATTTCTGGCGACTCGTGCCGACCCATCGGTCGCGCGTGCCATTCGCCGTCTGGATCGACGAGCACAGTACTATCCCGATGCCCGCATTGTGGCGATTCGCGCCTCCAGGCAAAAGCAACATGGGCATATACTCGTGGTGACCGCAGGAACTGCAGACGTGCCCGTGGCGGAAGAAGCCCGTGTGACCGCAGAAGTGATGGGAAGCCACGTCGAAAGGCTGTACGATGTCGGTGTCGCGGGTATCCATCGGTTGCTCGGAAAGAAAGATCGGCTGTTCGATGCGCAGGTCGTCATCGTCGCAGCCGGCATGGACGGCGTCCTGCCGAGTGTGGTGGGAGGCTTAGTCCACTGTCCTGTCATTGCCGTGCCGACCAGCCGAGGCTATGGGGCAAGTTTCGGCGGAGTCGCTGCACTATTGACGATGCTCAATTCCTGCGCGGCGGGTGTGGGAGTGATGAACATCGACAACGGATTCGGCGCGGCCTGCCTTGCGCATCGGATCAATATGTTGGGGGTGAAGAGCTAGGCGTGGGAGAGACAATGAGACACTATTTCACTTCCAGTATGCCTCGCTTCGGCCAAGCGACCATCACGGTGCGTAACCCCTTCTCTCCGTTTGCCAACAACTTTGTCCGCACTTCATACGAATAGGTGCCAACCTCGACAAGTTGCTTGCGGTGATCCTGTCCATCCCAAGCAAGTTCGACGGACACTGTCGATCGTTCCAGCTCTCCATTTCCCGCCGATGGGATGAGAACAGGCTGTCGGTGCGTGAGGAATCGGAGCGAGGTCTTCGAAGGAGAACTAATGAGCGATGTCACCTCAAGAATTAGGTCTCCATTGACTTCCTTCGGAAACTGCACCGTAACGGAAAACTGAAGAGGCCCATTGCCCAGAGTATACGGGGTCGGCGCAATGGAAAGGCCGACAATTTTGAGCCCAGGCTCTGGCCTGGGAACGCGGGAGGACTTCACCTTTGCAAAACTGTCGGCTGGGAGGAAAGCAGTCAGACAACCGCAAAGGGTGAAAAACACGAGCAGGAGTTTCGGACAATGAAGATTGCTTGAAGTTTTCAACGAAAACACCGAACCTACTTTCATGGGTGGGGGTGGCGCATTCGCCGCGATGCACGGTGAATGCAACTCAACGCATTATTGCATTATTAGGGGGATAACATAGCATCCTTGGGGTGTCAACGAAGCGTGGACATTGAGCCAATGATTGCCGTTCGGCAATAGGTTTGGGTAAGATGTCCGGTCGTTTTACGTGGAGCGAGGGAGGAACTCGGTGGGTCGGCATTTACACTTCGATTGTTTCTCCGGTGTCAGTGGAGACATGGTCCTCGGCGCGCTGGTGAGCGCCGGGCTCTCGTGGACAGACTTGATTAACGGACTCAAGCGCCTACAACTCAGCGGGTACCAACTACGGAAGCGTGAGGTGCATCGTGGCGCGCTCCCGGCGATAAAGGTCGATGTGATCGTTCAACAGGGGTTTCAACGGCCGCTGACTCTCTCCCGTATTCAGAAGATCCTTGCCGGCAGCACGCTGCCCGGTCCGGTCAAGGAACGTAGTCGATCGGTCTTCGATCGACTGGCTGAAGCAGAAGGCCTAGCCCATCGAGTCGCTGTGAAAGATGTTCATTTTCATGAAGTGGGGGTTGTGGATTCGTTTATCGATGTCGTCGGAGGCGTGCTGGGTTGTTATCTCTTGAACGCCGCCCGCGTCACCTCGTCCGCCATCAATGTCGGGGCCGGTTCCATTCAGACCTCACATGGGCTCTTACCGGTTCCAGGACCGGCTGTGGCGGTGCTGGCGAAGGGAATCCCGATTTACGCAGCAGGTCCACCCTGCGAACTCGCAACTCCCACTGGGGTTGCGCTGCTTCGGACATTGGCGTCGGAATTCGGCCCTATGTCGCCCATGAAAAGTACGACGGTTGGCTATGGGGCCGGCGACCACGATCCTGACGGATGGTCCAACGCTTTGCGCGTGTTTCTGGAAGAAGAATCCTCGTCGGAGATGCGTCGGACCGAGCGGATGATACAAATTGAAACGAATCTCGACGACCTCAATCCACAGACCTACGAATACGTGATGGAACAGCTCTTTCACGTCGGTGCCGTTGATGTCGCGCTGACTCCCGTCGTCATGAAGAAAAGTCGACCGGGAGTTGTGCTGAGCTGCCTGGCCGCTGAAGACCGGACGGATGCCGTGCTCGAAGTCCTCTTCCAGGAAACGACCACGCTCGGAGTACGTCTTCACGAGGTACGCCGACATCTCCTTGCACGACGATTCGTCCCTGTCACGACCCAAGGTGGAGTCGTTCGCATGAAAGTCGCCAAGGTCGGCGCGGGATGGGAAAAAGCAGCTCCCGAATATGAGGACTGCAAGGCCATCGCCAAACGAACCGGTCGCCCGTTGAAGGCGATCATGGAGGAGGCACTGCTGGCATATCCACAAGGGCACGGTAAGAAGAGACCGGCGAACGTGCGAGGCCGAGCGTGACCGTTCTGTATTACGTTCTCCTCTTTGTCGTGTCCGTTGCGGTCACGCTAGGCGGTTGCGCGCTCTTTACCAATGCCATTGAATGGCTAGGCAAGCGGCGGGGCATCTCCGAGGGCGCCGTAGGTAGTATCTTTGCTGCAATCGGCACAACCCTGCCTGAAACCTCAATCCCGATCATTGCGATTTTCTTCGGCGACAGCCGGGAAGAGGTTGAGGTCGGCTTGGGCGCCATCTTAGGCGCGCCGTTCATGCTCAGCACATTGGTATTGCCTATATTGGCAGTTCTTCTGCTGCTCTATGCGCGGGCAGGCAAGCGGACTGCCCGATTTCATCTTGATTATCGCGAAGTCCTGACAGACCTCACGTTTTTTATGATCGGATATTTTGTCGCGTTGGGTTGCGTCTTCGTGCCCTCCAGGCTGATTCATCTCATCGCGGCTGTTACATTGGTCTGTTTGTATATTTACTACATGAAACTCAAGTTCGCACCCGCTGGTGATGAAGAAGGGGGTGAGCTCGAGCCGCTGATTTTCGACAAGGCCGCTGCCATACCAGCGTATGCAATGATCGGATTTCAAGCCCTCTTGGGTTTAGGTGGGTTGATCGTAGGCGCCCATTTGTTCGTCATGGCTGCAGAATCGATGGCCGGCTTATTCGCCATGTCGCCGTTGATTTTGGCGCTGCTCATCGCCCCGCTCGCCACCGAGCTGCCGGAGATGTCCAACAGCTTTCTCTGGCTCTATCGCAAGAAAGACCGACTCGCCGTGGCCAATGTCACAGGAGCCATGGTTTTTCAAGGCACTTTCCCGGTCGCTCTGGGGTTGATCGGAACCGAATGGTCGATTGCACCATCGGCATTGACCACCATGATCTTGGCCGTGCAGGCTGTTGGACTCTGCCTCCTGCAGATTCTGATCGGGGGTCGATGGCGGCCGTGGCTACTCGCCGCCAGCGCTGTGTTGTATATCGGCTATACAGTGTATCTCTATGTCAACTGAATCGCGGTCAGCTCGCAACCGTTCCTCATCTCTCCGACTCCCCTTGCTGGGGATTACGATGGGAGACCCGGCTGGCGTCGGCCCGGAAGTGATCGCCAAGGCTCTGTCTGGAGCCCACTGGCACAATGTTTGCCGACCGATCGTCATCGGATCGCTTCCTGTCATGGAGCGAACGATCAAGGCACTGAAGCTCAAAGTGAACATATCTCGAGTTCACGGTCATGAAACGACGGCGCCACACAGAGGAACGGTGGCCGTGCTAGACCCGTTGGAGACACCATTGGATAAGTTCATACCCGGTACTGCTGCGGCAGAGACCGGCGCTGCTTCAGTCGCCTTTATCAAGAAAGCCGTCGAACTGGCTCAGATCGGCTGTATCGATGGAATGGTAACGGCGCCCATCAATAAAGAAGCCATCAATATGGCCGGCTGCCGGTACCCTGGCCATACCGAATTGTTGGCCGATCTCACCCACGCGCACGAGTCGGGCATGATGATCGTGGGCGGGCCGTTACGCATCATGTTCGTCACGACACACGTCGCGATCAGAGACCTCTCGCTGCTGCTGACCCAAGCAAAGATTGAAAAAGCGATTCGCTTGGCTCAATCGGCGTTGACGACGCTGTTCGGCATCAAACGTCCCAGGATTGGAGTAGCTGCTCTCAATCCCCATGCCGGTGAGAATGGATTGTTCGGCGATGAGGAAGCCCGCCTGATTCTTCCAGCAGCCCGCGCGATGCAGCAGGAAGGTATCTTGGCAAGTGATCCTCTACCGGCTGACACCCTATTCGGGAAAGCCTCGAAAGGGTCCTTTGACGGTGTCGTCGCCCTCTACCACGATCAGGGCCTCATTCCCCTCAAGCTTGTCGCCTTTGGCACGTGCGTCAATCTCACCGTGGGTTTGCCTATCATCCGCACCTCAGTGGATCATGGAACAGCTTTTGATATCGTCGGGAAGGGCCTCGCCGATCCCGGAAGTCTGATTGAGGCCATCACGCTGGCTGCCAAGATCGCTCAGAATAGAATGGCGGCAACTCCAACCAAGAAGGGGCGGGCCGGACATGTCGCCTGATAGGCCGAAGGGACTTACCGTGATCCTGCAGCAGATTGACGAATTGGAGACTCTCAAGAAACAGACCCTTCAAGATCTGAACACTGTCGCCGGGACGGAACGAATAGCAAAATGGAAAGTGTGCACCGTGTCGCTTATCACTGATGCCGTCGGTCCTCTGGAAGGACAGGCAGTCGCTCGTATCCAACCGGGACCGTCGTTCACGAACGACCTGGTTGAAGAGTTTATAGATCTCGTGGAATGTTATCGCTCGCCACTGATAATACTCGCCAAGCGATTGTCCCTAGCTCCTCCGACTGAGAGTTGACGGGTGGACTCCCCTCTCCCTCCTACAGCGATCAAACGTCTTGGGCAGAATTTTCTCGTAGACCCCAACATTGTCCGAAAAATCGTCGCACTGGCTGAGCTGACCTCGACCGATACCGTTTTGGAAATCGGACCTGGCCGCGGCTTCCTTACGGAAGCACTTTGTCGTACTACCGGCCACGTGACGGCGATCGAAGTCGATCCACGGCTCTATGCGTACCTGACCGAGCGACAGCCCAAGTTGTCGAATCTCACGCTCGTCCTCGACGATGCGATGGTCTATCCGATCGAGCACCTTCCAATTGGCGCCATCGTCGTCGCCAATCTTCCCTATTATTTGTCCACTCCCCTCCTCTTCCGGCTTCTCGATCAGCGCAACCGTTTTCCCCGCATGGTGCTCATGCTGCAAAATGAGGTCGTCGATCGATTAGTCGCAAAACCCGACAGCTCCGACTATGGAGTGCTTTCAGTCATGGCGCAGTATGCGGCAGAGATCACGAAAGCGTTCCGAGTCTCTGGTCAGTGCTTCAGACCAAGACCGGAAGTCGGCTCTGCTGTGGTTCTGCTGAAGATCAAGCATCAGAGAGCGCTGAGCCAGGAGGAAGAGCCTAAATTTTCCGCACTGGTGAAAGCCGCCTTCGCCCACCGCCGTAAAACGCTGGTCAATTCGCTGAAAGATCAGGGGTACGAGCAGAAACTGGTAACAGCAGCATTGAATTCCCTCGCACTCTCTTCCTCCACCCGTGCGGAAATCCTTTCCATCAAGCAGTTCATCGAATTGACTCGCCGCATTTATGGGACGGCATTCTCGAGCCTTCACCCATAACAACTGCAGGCCTGAGGCAAGCCGCGTTCATAGGGGGCTCCGAATCGATTGGAAGTCGTATTACGTGAACCAGTGGTGACTGGAAAGTCAACATTGTGCGTGTTCGACACACTACGTGGGTCGCATGTGGATTTTGAAAATGACGCGACGGCTCTTATCGCGGTCCAGGTGTCCGGCATCATTGCGTAGGAGGTTCTGTTTTCCACGCCCGTTCGCTGTGGCTTTCTGTAAGAAGCATTCGTATGCCCAAGGAAGCTTCTCGCGAATCACTTCCAAGCTTTTCGCCAGTACGGCAAAAGAGCGTTCCTGACTGAGTTTCAGATTGCGTATATCGTCACCCAGATCGTCAGTGTACCCTTCAATGACAAAGGCCTCCACTTCTTGCTCTCCAGGATTGCAGATGAGTGAGGCATAGTGAGGCATGGCCTCGGACAGGAAGGTTTCGGCAGTAGGAAGCAACGCGCTCTTCCCAAACTCAAAGTTGATCGCCGCATCCGGCACCGTAATGGTGTGGACGTTCGGCCTTTCGGCTTCCAGTGGTGGATGGCGTAGGTCAAGTCTCGATGTCATGTCCGTCGGTGAGGCACGGCTCCTGGTTGGATCGGTATTTCCATCTTGGACACGGGTCACATAGGCCACGAGCAAGAGAATGAAGATGACGGCGAGCGAGGTCATCAGATCTGCAACCCCACTCGTCACCACAGCTGAGCCGTCACGAGAGTCCTGTGCGAAGATCGACTTCATGCCCTATGTTCCCTCTGTGCCGTTCCTGTGAAACGAGATGGCTTTCCTGGATCGCAGTCTTTATTCGCCGGACGTATAGGTTCTGTCGTCGCAGTTGCATTACTCCTGAGTTCCTGAAACATCGTTTCGATCTCAGATTGGGACAACTGCACCGAGGAGCATTGCTCCTTAATCGAGCGGTGGAGATCGTGAATGGCTTCCAGCAAAGGATTCATCAGGGGCTTTAACGCCCGCTGGACCTCGTGACCGATCATGCCGGGCAAATCATCGAGCTTCATCGGCGAATGTTTGGAATTCAGAGCCGTAAGCGCCTGTGAGGCGGAGTTCAGAGCTGCGACGGTTGATCCGAGGCGTTGCTGCACGACCTCTACAAGCTGATGCGCGGTATCGTTTCGGATGGGAGCGACTATGGTAGCCGGAGGTCCGTTCTGCGATGAGGAAACCTGGACAGATTGATCGGCAGCTTTCTGCGGAAACATTTCGTCCAGGAGGGAGATGCACTCTCGGTGTCGATTGTCCAGCCGATGCCAGAGGGAATTTTCGAGGAGGGTGAACGCATTGGCGCAGGCCAAGCCGACGATGGATGTGACAAACTTTCCTGAGAGCCCGTTGATAAGCCCTTGGATTCCATCGATCTCCGACCCATTCGCGTGGAGCTTGCCGAGGCCGATCAAAATGGCAAGGAAGGTGAACATCAAACCCATCCCCGTCATGAAGGCGGGAAGCTGCCGGTAAAAACGGACATTGAGATGGACGGTGCAGAGAGATTCGAACGAGAAAAACTCACTTGCGGAACGCTGACTGTGGACAGTCGGCTCAAGAAACCAGGCAGATTGCTCTACCTCGAGCGTCTTGCGGTATGAAAGCCAGTCTCTGACGAAAGCCTGCTCCGACCGTACCGCGCGATCCAGTGCTTGCAGATCGTCAAGATCACGGCGCGTTTCCGCCGACTCATCAAGACGCGCTCGCCTTTTGGCCAAGGCCGGGATGACTAGCCACTCCTTGGAAACCTGTCGCCGTGCCAGGACCAGAGGCGCGACGAACGACTGAAACCGCGAAAGCGTCCGTTGAATGTGTAACAGACCTCGGATGAACACCGCGCTATGCCAAAGGCAAAGGGTGAGGATACCCGCAGCACCGATCCAGCTGAGCAGAGGACTTTGAAGCCCGCCGACAATCGCCACGTCGCGAGTGAGCAATTCCCAAAGGGCAGTGAACGAATCCAATTCATCCATCGGACGGACCTCAGTGGGAACCCAAGCACCATTCACAGCAAGAGCAAAACTTGATCGTCTCCCTCAACTTCTGTGCCAGAGAGAGTGATGCGAAAAATAGCCGCGTATTGCTATGCCGTCGAGATAACGCCCTACCAGAATGGAAATTCTTGCCGCGAGGGAGGCAATTTCGGCAGGGAGCCCCCTTCTCTCTAC
Organism: Nitrospira sp.; assembly: GCA_025934915.1. Lineage (GTDB taxonomy): Bacteria > Nitrospirota > Nitrospiria > Nitrospirales > Nitrospiraceae > Nitrospira_D. Next base: position 9,583 of record JAICWG010000097.1, read on the forward strand.
GGTCCAGGAAAAAATTTGACCTCCGGTCGATTGAAAGTCGGTTTTCGTGTTATGGTTTGATATGCCTGTTGTTTTGGGATCAGCAGAAGACATCCAAAAAGAGAAAGAGATGGTTCCAATGTTCTCAAGAATACGTTTAAGTCGACTTACCGGAATTATGTGTCTGGTGTGCTCGGTAATGGGATGCGCAAGCGAATTCTCCGTTTTCAGCGCATCCGGGGAACCGCTCCTGATTTCGCGTCGAGGATATACACCCGAAGGATGTACCGGAAAGGTTAAAGACGATGCCGCTCGCATGGGCGTCACGTTACGGTATGTTCATATACGTGGGACTACTGTAGGTCGTTCGCTATTATGGCCCTTTGAACCGGGGTACTCCTGCGAAGCGGCAATCGGTCCACCACAAGGTCCAATCGGTACCTACCCAGACAGTCCCCACGCTGTTTATCGAGTTCCTGACTGAGTCTCTCCTTTGCCCCGAGCTCTCTTCCTTTTAATGACCTCGGACGGCTGCGGAGGACTGGCGCCGGACGATCCTCGATAGAGTTGTTGGGATAAACCGCGATCCTGCCTGCCTTCATCAACCGGCGTCTCACCAGCCGGTGAGCGCGCATTCCTGAAGCCTCAGTCAGATTCAGAAAGCCAAGACGGTTCGTCGAGGTTATTCAAACTCACACAAACGGAATTTTTACGATGTCCGCACTTCGGTAATTCGCTTGTTGGATCAGTGTCCTACGCTATACTTAGTCCATGGCTGAAGAGAGGACTAGAGTAGGGAACCGGCTCGCATTGAGATCGCGATGATCAAGATTCTGCTGGTTGAAGACAACGACATCGATGCACGCCTGACTCAAGACATTCTGGCAGAATGGGGCATGGAAGAATTCGATATCATCCATGAGACTCGCCTGAGCGACGCAGTGACCCACCTGGCTCGCGCACGTTTTGATGCTGTCCTCTTGGATCTGTCACTCCCGGACGGCTATGGGCTTTCAACAGTACGTCAAATGCAAGCCGCGAATCCTACAATTGCCATCATCGTGCTGAGCGGGCTCAACGACCAGACACTCGCGTTGCAGGCTGTCCAGAACGGGGCACAGGACTATCTTGTCAAAGGAGAGGGACAATCGGAGCTATTGGCCCGCTCAATCCGCTATGCCATAGAACGAAAACGGGCCGAAGAGCGGCTGACCTACCTTGCTCAATATGATCAGCTGACGGGCCTTGTGAACCGCACCTTGTTTCGTGATCGCCTTATCCAAGCCATGGCGCGCAGCAAGCGGCTCCAACAGCCTCTCGGTCTCATGCTGCTCGACCTTGATCAATTTAAACCGGTAAACGATACCATGGGTCACAATGTCGGTGATCAGCTTTTGAAGGCCGTCGCGGAACGACTTCAAGAGTGCGTGCGTGAAGTGGATACGGTCGCCCGCATGGGAGGAGATGAGTTTACGATTATCCTTGAAGGCCTCACGTGCGAAGAAGATATCACGCTTGTCGCACAACGAATCACCAAGTTAGTGGCGGAACCATTCCACCTTGGAGAGCACAGGGCGTTGATCGGAGTCAGCATCGGCATCACCGTTTACCCGACCGATGATCACGAAGTCGATGAACTCTTGAAGCACGCCGATGCCGCCATGTATCGAGCCAAACAACAAGGGGGAAGCTCATTTCAGTTTCACATTCCCGATGATTCGCCTTCTTCCAGCCGCTTGAGTTAATGACCATTGTTCTTCGGCGACTTCAGGCTGTGTCATCGACCGATCTGAGCAAGCGGTTGATCTGAGATTGAATAGGCACCCATAGGATTCGGTTCGAGTCGATTCATCGTGGGAAGCGCCGACAGCGCCGGATTGGGATGCGAATCGGGCGTCATGAGGATGCCCCAGTGCTGATTGCTCCGACAAACATTATCGACAATCAACCCTTCGGCATGCTGGAACAAAAGAATGCCGCTCAGCATGTTTTCTTCACACAGATTCCGCACCAGTTCCGGACGACTGCCCGGATCCCGAACCGCGATGCCGAAATGATGATTCTCAACACAGCGATTATCGGCCACTCTCGGTTGAGCGCCCGCAAACACGAAAATGCCCGACTCTCGATTGCGGCACACTTCGTTGTCGGTGAATGCGACCCGACATTCGGGTCCATACAACACCACTCCCGACAAGATGCCTTCCATCGCTCGGCACTGCGTGATGATGCATGTGGAATTGAGTATGTTGAGAGCCGAATGTTGATCGCTCCCGACATAGCGGAACGTGATACCGGTAATCCACCCCTCCGGTACTTCTTGTAGATATTGTAGATACAGCGGCCCGCTACGCCGACAGAAGATTTGGACCTTATCTCGTCCGGCACCGACAAGCCGCACCGGTCGTTGAGTGACGACGAGCTTATCTTCATAGATGCCAGGACGGACATAGACCTGGTCCGATTCACCGACATCCTTCAGCGCTGCGCTTGGAGTCGGATAACAGCATCGATCGACAGGATCGACAACCAATGTTCGTCCGCCCAATGGATTGGCCGGAAGGGCCTCTTCACTCACGATGCTCTCCTCAGGAGATGTTTATTGCAACTTTCTGTACGGCCTTTGAGGGAAGCGCGGTCAGTGCATAATGAATTCGCCGATTAACGGTTCGAACCACTTTGTACAAATCTGTGTCTTCATCTACACGCCCCTGAAAACGCCCGAGACCGACGGATTTTGGAATCGAGCAAAATTCTATTTTTTCAGCGGTTCTCGTACAGGAATGGTCGTGGCTCTGGCATACCGATTGCGTATGTAAGCTCCTCGACAGCCATATAAGAAGATGGAGGCCTATTATGCTCCGCAAATGTATCAGGATTCTCATGATCCTATTTATTTTCTTCCCGGTTAGCCAGTCCTTGGCCGCCCCTACTCACCGGCAGGACACGACCCGCCGATTATACGATCGCGTCATGGATGAATTTAAGCACCGCGACTATGAGGCAGCGATGGCAGGTTTCCGACTCTTCATCGAGCTGCATAGCCAATCCGCCTTAGCAGCCAATGCGCAATATTGGATCGGAGAATGTCAGTATCGAACGAGACGATATCGAGACGCGCTCAAATCGTTCTATGACGTCGTGTCCAATTACCCGCTCAGCCCTAAATTGTCGGCGTCCACGCTGAAACTCGGTCAGACGTACACGAAACTGGGTGATCACGAGAAGGCACGCCTGATGTTCGACCGAGTCGTGGATCAATACCCTGATAGCCCGGAAGCAGAACTCGCTCGCAAAACCATCGAGGCTTCCCCCAGTGCCGAAGATTCGACGAATCAATCGCCGTAGGAGACAATCTGTTCGATGCAGGCAACTTAGCTCTCTACGGCAACGGCGTTGCGGGATCAATCAGCTAACGATTGACGGAAAACCTTCTCGCTAATTGCCCATTACTTACTCAATGAGAGTCCGGTGAGAAGATGACAACGGGCAATCCAAAGGAAGTTAGGGAGCCCGGAATGGCAGAAAAGTCAGTCGCTTTAGAACGATATGTCCAAGCCGCCATTCGGCATGGGCAGGCCACATTGCAGAGCGATCCAGTCACTGCTAACGCCCGGTCGGATTGCCCAACGCATCGCAGGTCGCATGGATTTTGGTGGTCAGCCCGCCTTTGCTGAGTCCGATCGCTTCCTGTTCACCGGGCGGTTCATCTCGCCAAGAACCCGCTCACGGCGAGTGGGCTTGCGAAATCGTTCAAACGGACCTCCGCAAATGTCTGTTGTTGCATGGGCGCGCCTCCTCATCAGAGTTGCGCTCCCTGTAGCACATTGCGAGCAGAGAATAAATCAGACCTTCCTTAGGTGTGGAATAGGAGGAAGATCGCGTCCTCTTTCGATTGAGGAATCACGGGAGTTGTCGGAGCCGCAGGTCGTCCACGGGTGGGCCGATGGCCTCTCGTGAAGGCGGGCATTGCGGACCGCAAGCGCGTGCGGCTCATGATCATCGGCGCTCTCAGTATGGGGGGGAATAGTGTTGGCCTTAGGCGAAAGGACCGCCGCATGAATCCCATTTACCCACCTATTGACATGACCCCCAGCGAGCTTATTGTCGCACCGGAATGTTGGGAAGAATGATATAGTGGCCCAGAACATGTCCCCCGCTGCGCCAAGGCCAGAGTACAGTGTTAATTGTTGGAACGAATTATAGAAATGATTGAATCGGGGGCAACAAGGAGGGCTTCCATGTTCACAAGACGCCAATTCCTAAAAGCCAGCCTGGGCGCCGTGGGAGCATCGGCGCTAGCACTTCATAGTTGTACGAGCGGAACGCTTATAAAACCAAAACTGGGGTGCAAGTCCAATGGTCTTATGCCAGGAGGCATGCAGAACATCGAGCATGTAGTGGTTGTAATGCTGGAGAATCGTTCGTTTGACAATCTTCTAGGATGGCTCTATTCGGATCGACAGAATCATCCCCCATACAATATTCCCACGTTGCCAACTCCAGCTTACGAAGGTCTCATTGAGAGAACGTTTTTCAACAAGGATGTTCAGACGAACACTGTAGTTTATGCGAGCGAGCCAACAAGTAGCTGGCCTCCCGATAACAATCCGATGCTTGTGCCTGATCCGGACCCAGGGGAAAGTTTCGAACAGGTGACGCGGCAAATTTTCGGCACGGCAAAGCCCCTACCGAATGCTCAGGCCGATATGTCCGGATTTCTTATGGACTATACAGCCCTAACGGAACCCACGGCTGCCGCCCAGATTATGCAGTCCTATAGCCCACAGCAGGTCCCCGTCGTCTCCGGACTGGCGAAGAGCTTCGCGGTTTGTGATCACTGGTATACCTCTGCCCCATGCGAGACATGGCCTAACCGTGGTTTCGTGCACACCGGCTCCTCGGATGGACATATCAACAACGATGATTATGAGCCGTATGATATTCAGACAATTTTCAATGTGATGTCTGCACAGGGCATCAGCTGGGGTGTATACACCGATACCATATATACTCCATCGCTGACGTATGTGCAGTTTCCGAGGCTGTGGTTCTCTCTTGAACACTTTAAGAGCTTCTCAACATTTAAGAGGCTGTGCGATGCTGCCATTAACGCCCCCGCGAGCGATAGGCTCCCTGAATACTCCTTTGTAGAGCCGAGGTTCACGATCGAGCGTGGAGAATTTGAGAATCAGTACCCCACGGATTATCACCCACCGTACAATGTCAGTACAGGGGAACAGTTCCTCGCTGAGGTCTATAATGCCGTTCGACAAAGTCCCTATCGCGACAAGATTCTTATGATCATCACTTTTGACGAACACGGTGGGTGCTACGATCATGTGCCTCCACCCATGGGAGCAGTCGCTCCGTATCCTGGGCCGGTCTCACGGGATGGGACATTCCATTTTGATCGTTATGGGGTACGGGTGCCCACCATCGTGGTCTCATCTTATGTACGACCAGGAACCGTGTTCCGAGCCGCCCCAGGTGCCACACCGTATGATCATACCTCTATATTGGCGACTCTTCGTGATTGGAAGAACATGGCTTGTAATGAACGTGGGCCATTTCTGCCAAGTCCTCGGATTAAAAATGCCCCGACGTTGCAATCCGTGCTAGCTTTGTCGGAAAGCAACAAGCGCACGAATTGGCCCGCGATTTCCTTACCTCCTGGGATAGGAGGGCCTGCCACTGAAGGGATCATGGAGAAACCCATCAACAGCTTACAGCTGAGCTTGCTGGTGGGCGTGGCTAATCAACGAAATAATAACCAGTATATCGGAAGGACTGCAGTCCATTCGATGCGCCAGCAAATAAGAACGCACAGGCATGCACTTGCCTTTATGAGGCCTGACCTAAAACTCGAAAAGTGATCACAACAGCCGCTTGAGGATCCGGCTGGTGGCGTGTCTTCTGGACCCGAAAGAGGACCCATCTCGGACTGATGGGACGTTTTGGTCAGCCGGGAGAAGGCCAGCCCGTCCAGCATGGGCACGATTCACCGGGAGGACTAGGCAACGAACCACCGAACAAGGAACCGTTCCAAATCGGGTGCTACGCGGCCTCCTGACGAGGGGTCCAACAGTTCCAACTGCCATGACCTACTGCAAAGGGCTACTTGTCCTACACCCCCACCGGTACCGTTTCGTGAGCGGACAATCAGGTTCGCATGGCGTCAATGTCCTCTTCGACAAGGAGACGATTCCATCATGATTTGCATCAAAAACCTCCTGTCGGTGTTCCACCGGCCGAGCAGCCTTCGTCATCACTCCTCTGCAGTGATCCCCAATTGAGCGACGAGATCGGGTAGCGAATAGTTCTTTCTTGACGGCAACTTCGTCAGCTTGATCCCTGCCGCGTCGAGCACCGACTCGATGACGTGCTGCCATTCAGCTTGATGAGGTTGCGAAGATTCGTGCTCGATCTGCACGACCTGTTCGACCTGGCAGGAGCCGGGATGGACCA
>JAICWG010000163.1 GCA_025934915.1 Nitrospira sp.
CATGATTTTCGGCCTACTTCCCAAAGAAGAAGCGTTTTTTGACTTATTTAAACAGGCGGCCCACAACGTCATTGAGGGCAGTCGTCTGCTCAAGGAACTGATGGAGGACTACTCGAACGTTCAGCAGAAGATCGAGCGAATCAAGGAAGTCGAGCATATAGGAGACGGGATTACGCACGACATCGCCTTGCGCCTCAATCAAACCTTCCTGACTCCTCTTGACCGTGAAGATATCCACGATTTGGCCAGCGCATTAGATGATATTCTCGACGCGGTGGAAGCGGTGGCCGATCGGTTTGCCATCTACAAGATCACGCAGCCTACCGAGAGCGCGATTCGACTGGGCGATATTCTTCATCGCGCGTCCGTCGCGGTGGGGAGTGGGGTCGATCATATCGCCATGTCTCATGAGGAAGTGAAGGAGTACAGTGTGCAGGTAAATAGCCTGGAGAACGAGGCTGATCGTGTGTCACGCGATGCCATTTCAGAGTTGTTTGAGAAAGAGACGAACCCGATCGCCGTCATCAAGTGGAAAGAGATTTATGAAACCTTCGAAGAAGGAACCGATCGTTGTGAGGATGTCGCCAATGTCATCGAGCGCATTGTGCTCAAGCAGACCTAGTCGTCCATGAATGGAACCCCAGCCATGCAGTCTATGTCCCCTCAAGCTCTCCACGCCCGAATGGTCGTTAGATAGGCCAATAGTATTTCAATCAGACCATGACTGAACTCAGCGGCATACTTCTTGTGACGGTGGTGTTGGCGCTTTTGTTCGACTTTTCAAATGGGTGGCATGATTGCGCCAATGCTGTGGCGACGGTCGTCTCCACCCGTGTGTTAAGCCCCATCACCGCTGTGCTATTGGCTGGGGTGTTGAATGTCGCCGGAGCCTTCTTTTCGACGGCCGTGGCGAAAATGATCGGCGGCGGGATCGTCTTTCCCGACGCGATCACGCATACGGTCGTTGCTGGAGCGATGGGCGGGGCGATTCTCTGGAATCTTCTCACATTGATGCTGGGACTGCCGACCAGTTCCTCTCATGCGTTGATTGGTGGACTCGTCGGTTCGGCGGTGGCGCACGGCGGCTGGGCGGTGGTTCAGTTCAACGGTCTGCGCAAGATTCTCGAAGCCATGATTCTCTCCCCCCTCTTGGGGTTCGGGATAGGATTTCTCCTGATGGTCCTGGTCAGCTGGGTGTTTTTTCGAGTTCATCGTGGTGTGGCGACCAAGCTATTCAATCGACTCCAAATCGTTTCGGCCAGCTTCATGGCATTCAGCCATGGAGCGAACGATGCTCAGAAAGTGATGGGCGTCATTACACTTGCCCTCGTGGCGTCCGGTCAGTTGACGTCCTTGGAAGTGCCGACATGGGTGATCGTGGCTTGCGCACTGGCGATGGGGCTCGGAACCACCGTCGGCGGTTGGCGTATTATTCGGACGCTAGGCATCAAGATGGTGAAACTGGAGCCGGTTCATGGGTTCTGCGCCGAGACGGCAGCGGCTTCGGTTTTACTGTTCTCCGCGCACTTCGGTCTGCCGGTCAGCACGACCCACACCATCACGTCCTCGATCTTAGGTGTTGGATCGACCAAGCGTCTGTCTGCGGTTCGATGGGGAGTGACGAGCAAAATCTTTTCAGCCTGGGTGTTTACACTGCCTGGGGCTGCGCTGTTGGGAGCGGGCATCTATGCCCTGCTTGCGTCATTCCCGTGATGGGGGGCTGCAGACTGTGGTACTGAGTGGGAGACGGACCACGAATCGACTCCCTTGAGGATGATTCGCTTCGACCCACACCTGTCCTCCGTGCCCTTCAACGATATGCTTCACGATCCCCAGTCCGAGTCCCGTCCCTCCCAACTCTCGTGACCGGGCTTTGTCGACACGGTAAAACCGTTCGAAGACACGAGGGCGGTCCTCCTCGGGAATACCGATTCCGGTATCGGCGACGCTGAGATCGATCGCCCTGGCCGGCGGCTCGGCATTCCCGACTGAGGGAGCAAGCTTAGCGCCGACCGTAATGGTCCCACCCGCCGGCGTATATTTGATGGCGTTATCGAGCAGATTGGTCAAGACTTGCACGAGCCGACCTTCATCACCCGCTACCGGAGGGAGCGCTGGATCAACCACTGTGACGAGCCGGTGACGATTTTTATCGGCGATCGGTTTGATCGTTGACAGCGTTCGGTCGATGACGGAACGCAGTTCAAGCGGTTCTTTCTTTAACGAGATCCCGCCTGATTCGATTTTCGACAGTTCGAGCAAATCCTCAAGGATCAGATTCAGCCGATCGCTTTGCTTGAGGATGATTTCCAAGAATTTCACAGAGGCGGTGGGATCGTCCTTGGCGCCGTCAAGCAGCGCTTCGACGTAGCCTTTGATCGAGGTGAGGGGCGTTCGAAGTTCGTGAGAGACATTCGCCACGAAGTCTTTCCGGATCTTCTCCAAGCGCCGCAGCTCGGTCATATCGTGGAGCACCAATACCACGCTGGCCTCGTTTTCCCGTTCCCCTCCTGCAGGGGAGGCTTCAATCTGAAGGCACCGTCCGCTTAGCGGCAGCACAATTTCAGCCTGATGATGAGTACGCGAACGGAGAATGGCCGTGACCAGGTCGTTGAGCTGTTGATGGCGAAAGAGTTCGGCGCAGGGTCTTCCACGAGCCTCCAGGCGAGAGATGCCGAACATGCGTTCTAAGGCGGGATTGATCTGCAACACGTAGCCGCGAGAGTCCAACACCATTACGCCTTCGACCATTGAGGTCAGCACGGCAAGCAGCTGAGCACGGTCTTCCGAGAGTTCATCGATCTTGGCGTGAAGCTGATCCGCCATATGATTGAGTGTGGAGGCCAGAAGGCCGACTTCATCTTGCGCGGTCGTTCTGACGGGAAATGTCTGGTTGCCGGAACTCAATCGAAGGGCGGCAGACGCGATGTCCGAAAGGGGCTTGGTAATGCTGTGAGCCAACCAGACGCTCAGCGTCAGGGCGACGAGGAAGGCGACCCCAAGCGCAAGAAAGAGACGTTGCTGTAACTCCGAAAGTTCACGGTCCAGCACGACCATCGGAAGGCCCACTCGCACCACAAGCGGCAGCCCATCTTCTGATGGCTGCATGAGGATGGTGCGATACATCGTTCGTTCACCCGTCGTGTGGCTCGTGCGGATGTTCTGTCCATGTCCTATGGAAAGGGCCTGTTGAATTTCGGGCCGAGACTTGTGATTCTCAACGGCGGACAAGTCGGCATCTCGTACGGCGCTATCCGCGAGCACCGTTCCGTCTGCGGCAACCAGCGTCACGCGGGCAGAGGCTCGGTTGCCGAGGTTGCGCGCCGTTTCTTGCAAGGAGGAAGAGGTCGGATGTAAAGAAAATGTGTGAAACAGCGGTTGAAAGCCGTATTCGACAAGCTTGGTTTTTGCCTCCAGCTCATCACCGAATTGTGTGAGGTATCGTTGTTCGAGGGATTGAACCGTCATCACGCCGGCAATCAGCAGCCCACAGGCGACCGCCACGAGCGTACCGAACGCCACTTTCCATCGAATCGACCATGTCATCCCGACACGTCGAAATCTTTAAGTTTATATCCCAATGATTTCACGGACACGATGGCCTCTTCGAGAAGCGGCAGCTTCTGTTTCAACCGGCGGATATGTACATCGACTGTTCTGGTCGTGCCGTAGTAATCGTAGCCCCACACGGCATTGAGCAGAACGTCCCGGGTCAATACACGACCGCGATGCCGAAGCAGGTGTTCGAGCAGGCCAAATTCCTTCGCCGTCAAGGGGACCTCTTGCGTCCCGATGGTGACCTCATGCCGATCCAGATTCATGGTGAGCGCACCATAGCGGTGCAGATTTGGGCCATCGACAGGCGCACGTTCGACTCGACGCAGCAGGGCCTTCACGCGAGCGACCAGCGCTTTGGGGCTGAACGGCTTGGTCACATAATCATCGGCGCCTAATTCAAGACCGACAATTGTGTCCGACTCTTCGGCTTTCGCCGTCAACATGAGGATCGGAAGCATAGCGGTATCGGGAACGGAGCGGAGACGTTTGCAGACTTCGAGTCCATCTATCTCGGGTAACATCAGATCGAGGACGACCAGATCGGGTTTCTCCTCCTTGACTTTCTTCAGAGCGTCGAGTCCGCTCATGGCGGTGATCGGTCGAAACCCCTCTTTCTCCAAATAGTGCTTGACGAGCTGCAGAATGTCCTCTTCATCTTCAACGATCAGAACTTTCTTGTGATTGGTGGTGCCCATAGGACGCCTCGCGTAAGGGGAGGGAGAGTCAAGTTTAAGGGCAAGGCATCAGGGAGCGGCTCGTTCATTGACGGATGCCTTATTTGTACGCCACTGCCGCGCTCGACGGCCCGGCCAGATGAATGACCTCGAACCGTGTGAAACCGATCTCGCTGCACCATCGGCGAAAGTCCTCGCCGGAATAATCGAACGCATCGCCGAATTCAATGAGCATGTTGAGCGACATCAGCAGCCCTTGCACGTTTTCGCGACGCGCATCGTCAATCAACGCTTCGATGGCCACCAACGCGCCGCCCGGCGGCAACGCATCGTATGCTGAACGAATCAGGTGCATCTTTTTCTCGAGATTCCAGTCATGCAGGATCATGCCCATTGTGATGATGTCGGCCTTCGGCAGTCGATCCTTGAAGAAGTCACCGGACGCCGTGTGCACACGATTCTCCAACCCGGCTGCGGCAATGTGTTTTTTCGCGATCGGTTCGACCACCGGTAGATCGAAGCTGGTGCATGTGAGATGCGGGTGTCGCTTCGCGATCTCGATGCTGAGCAGACCGGTTGCGCCGCCGACGTCGCAGAGAGTCTGTAATTTCGAGAAATCGAACTTCTCTGCGAACGCCTCGAAATTGATGCGTGAGGCACCGATCATCGCACCCATAAATTGTTCCAACCTGGGGAGATCCGAATAGAGCTCCTCAAACATCCCTTTCTGCCCATGCGTCACCTCGTTCTGCGGCCGCCCCGTCCGCAACGCTTCGGGCAGATCGTCCCAAAATTTGAATAGCCTTGCATTGAGCATCACCAGAAGCCCTCCGATGTAGCGCGGGCTCGCTGCATCGAGAAACATGGCGCCGTCTGGTGTATTGAAATACTTCGCCTGCGGGCCATCACCTTCGCGGTCAAGAAACTTCATTGCCACGAGGGCATCAAAAAAGTCGGGATTCGCGCGTGGATGGAAGCGCAACTCCTTGCCCAACTCAACTCCAGTGAGCCGTCGACCAGCGAGTGTGGTGAACAGACCCACCTCGACGGCCGTGAGCAGGACCTTGGCGCCCCAAAAGCCGAAGGCAGTCTGCAAAATGGAAGAGGGGTTTGGCGGTGTGTTCATACAAAAGCAATTTCCTTGTTAGTGGTTGCCGGTCTCTCATTGGGGATTTTCATCCAGCAATCTGCTTGCTTCTCCCGCTCACACGTCCACGAGCAGTCCGCAGATGTCGATGAAGACCCGTATGTTTCCCGTTGTCTCCTTGCGCGCGACCGAGAAGATGAGGTCGGACCCTGGATCTGCGTAGAGAATTGCTCCCTGACTTCCGAAAAACCTCGATGGGAATTCGGGCTCATCTATCTCAGCCATGCCGGTAGGTGCAATGGGATAGATGCCGACTTGAGAGCCTGTCGTCACGTGAACGGCGTAGAAGAGGGATTGATTCGGATGCCCAAACCCATTGATGCCGAGAAACTGGGTATGGAATCGTTTCTTTCTCGGAACGGTCACGATGACGGCTTCCTTGGTGCTTTCTCCGTCACTCAGATTGATGACCGCTCCCGTCTGAAAAGGTCGTTGAGCCATCTGTGGCATCTCCTTTGATCACCAAACAAAGAGGGAAGTGTTTCGGCTGCTGCTAAAGATGCAAAGCCTCGATCAAACAGCGAGCGTACGGAGGAGTGGAGAGAGAGTCAAGTGGATGGGGAGGCTTAGTGCACGGTCTGTGTCTGTCTATGAAGGGCTGGACATGGCTCTTCAAGGTTATTTCTAAGGTCAAACGTGCGGCGCTCATTGGAAGTCCAGCCCCCTTTTCCTTCCGGACGGCCAGAGCGCATGTCATAATCGAATCGACCTCAAGCTTTCTCTTTGGTATTAGGTTCTCTATAATGAAGTCATGAGTCCTCTTCACAAACAGTTGGTGACCGACGAACAAGGGCGTCCTGTTGGGGTGCTGATTCCCTATGAGGAATGGTTGCGCATCGAACAACAATTGGGAATAGCAACCGGGGCCAATGGGAACCCGCAGCTTCAGCGTCACGAGGGTGTCATTCACTTAGCGGAAGATCCTGTCGTTTACCAGCGTCGTTTGCGCGATGAGTGGACCTGACCGTGGTCCGCTTTGTTCTCGACTCCAATATCATTCTCTATTTGCTCGGTGGTCGCCTTGCCGAACCGTTTCCTGCCGGACCGTATACCATTTCGGTGATCTCTGAGTTGGAGCTCTTGGTCTATCCAGGCCTGGTTCCGTCAGAAGAGCAGCGAGTGCGAGCGTTCCTGGCGGATATCGTTGTGACGGAATTGACCCAGGCGATCAAAAGTCACGCAGTGGATCTTCGAAAACGATATGGCCTGAAGCTTCCCGATGTGATCGTAGCCGCCATAGCATTGGCACTGGATGCAACTCTATTGACCAACGATCAGCGACTGCTTGCCGTGACGGAGGTTTCTACACAGAGGCTTCCTCTCAAAGCTGTCTCGTGAGGCTCGCTTTTTGAGTTGAACCTGGCTGGAATTCTCGTTGATGTGGGTCGCATCTCGACATGTGCATCAGTCTCGCAGACTTATGCTTTAGCGATGCACAATACAAGATTCGACCCCTACTTGCTACTCGACCCCTACTTGGGCCCTGAGAGAGTCAAGCGGGGCACGGGCTTACCCACGGTCTGCCATGAAGTCAGCGGGAATCTCACCGGATGCATCACGAAACTGTTTTAGGCGCTTAAAAAAACCGTGCCATGATCGTTTTCGCTGAGGGGACAGAATGATGTCCCCTATTTCTTCATCGCGTCGGATAGATTCGATAGAGCCCTGTGCTCCAACGGCTGTGGTGGGCTTGGGATATTTCTGCATGGTTCGTCCTCTCCTCGACGGTTGCCATGATATGCATAAGTGCTCGTTACAGAACAAGGCCACTGGCCGCCGACCATATCGGGATTCGATACGCACACGGTAATCGCAGTCCCAGCTCCCCTGGTCAACGATATCTACCGCACTGCACATCACAGCGGAGCGGTGAGGCCTCAGATTAATTCCTTACGACATGATATTCTAAACTGGAGGGGCGACGACGAATTCTTGTCTTCATTTGCTAAAGTAGCTACAATAGCCCCTGAGGTCAACCATGAGTCGGATCGGCGTCAAAGAGCTTAAGAACCGCCTCACATACTATCTCCGCCGGACTCAGAAGGGAGAAGAGATCATCGTGACCGACAGAGGACGACCGATCGCGCTGCTCCAGCAAATCGAGGCCGGCAAACCCGGGACTCGCGAAGCCCGGCTGGCACAATTGGCGGCACTCGGCAAGATCATCTTGCCGACCGCGGCACCGAGAAGACGGCTGAAGCCGCTGGCCTACCGTGGCCCATCAGTCGGGCGCGCCGTGGTCGATGACCGCGAACGGTGACGATGCTGTACTGGGATACCAGCGCGCTTGTAAAACAATTCATCGAGGAACCTGGAACCGACGAAGCTCTTTCCTTGCGCACCGGATCTCCGCCCCATGCGACGGCGATGATTACTTACACCGAGACCTTCTCGGCACTGCGTCGGTGCGTAAGGGAATCCATACTGGGAGCGCCCGAGTACGACGAAATCGTGCGCCGTTTTTTACAGGATTGGCCCACCTATGTGCGGATGAATCTGGACGAGGTCGTTCTCGCGCGCTCGAAGGCACTTCTCGAACGATACCCTCTGCGCACGCTCGATGCCATTCATCTGGCTTCGGCGATCGAACTGCAAAGCCATCTTGAAGAGCCTTCCGTGCTTATCTCGGCAGACACCCAGCTCCTCAAGGCAGCTGCTGCCGAACGCCTTGAAATCAAACGGCTCCCCTTGTAAACCCGAGATCTATACAGATAGTTTTATCGATCGCGCGCTGTTTCGAGTCGGATGCGCGGGTATTCAGGTCTTCAATGCGGGTTTGCTGTTTGGCGAGCGTGGCGTTTAGCTGGTCAACTTTGTCACTGAGCTTCAGGGTGTTGGTGAACACCAAAAGGCGATGCACAAGACAAGACCCGACCTCTACTTGGGCCTGCTCACGATTCTCAACGCCATGGTCAAGAGTGGGACGCCGTGGCATCACGCGATGGAACCCGTCTGTACGGAGACATAGAAGAGCCCGGAGGCGATGACGATCGTCGTTCCTACGCCAATTGTGTGCGAAAAATTTTCGCCGAGGAATCTGAACATTCCCGATTTGGCACTTGACAGCGCAGACAGTTGCTGACCCTTGCTTTCTGACCGGTTCCAGAATTCATGTCGGCCCGATCGTGTGCGTGTGCGTGCCGACGCAATCATGTATAGTGCTTGCGAGAGCATCGGGGCGAAGGCGCCCCGGACTATCTGGTGCATGGAAGGCCGATCTGTTCACAGGAACACGGAGGTGCGATGCGTGAGTCTAGAGGCGGAGCTGTCAAGGACTTTATGCATCGCTACCTGGAGATGGTTCCACAAGAGACGACGGTCGTGCTGGCGGCCGAGCGGATGGGTGCTCGGCGTATCGGCTGCGTGTTGGTGGAGTCCGGCGATCCCAAACGAGGACCGATAGGGATTGTGACGGAGACGGATTTGGTGCGGAAAGTGCTTGCGAAGGGAGTGGATCCGGCGGTCACGGTGGTGGATCGTGTGATGAGCCGCTCACCTTTGACGATCGCGGCAGAATGCTCCATGTTGGATGCCAGCCATGTGATGGAAGGCAACCAACTTCGTCACCTCTGCGTGGTGGAGGGGGGGGAGATCGTCGGGGTTATTTCAGTACGGGATTTGGTGCGATCGTTTGTGGATGTGGAGAGCGGCCCCGTCATCGAGCTCGACGGGGTGTACCGGCCGCTTGGTGTCCTGATGGCGACATCGGCCGCTACAATCGGCAGCGAAGAGTCCATTTTTGCGGCTGCTGTGCAAATGAGCGAGAGGCGTATCGGGTCATTGCTGACGATTGAGGCCGGTGAGCTCGTCGGTGTCGTGACCGAGAGCGACCTGGTCCGAAAAGGGCTCACCTCCAACCAGGATGTAGGCAAGACCCGTGTCAGCGTCGTGATGAGCTCTCCTCTGCTGAGCATTGATGTCAATCGTACGATTCGCGATGCCAGTCAAGTCATGGCCGAACAGGGTGTGCGTCACTTAGCCGTAAGTGAGAACGGTAAGATTGTCGGCGTGCTCTCCATACGGGACTTAGTGAAAATGGTGTCGGTCTGGGACCGGCCTCGGTTTCTCGGCTATACGTAGGGCGAGAACCAGGGGAAAGAAGAACGGGGACATGTTACGTTTTCGCGGGGTCAGCAACTGTCTTCTCTATCAAGAACCGAAGTAGTATTTTTTCAGGTCACCCGTTGAAAATCTTCGCACACCATTGGCGTAGGAACGACGATTGCCATCGCGTCCGGGCTTTCCTATGCCTCCGTACCGACGGGTTCTATCGCGTGACGCCACGGTGTTCCACTCTTGACCATCGCATTGAGAATCGTGAGCAGCTTGCGCATGCAGGCCGTCAGCGCCAACTTCTTCGCCTTGCCCGCCTGACAGAGTCGCTGAGAGAACGCACGAATCATGGGATTCCTCCGCGTGGCCACGAGGGCGGCCATGTAGAGCGCGGCCCGCACATGAGCGCGTCCACCCCAGATCGCCCGTCGGCCTTTGAGGGTGCCGCTGTCCCGCGGGAACGGCGCGACCCCCGCCAAGGCCGCCACTTCTTTGCG
>JAICWG010000189.1 GCA_025934915.1 Nitrospira sp.
AATTCGTTGATTTGAGACTTTCCCGTCTTGAATTCCACGGCTGAAATGCCGTGGCCCCATTGAAGCGCCAGAATAGGGATGATCATATCTATCATATAGATCAATTCCACGGCTGAAATGCCGTGGCCCCATTGAAGCCACGTGGACCTCGTCGGTGGATCGTCCTCGTTAAATGAATTCCACGGCTGAGATGCCGTGGTCCCATTGGGTTCCGCCCCATCGAAAGGACGGGCGAGGATTGAAACGATGAGGTTCAACAAAACCTATGAGCCGATCGACTTGCCTTACGGGAGCAAGTCCGCGACGGCGACTGGGGTTGTGGAAGCGGCGAGTGGAGCAATGCTGTCGGAAGGAGCGAGCTTCTGAGATGAACGGTACAAGCTTGTTTGACCAGGAGCGGCTGCCGGATCCCGGTATACTTCCAAACAACACTCGGCGAGGTTGACGATCCAATATTCTTGGATGCCGGCGCGGGCGTAAATCCTGGACTTGTAAGTCCGGTCTTTAGCGATTGTGCTGTCTGCTACTTCGACAACTAATATTGCCGTGCGAGGGTGGTCATGCACGTAATCTCGTGGAGAACCAAGCACCACTGCTAAGTCCGGCTCCGGTTCTGAGTCAGGGTCAATGATGAGCGGCAATTGGATGCGAATCCAGTATGACGCACCAAAGACTTGCCGCAATGCGCCATCGATCAATCCGATACAAACCGAATGCCGACTTTGCTGAGGTGTCACGGTAATGATTTCCCCTTCAAGCAATTCCACACGCTCGTCTGGATTGAAGAGACCCGCCTCAGCTATATGATCGTATTCCTGGCGGGTCCAGCGCTTTGTTTGTACGGCGGGGGTAGCCATCATTGCCTCGCATCGGCTGAGCCGAGTCTAACAAACCACCAGGCTGGTCACAAGCGCTCGACCCTCTCTCGATAAGATTATTGCCGGCGAGGATTGAAAAGCGACTGGTTTCGGAGATACAAGTGAGGGCTGAGATAGTCTAAACCAAGGCTTGAGGAATATGGATATTGAAATCGGCTCAAATCTTTACCGAAATTCCAACGGCACCATCGAAGTCGAGGGTGTCCCGCAAATTGAAGTCGCCCGACATCCTTCAACCGGGGCTCTCCTGGTGAACTTTGCGCTGTTCGACTCGAATGGCCGACTGTTGGCCAAGGTGGTGGACAGCACCATGATGTTCAACGAACGGCGCGCCTATGAATTGACGAGGACGAACCAGAGCGTGGCGATGAAAGAGACCGATTCCGGCAAAACTCTTTTCCATTTCGAAGTGAAGGCCGCCGCCGTGGTTTCTTTGTCGCGAGGAGAGTTTCACACGATGAAGGGCCGCTTGCTGCACGTGTCGCCGACGGAGTGGAAGATCGACAAGCAGCAGAGGAGCGGGCTAACGCAAGATGCCGGCGGAGGCGCTGTGTCTATCGGTTAGGCGGAGACGTCTGCTGCTCAACTGTCGTCGGCGCCAGGATCAGGTTTCCGTTCTTCAGATCAATCGACACGGTATCACCGTCCCGCAATTCTCCTTTGATCAGCAATCGGGCGATCGGTGTCTCCAATTCCTGCTGAATGAGGCGCTTGAGAGGTCTCGCTCCGTAGACCGGGTCATAGCCGCGTTCTCCCAGGTGCCTGAGCGCGGAAGGGCTGAGCGTCAGGGCGATCCGGCGTTCGGCCAATCGATTGCGGAGATGGTCCAGCTGAATGTCCACGATCTTGATCAAGTGTTCGGTGCCGAGCGGGTGGAACACTACGAGTTCATCGACCCGGTTCAAGAACTCCGGGCGAAAATGTTGACGCAGTTCGCCCATGACGACCGTCCTGACTTGCTCATACGACGCGCCGCGTTGTTGCGCTTCGAGAATGTGCGGGCTGCCGATGTTGGAGGTCATGATCAACACGGTGTTCTTGAAATCGACCGTGCGGCCTTGTGAATCGGTCAGCCGGCCATCATCCAGCACTTGCAGCAAGATATTGAAGACGTCGTGGTGCGCCTTTTCGATTTCATCGAACAGGATTACACAGAATGGGCGCCGTCGAACGGCTTCGGTGAGTTGGCCGCCTTCTTCGTAGCCGATGTAGCCGGGAGGCGCGCCGATGAGGCGGGCGACCGTGTGCTTTTCCATATATTCGGACATGTCGATTCTGATCAGATTTCCTTCATCGTCGAACAGGATGGCGGCCAGCGCGCGCGCCAATTCTGTTTTCCCGACACCGGTCGGGCCCAGGAAGAGGAAGGAACCGATCGGGCGATTGGGATCTTTGATGCCCGACCGAGCGCGAAGCACGGCGTCCGCGACGGCCCGAACGCCTTCATCTTGTCCCACGACACGTTGATGCAGCAGCTCCTCAAGTTTCAGCAGCTTGTCGGTTTCCCCTTCGAGCAAACGAGAGACGGGTATGCCGGTCCACCGGCTGACCACCGTGGCGATCTCGTCTTCATCAACCTCTTCCTTCAGTAGTTTTGTCTCGTCCTGTTTTTTCCCTAACTGCTGTTGTTCCAGTTCCAATTCCCGCTCGAGCCGAGGCAGTTCTCCGTACCGCAGCTCAGCCACGCGATTGAGGTCATAGGCCCGCTCGGCTTGATCGATCTTCAATTTGACGTCCTCAATCGCCTCACGGGTTTTACGGAGGCGGGAGACGGAGGTCTTTTCCGATTCCCATCTGGTTTTAAGGGCCTGCAGGTCGCGTTGCTTTTCATTCAGCTCGGTCTCGAGGGCGGTCAAGCGGGCGGCGCTTGCCGGATCCTTCTCTTTCCTCAACGCTTCCCGCTCGATTTCCAGCTGAAGCACCTTGCGTGAGACCTCATCCAGCTCGGCCGGAAGACTGTCAATTTCGGTCCTGAGCCGCGCGGCGGCTTCATCGACCAAGTCGATGGCTTTATCCGGAAGAAACCGATCCGAAATGTATCGATGCGACAATTTCGCCGCCGCCACCAGAGCGCTGTCCTTGATCCGCACGCCATGGTGGACTTCATATCGCTCTTTGAGGCCGCGCAAGATGGAAATGGTGTTCTCGACGGACGGTTGGTCGACCAAGACGGTCTGAAAGCGGCGTTCCAAGGCGGCGTCTTTTTCGATGTGCTTCCGGTATTCGTCGAGCGTCGTGGCGCCGATGAGATGCAATTCGCCCCGCGCCAGCATCGGCTTCAACAGATTGGCCGCATCCATCGCGCCTTCAGCCGCGCCGGCGCCGACGACCGTATGCAATTCGTCGATGAACAGCAGAATCTGACCTTGGGAGGATTGAATCTCTTTGAGCACGGCTTTGAGCCGCTCCTCGAACTCGCCGCGAAACTTGGCCCCGGCAACGAGCGATCCCATGTCCAACGCGAAGAGTTTCTTGTGCTTGAGACTTTCCGGGACATCCCCTTTGACGATGCGAATCGCCAGCCCTTCCACAATCGCGGTTTTTCCGACTCCCGGTTCGCCGATGAGCACAGGATTGTTCTTGGTCCGGCGAGACAAGATTTGAATCACACGCCTGATTTCGTCGTCGCGACCGATGACGGGGTCGAGCTTGCCTTGTCCGGCCAATTGAGTCAGATCACGCCCGTATTTCACCAGCGATTGGTAGGTACTTTCGGGGTCCTGACTGGTGACGCGCTGATTACCGCGCACCTGTTGCAATCCGGACAAGAGACGGTCCCTGGTGAGTCCCAGTTTTTTGAGCACTCCTCCTTCCTGAACCATGGCCAACAGCACATGCTCGACGCTGAGAAAGTCGTCCTTGAGCGATTTCTGTTCGTCCTCCGCATGATTGAGGACCTGGGTCAGGCGGGTGGCGATATGCATTTGACCAGGAACGGCGCCGGAGCCTTGCACTTGCGGCAGCTTTGCCAAAGCTTGTTCGACTGCTTGCCGAACCGCAGGCAGGGCAAGCCCGGCCCCTTCAAGCAGAGCCGGAGCCGTTCCGCCTTCCTGGTCGAGCAGCGCCAGCAGCACGTGATCGACATCAATGCCCTGATGGCTTCTTCGCTGCGCATGGGCAGGGGCGGACTGGAGTGCCTCTTGCAATTTGATCGTCATTCGGTTCACATCCATGGTGACTCACTCCTGAAAAGATACTTGTTGATGAGACATGTGATAATCATCAGGTCGGGGCAAGTCAACCAAGAATCCATTTTTCCGTTTCCGGCACGACTAGTTCTTGACCTCTTGCCCAATCCAGATTAGGGTACGCACCGCCATGGGCAACCTCGTTTCAGCCACACTTCAGCTGTATCGGCATGTTCTGTATGCGACAGGGCGTTCGTTCGCTCGAAGCTGGATGACCGTGGTGGCGCTCATTGTATTCGCCATCTTGTTTTTGGGAACGTCACGGATCGCCGCTCCATTCGGAATAGGAGGCGGGTTCATACTCGGCATCGTCAACGCGTTGTTGGTGGGCGCGACTCTCCGGCTGATCGAGCAGTCTCTCAGTGGGGCGAGGTCCATTCAACTCAGGGATGTGACCGAAAGCTTTGGGCATTATTTCTGGGACGTGATCGGCGTGGGATTCGTGCTGTGGCTGCCGACGATGCTGCTCGATATGGGGATGCAAGCGAACCCCTATGGGCAGTTTCTTTTGTCGGCGTTTCTGCTTCTGGTCTTCATCCTCTTGAATCCGGCGCCGGAGGTGATTTATCAAGTCCGACACGATTCAACGCTCAACGTGTTCAAGACCTCCTATGAGTTTGTGTTGGAGCATTGGGTCGAGTGGTTCCTCCCCTTCGCGATTCTCATCTTGCCGGTGGTGCTTTCGCCGAGCGGGCTAGTTGAATTTTTTTCACTGTCCGGCCGTGTCGGTCGGGGAGCGGGCCTCGACTTCTTCCAAATCCTCATGCTGCCGCTCACCGCGATCGGGGGGTGGTTATCCTATGTGGGCTTGGATTCCGAAGGGCAAGGGATCATCCTGTTACTTCTGACTCCACCGATGGCCATGGCGATTTTATTATTCCGAGGCCACCTTTTTGCTTCGCTCCATGGGTCCTCTAGACGGCAACGTCTATTTTCTCACCAGTTCGGCACCAAGCAGTAGGGCTGAAGTCAGGATAGGCTGTCACCGAGACGTGGTTCATTACATGTTACCCGTAACATGTTACCCGTACCAGGTTGAGACGCTTCTTGGGTCGTTGATGGATCCTGGCTTGTGATCGGAACTGAAATAGTGTATGGGTTAGCCTACACTTGAGCTTGTTCCTTCACGATGTGGCGCACAAAAGGTGCGGACTGATGCAGCTTTCGATCTTTTGGCGGTTGGTGATGACCTCCCTCGTCATTATTACAGTCATGGGAGGAGTCAATATTTATGCGCTCTTTCAGCTTCGGCAGTTGACGGCGATGAGTACCCAGATGGCGTCCTACCATTATCCAGCTGCTGAATCCGCAAAGAGGCTGTTGGGTTCGCTCTTTGCCCAATTGAACAGTGAAAAGAAATATCTTGCGACCAGAGATCATACTTTTCTGACAAATCTGACTGAAGAGGTCGATGAGTTTCAGCACAGTCTCCAGCTGCTACGGGGCCAGGAAAGCTTCCCTCAGGGATTGAAACTGCTCCAAGAGACGGACGAATCGCTCAAGGAGCAGCTGAAGCTTTTTCAGAATGAATTGCAGACCGCGAAGGGAAAGCTCCGTCAGACTACTCCAGAGTATGAAAACCGACGTGATGTCCTGATGGATCGGATGTCCACTTCGATTCAAAGTTATATCGATCTGCACGAGGCTCGAGTGAGTGTCGGGGTGACGGAATCCCGAGCCAGCGCCGCCCAAGCAGAGGCCGTCACAGAGCAACTGGTCTTGGTGGCGTTAGTGTTCGGCTTGGGGCTTGCCGGCATCGCCAGCTATACGATTTTGCGCCCGCTCCGACAGCTGCAAGGGCACATCAAACAGATCGGGCAAGGAAATTTCGGAGCGTCCCTGCAGATCAACGCTCCTGCGGAGTTACGCGAGTTAGTCGATACCGTGAATTGGATGGGCAAAAAGCTGCAGGAAATAGACGATATGAAAACGGAATTCCTCGCGCACGTGTCCCACGAATTGCGTACTCCGATGGCCTCGATTCAAGAAGGCACGCACCTCCTGCTTGATGAGATTCCGGGTCCACTGGTGCAGGAGCAGCGAACCATCCTTCGGATTATGGCCGACAGCAGTAAGCGGCTGATCCATCTGATTTCCACGATTTTGGATTTATCGAAAATGGAAGCCGGGATGATGGAGTATCGCATTATTCCGGTGGATCTCCAGCGAATCGGGGAGATTTCCATCAACAAGGTTCGACTCTTGGCGGACTCCAAACATGTGCAACTTGTGCTGGAAAATATCGGCGAGCGAGCGTGGGTCAAGGCGGACGCCTCCCGTCTGGAACAGGTGCTCGATAATTTATTGTCAAACGCTCTGAAATTCAGTCCCGAGGGAGGTGTGGTGAAGGTTCAGATGAAACCAGATCCGCAAGCCGGAGTCCTGGAAGTGACCGTTTCAGACACAGGACCTGGGATCGCTCCGGAGGATCTCCCTCATGTGTTCGAACGCTTTGTTCAAGGCCGCATGAAGGCGAAGCATACGGCGGGGAGTGGATTGGGTTTGGCATTGGCTAAGAAGGTTGTTGAAGCTCATGGTGGAAGAATCTGGATCGAAAGTGAGAAGGGCAAGGGAGCGACTGTACGGTTTATCCTACGGTTGGCAAAACCAGAAAAGGTAGGACAAGCGTGACAAGAAAAGCGCTGTTTCTGGCAAGAGACCCCATCATCATCATCGGTGCTATCTTGTTGGCGGCGTGCACGGCTTGGACAACGCCACCATCCGGTTCTCAACCCTATTTTTCAGCAGAGCCTCGAGAAGTCAAAGTTTTTCAAGTGCTTGCAAAGAGGCAAGAACATATAGCCTCAAAATGCGGCGAATCGAGCTTCTGCAACCACGTGTACTTTACACGTGGGTTGCTCGGACTCTATGAAAGTCGCGAAGTTGCAGGGAAATATTTTGAGAAGGTCTTAGCTGTTGCTCCCAAGAGCCAACTGGCCGCCTCAAGCAAAGCTTGGCTTGAATTACTACAACAACCTACCGTTCCTGGACACAGATCCTGGGCGGAAGCCGTGTTTCGTGCCCCGGCTCTTGCTGAGGCCAATACATCGTTGGCAGTGACCGCCGATCGTCTGGTGCGGGACTTGCTTGATCGTGAAGTGCTCGTTCAGCAACTTCGTGTATCGAAGGGCGACGATTCCGAGACGGTTGGAGCATTGCAGCGCGAGCTGGCGGATCGAGATCACAAGATAGAGGCACTGTTATCGAAGAAAGACTCGGCCAAGGCGCCGGCCGATCCGGCGTCGATTCAAAATATGCAAAAACAGCTTGCCGAGCGAGACAGAAAGATTGAGGAGCTTTCCACGCAGCTTGAAGCGTTGAAACGAATCGATCAGGAGATGCGGGAAAAGGTGCGACCGATACGTCCACCATTGACCACCGTTCCGGTTCCCGGCCCCGAGACGACACCCTAACGAACATGAGAAGGGACTGTGACTTTATGGAGCAAGAAAACATTCTCGTAGTCGACGACGATGAGGGGCTGTTGCATTTGCTGAAAATGCGGTTGTCCGCGATGGGTTTTTCGGTCACCCCTTGTACGACGGGGCATGATGCGGTCGGAGAGGCGAAGAAGACGATGTTTAACTTGGCGATCACCGACCTGCGCCTTCGCGGAGAAGATGGGTTGGCCGTGACCGAAGAACTGCTCAGGAGCCATCCGGGACTTCCAGTCATCATCCTGACGGCCCATGGGAGTATTCCCAATGCCGTGGAGGCGATGCAACGAGGCGCGTTCGGGTACCTGACGAAGCCGTTTGATGATAAAGAGCTGAAAGCCACGATCGAGAAAGCGCTCGCGCAACAGCGGATGAGCCGAGAGATTCAGCGGCTCAAGTCGCTGGTCAAGGAATTGTATGGGCTCGAAAATGTCGTGGCGCGGAGTCCGGAGATGCAACGGCTCTTCCAGCAAATCGCGCAGGTGGCCGAGTCGGATGCGACCATTTTGCTTTTTGGGGAAACCGGAACCGGCAAGGAGGTGATGGCTCGTGTCATCCATACGAACAGCCGGCGCGGGAAGGGTCCTTTCGTGGCGCTCAATTGCGCCGCCATACCCGAAACGCTGTTCGAAAGCGAGTTGTTCGGACATGTGAGGGGCGCGTTCACGAGCGCCCTTGGCGCGAAGCGCGGATTGTTTCAAATGGCCAACGGCGGCACGCTGTTCCTCGACGAGATCGGTGAGATGCCGCTGTCCATGCAGGTCAAATTATTGCGCGCCGTGCAGGAACGGGAGATTCGAGAGGTGGGATCCGAAAACTCGGTCAAAGTCGACGTTCGCATCATCGCCGCGACCAATAAAGAC
>JAICWG010000224.1 GCA_025934915.1 Nitrospira sp.
ACAAGTCGGGCAAGGAAATCGCGCGGATTCAGGTTGAAGAGCCGATCTACATCCGGCCCGCCGAACGGGTGACCTGGCTCTAGCTCACTCCCGTGCGTCAGACTCACAGGGGGCGGCGTCCGTCCAAGGACGCCGCCCCCTGCTTGTTCTAACGGATGTACGAATCGCACGTCTGAGAGGGCCTTCGATTTTCAGATACTCACCGTTTCGACCTACCCACTGACTTAGCTTGTCTCGTTCCTCTAGAACTGATTCCAGAGCATTTGGTTCGTAACTTCGTGATGGAAGAGGACTTCCGAAGCCTTCACCATCGTGCCGAGTTCTTTCGGCGACCGATCCGCCACTAATTGCTTGAAGCTGGAATATTTCCGTTTGCTGTCCTCGCCGAGAATATCGACGATAAACTTCGACTCATTAAAGAGCACGATAGCGTCATGGATGCTGCTCGGCAGGAATCGCGCGCGGTCGCCGGTTGGCTGTTCCTTTTCCAAGCGCTCTCCTTCGAAACCGGTCTTGAGCATCGTGTACAGCACGAGATAGGGGTTCGCATCGGGAGCGACCGACCTCAGCTCGATGCGCGCCGTCTTTTCGTTGGCCATCGGGATGCGGATCATGGAGCCGCGATCGATCGCCGAAACCTTGATCTGATTCGGCGCTTCGAAATGCGGATCGAGACGGCGATACGCATTGACCGATGGGTTAAACACGAGGCAAATCTCCGGCGCATGGTTCAAGAGTTTGAGGATGAAGTCCCAGGCCACATCGGAAAGCCCGTCTTTCCCCTTCGCGTCATGAAAAATGTTCTTGCCGTTCTTGCTCAACGAGAAGTTGGTGTGCATGCCGGAGCCGTTGATCCCGACGAACGGCTTCGGAAGAAACGTGGCGGTGTGTCCCATGGATCGAGCGACTTGGCGGCAGATCAGCTTGTATAGTTGCACCTGATCGGCCGCGCGCACCGCATCGGCATAAGAAAAATTCATTTCGAATTGCGAGGGCGCGACCTCCGGATGATCTTTCTCGTTCTTGAAGCCCAGCGCGCGCTGTGCCTCTGCCGACTTGTCAATAAACTGGCGAAGGGGATCCATCGGGAGCGAATGGTAGTACCCGCCGGTTGAGATGAGGTTCAGTCCATGTTCACGATATCGTTGCTCGGCGTTCTGCCCTTCCACCAGAAAGCCTTCTATTTCACAGGCAGCATAGGCCGTCATGCCTTCGTTTTTCTTGAGGTGCTCCGTAAACGATCTCAGCATGCCGCGGAAGTCGCTCTGATACGGCGTCCGATTGCTGTTCAACACAGACGCAAAGAAAATCACCTTTCCCGCCCCGATCACGTCGGCCGGAAAGTAGCGGATGGACGACCAATCAACGGCAAGGCGAAGGTCCGACTCATGCTGCGGCGCAAATCCTCTGATGGACGACCCGTCGAATGTCAGATTGCCCAACGACTCCAGCAGGAACTTCTTGTCGTAGTCGAGCATGTGGAGACGTCCCTCGATGTCCGAAAAGCACAACGTCACAGCCTTGATGTGCTTCTCCTTTTTTAGCCAGGCCGTATAGTCCTGCTCGAGATCTTTTGCGCCGGCCTTCTCGGCGCGCTGCGCCGCCTTGAGATTCATGTCTTCGAGATCGTCATACGGAATCTCGAGGAAGCTCTTCAGCTCAGCCGCTGTCTTTGTATTCATGGTTCACCTCTATAATTCTTGGCACGAAGGATAGGAAGACTATCGAGCAGGGATGAGTCTGGCACATCTTCTTGGGAGCATGCAATGTCGGCTGTAAGAGTTGATCAGCCGAGAGGCGATTCCAGCACATTAACGTCGGGAAGAACGAACGGATGATCGCATCCCGTCGAACAGGGAAACAGTATCGTCAATGCCCACGCCGGGAAGCGGTCCCTGCTTTTCATACGTCGGCAGCGTCGCACACGATGCTTGGCGTCGGTGCGCCGCCTTGCCAGTCCCTCGCGTAACGTTTCCTCGATCAAAGCGATAACCGTCGAGTGAGTCTCAGTCGCAAGCTCCTTGATCTGGATCAATAAATCATCGGGCAAATTGATCGTCGTCTGCGTCTTCCAAGAAGATGCCCTGCCGAGCGTTGTGCCGGGCAGTAACGTGGTAGAGTGCCCCAGGGAACTCAATTCGCAGCGGGCCTGCCATGGCGTGTCGCGCAGCTCACAGAGAGGCTCACAACAAGACATGACCTTCTCTTGTTGAGTGCCAATTTGACCCGCGATGAGCATTCACAGGTTGACAATCACGGCTTCGCTGTTACAAATTATTTTAAATTTGAATCGTTGAATCCTGCACTCACTTATCATGCTGACAAAGAAAATACCTGTGACCGTCATCTCCGGGTTTCTCGGCGCCGGCAAGACGACCCTCGTTAATCATGTCCTCACGCATTCCACAGGCGTCAATATCAGGGTGATCGTCAATGAATTTGGAGAGGTGGGGATCGACGGCGATCTCATCGTCGCCGATGAAGAAGCCTTGATAGAGATACGCAACGGCTGCATCTGCTGTACCGTGCGCACCGACCTGGTGGCAGGTGTGACGCTTCTCTTGGAACGCAGTCATCACCAACTGGATCGCCTGATCGTTGAGACCTCAGGGTTGGCCGACCCGGCGCCGGTGTTGCAGACTTTTCTGGCCGACAGCGATTTGTTGACTCGCGTCGAACTGGAATCCGTTGTCACATTGGTTGACGCCGCCAATGTCCAAGTCCAACGTCAGCTCGCCGACACCATTGCACGTGAACAAATTGCCTTCGCGGATCTGATTGTGCTGAACAAGGTCGATCTGCTGAATCCTGATGACATTGCGCCGATAGAGCGAGGTCTTCGCGCGATCAACCCGATTGCCGCCATTGTTCGCGCCACGAACTCCGAGGTCGCCACCGACGCTCTACTCGGCCTGTCTCGGTTCTCATTGCCCAATCTGCTCGCCATCGAACCAGGCCTGTTGCAAGAGGAGCACGATCACGAACACGACGCTTCCATCATCTCCTGTGCAGTTGAGACCAGCCATGCGCTTGCCCCAGACCGTTTTAATCGCTGGGTCAATCAGTTAGTCCAGCAACAGGGCCGGCACATCATGCGAATGAAAGGCGTATTGAATTTTTTCGGCGAAGCGCGACGGTTCCATTTTCACAGCGTCCATATGCTCTTGGATGCAAAACCAGGTCGACCCTGGCAATCTGCGGAGTCGCGGCAGAGCCGATTCGTATTCATTGGCCGCCATCTCCATCGTGCGGAACTGCAACAGGGTTTTCTCGATTGCTTGCAGGACGCCTCTTGTCGCCCAGAAGCCCAACCCATTCTGTAATTGGAGGGCATCGTGAGACTACAGCACTACCTCGGCGGTCTGGAAAATCTTGGACCGGTCAATTTTTTTGACAAAAAAGTGTTCATGGCGGAGTGGGAAAAACGCATCTTCGGGATTCACGCTGTGATGATGGCCGAAAGCAGCCATTTGGCCAATGCGCTACCGAAATATCCGATCGCGCAAGTGTCGACCACGTTCAAGGACACCTGGACCTGGGCTTCTCTACGGATCGGCGCCGAAGGCATGCACCCGTTTGAATATTTCAAATATCGCTATTATGAAAAATGGCTCATGGGTATCAGTCAGTTTTTTGTCGATCGTGGCTACATGGTCGCCGAAGAGTTAGCCGCATTGACTGAACACTACCGTGCGAATCCCTATGCGCCACTACCGGAGCGACCTAATCCTCCACTCAGGGAACAGGTGGTCCGGTACCTCCATCATGGCGATTCCGGTCTGCGGACACCCGTTGCTCCGGCTCGCTTTACCACCGGTGAGACGGTCTCTGTCGCCGATCCGCAGGCCGCCGATCATACGCGACTACCGGGGTTTTTGCGCAACAAGAAAGGGACCGTCACCGAGGTGTATCCAGGCGCGTTCGAATACTCTGTCTCCACGGGACCGGACGGTTTATCCGGACCGCAGCATGTGTATTGCGTGTCATTTGACGCATCCGACATTTGGGGAACAGACAAGAGCGAACCCAATACCATCATTTATGCAGACCTTTTTGAAACTTACCTGAAGCCGTCTCGCTAACGTCATATGAGGACAGCGTATGGCTGAACTATTTGATTACGACAAGGATCGCGAAGCCGCCAGCGCGGCCAAAGTGCGGGCATTGGAGGCGTTGCTGATCAAGAAAGGCGTGCTTGGCAGTGATTCTGTCGACGCCGTCTTGAGTCATTTTGAAACCGTTGCCGGCCCGTTTAACGGCGCCCGGATCGTGGCGCGGGCGTGGGTTGACCCAGCGTACAAACGTCGCTTGCTGGACGACACGCCGAAAGCTATCGCTGAACTTCACTTCCCGGGTATGACCGGCGCGGAAGGCGAGCACATGAAGGCTGTGGCCAACAGTGAATCGGTGCACAATCTGATCATCTGCACCCTGTGCTCATGCTATCCGTGGCCCGTGTTAGGCCTGCCGCCTTACTGGTACAAAGATCCGGTGTTCCGCTCGCGAGGCGTGCGTGAGCCGCGCGCCGTACTGCGTGAGTTCGGGGTGCTGGTTCCCGCAGAGAAGGAAGTGAAGGTCTGGGACAGCAGCGCACAGATCCGTTGGTTTGTCATTCCTGAACGACCAGCGAACTCTGAACATCTGAACGAAGCACAACTTGCGGCGTTGGTCACACCGGAAGCCATGATGGGCGTCACGCTGGTTCCTGCTCCACAACGCACATAGGGCAAGGCATCCGATGTTTACTCGATTCGAAGAATATGCTGCGACGCAGATGCTCGGGCAACCTGACTCGCCGCCACGCAGCGACGGAAAGCTGTTCTTTAACGGAGAATGGGAACGCACAGTGTTCGGTATGGCGCTGGCCTTGTCCAAGCAAGGCCATTTCGAGTGGGAGGATTTCAGAACACATTTAATAAACAGCATCGCGGCTTGGGAACAACAGGCTTGTGAGGGGAACACACGGTGGGATTATTATGAGCGCTACACCATGGCACTGATCGTCATGCTCGAACAATGCGGAATTCTGAAGCCTGGCGAACTGGCGCAACAGATGAGGCCTGACGAAACGCATAAGTAAACCGCAGACATATCCCAAGTTAGAGGTTAGATCTTGCCATGTGCCTTCGTCGTCTTCCTGCGCGTATTGACACGCACAGAACAAGATGTGCCCCTAATTCATTGGCACGAGATGGGGATGCGTATGGCAATGCGAGAAGAATAGCGAGCGGTCCATCCACGCATACAGAGATCAGTCATTGGGCATCCGATCCACCACGCGGTCCCACTCCTTGATCGCTGGTTTGACATGGTGGTCGAGATGGGTCAGGGCTGCGTACAGTCGTCCTTCATACTCCTCTCGCTT
Source organism: Nitrospira sp. (assembly GCA_025934915.1). Classification (GTDB taxonomy): domain Bacteria; phylum Nitrospirota; class Nitrospiria; order Nitrospirales; family Nitrospiraceae; genus Nitrospira_D. The sequence continues at coordinate 5,366 of JAICWG010000224.1, forward strand.
CTCATTCGCAGGCGGAAGAGATTTCAAAATGGCGGTCAGTCCTCGGATCTCTTCGATGGTTTCAAGCAGTTCATCAAAGTGATTGTCAAGCAACGCACTCGATGGCGAGAGGAAAGCTCCCTCAGCAACTACGGATCGCCCACGTTTCTTAATCATGGCGCTTGCCTTTCTTCAACCGCCGCTCCAACTGCTCGACGGTATGTTCCCAAGCTTTGATCTCGACCGCCCAATGTCGGATGAGGCTCACATTGGGATTTGTGCGCTGGCGTTCGAGCACAATTTTGATTTGATGATCCGTAATCCGCTGTCTCAAACTATCCAGGCGGATTCGCAGCTTCTTGTTGCGCCCCATGTCGTGCCTAGCGACACAGACCGTACCTGCGTTTCTCAAACAATGTCAACGGGTCATGCCACATGGACAGTATCCTCCACCGCATGTCTCCGGGCAATAAGTGAGCCGAGTATCATTCGATCCATTCCGCACGAGCGGATCTCTGCCGGCGGCTGGGGCAAACAACTGAAGCCCGCAAGTCCTCCAACAGGCATTGAGCCTGAACCAGCAAGACCCGAAAAGTGACTTTTCTAAATAATGACTCCGACACCTTTTTACGACCGCGTCATCACGCTATACGTCTTCGTACGCCGCGTGGAAGATGTTGTTAGATTTCAAGCAGCGAACGCATATCATTCTCATAGGTTTGGTAGTTTCGCCAGCCGATCAGGCTCGTGACATTGCTGGCATAGTTCCACACCAGTCCCGCATTCAGATCGAAAGCCGGATCGCGAATGTCGGCCCCGTAGTTATGCTTTGTCGCAAGCCATTCAAACACTGTAGAGTTCGGTTCACGGAGCTGGTTGTCGTCGATGTGGTTGTATTGATTCCGTCCGGCAAAAACAACTAGTCATAGCGGAACTTCGCGAACTTGCCGACCGATACAGAACGAAGCATAGGCTGCTTTCACGAAGCCCGACAGCTCAGCGGGTATCTGCTCGTTCTTTGAATATAACCGAATTGCCATCGATGCGATCTGAAGAGTCACCGAGTTAGGGGCCAGCAACTGTCTGCGCCGTCAAGTGCCAAATCGGGAATGTTCAGATTCCTCGGCGAACATTCTTCGCACACAATTGGCGTAGGAACGACGATCGCCAGTGAGTCCGGGCTCTCCTATGCCTCGGCACAGGCCGATTC
>JAICWG010000240.1 GCA_025934915.1 Nitrospira sp.
CGCGTACATAATGTCGGCATTGATGTGATACTGCGCGGTCCCTGCGGCATAATAGGCCGACGCCTCCTCGCCGTTGATCGTCCTCCACGGATACATGGCCCCTCGTTGATTCAACTGCCGCGCCCGCTCTCGCGCCTTGTCCAACATGCCATGACGGAACCGCAGCAGATTTTTGGCGATCCGCGGCGCGGTGTAGATCAAAAACGGCAACACATAGATTTCGCCGTCCCAACAGTAGTGCCCTTCATAGGCGCCTCCCGTCAGTCCTTTGGCCGGCACCCCCGTGCTCTCTGCGCGCGCGGACGCCTGCAGGACATGGAACAGATTGAATTTGATGGCCTGCTGGACGGCGGTCGTGGAGGCCTTGGCCCGCATCGGATTCGTCGTGAGCATGATGTCGCTTCGTTGCCAGAAATCATCCATGTATCGTTCTTGGCTCGTAAGCAGCACGGGAAAGCCGTCGGCGACCGCTCGGTCCAGCGTACGTTCCACGCGCGCGCACATCTCATCAGGCGGCGCCGTATGGCTCGTATGGTAGGCCATGTACTTCACCAGGGTGATCGGCTGGCCGGGCTTCGCATCGATGGTGGCGACCACTTGACCCGCATCTTCCGTATAATGAGTCGTCCACGTCGCCTGGCAGGAAGTGTCCAGAACATGATCGATCGCGCAGGAGAGTATCATTCCGCTCTTGTTCGTGGCGTGACACAGGACGATCCGCCGGTCTTTCGCATAGCTGATCCGGTGACGCAGGACTTTCTCAACAAACACTCTCGATTGCCTGGGATCATGGTTGTCTCGCCTTGATGCGGGCTCATTCGCGATCATTTCTGCGGAGAGCACGATTGGAGCGGCCGCATCCAACATCGTCACCTGGTAGAAGATGGCCGCCAGATGACGGTGCTCGAAGGACACGAGCCGGCGCGATTTGATCGAGACGCGCTTTCCCGAGGGCGTTTCCCAGAGAATGTCGCGGTCCAGTGTCCCGGACTGCATATTCAATCGCCGATTGAAACTCCTGACATTGGCATGAGGAAGCCAAAACGGCTCATCGTCCACGTACAGTTTGATAATCTTGGTGTCGGTCGCATTGACAATCGTTTGCCCAGTCGTCGCCAGGCCATAGGCCCCTTCGGGGTATACGATCGGCCAGCTCTCGTAAAAGCCGTTGATAAAGGTGCCGTTCTGACCGATCGGTCCTCCTTCATCGAAGCAGCCTCGCATCCCGAGATAGCCGTTTCCGAGCGCAAACATGGTCTCGCCTTGCTCGAGCAAGGCGGGCATGAACCGTTTCTCGATAAGGCTCCACTCATCCGGAGGGTAGATATGAGGCGGTGGACGGAATTGAGGTCGATGGATCATCGGATTATTGCGGACACAATTTCAGTTTAGTCTCCTGCAGGCGGCGCGGCGGAGGGTTCGGTTGCCGGTTCCGACGGCAGCATCTCGGCCAAATCGTCCACGACGATATCCGCCCCATGTTGTCGTAACGCGTCAGTCTGATTCTCTCGATTCACGCCGATCACAAGACCGAAACCACCGGCCTGTCCGGCCTGGACCCCGGCTAGGGCATCTTCGATCACGATCGCCTTCCCCGGCAAAACGCCCAAACGTCTGGCCGCTTCGAGAAACGTATCCGGGGCCGGCTTTCCCGGAAGATGAAGACGATCAATCTCGTATCCGTCGATGCGCGTTTCAAACAGCGCGGTCAATCCCACGCTCTGGATGATTTCACGGCAATGATGGCTGGATGAGACGACGGCTGTTTTCAAACCTGCGGCCCTTGCCGCGCGAAGATACCGCACGGTGCCGGGGTATACGACCACGCCGGTCTCTCGTAAGCACCCGTCAAAGTATTCGTCCTTCTTGTTCCCCAACCCATAGATCGTTTCCTGATCCGGGCCATCGTTCGGCGAACCGGGCGGAAGGGTCACGTTACGGGACTTCAGAAAGTCCTTGACTCCGTCGTATCGCGCTTTGCCGTCCACATAGAATCGATAGTCTCGTGAGGGATCGAACGGCTCATACCCGGATCGTGTGCGCGCGGCGAGTTTCTTCAAATACTCATCAAACAGTCGCTTCCACGCGGCGGCATGCAAGACGGCAGTCTTGGTGATGACGCCGTCCAGGTCAAATAAGACGGCATCGAAATTCGCGAATCCGTGCCGGTCAGTCTGATTCATGGGAGGCATCAAGCCGGTTGTTGATAGGGCAGATGATGTCCGAGAGACGCGACAGAGGGCTTCTGCAACGCGACAGGGTCATGCCATTCTGCTCGCCTCGCTCGGCTAGCTTCGACGGTTTGCTTGATGTGTAAAACCAGGTGTTCATCGCAGCAACTGCTGTCAGCTCCACTTTCTTCACCTCAACAGATCACTCCTGTCCCATACAACTAACCCTCGTGCCGAGCCAACCCGTTTTTTTGATGGTCACCGGCAATCATCTGCTGTGGACAGTTCGTCCAATACAAGACAGCTTGTCTTCTCCTAAATAGCCCCGGGCAACCACGTATCGGATCGATTCTCCCAATAAAGCCGAATACAGCCGCAATCAACGCGATCACAAAAGGCATGAAAGCCTAATTCAATAGCATAGTGTTCTCTTCTTGATCATCGCACAGGGCGCAATATCGATGCCTGTGCCGGTCTCACATGCGAGGTCTCGAAACGGACGATGTTCGATCGTCTCGAATTGGCAGGAGCTAGGTCTTGCTGTGCGAACAATGGGTGAGCTCACTATATCCATTTTTCCACTACAACAGGGTAAGGCCTGCTCCTTGCACCGCTCGAAAAAATGCAGCCGAACACATATTTCGCGGTCGCCGCGCTGATGTGCTTCGGTTCCAGGCGCGGCGCCGTTGGCGAGTTCGCGATGGTTGTGTCGGTTGAATGAGGCGCACCATGAGGATCAATCGACGCTCGCTGCTTCGTCTTTCTCTCCTCTGGCCGGCGACCGTGCCGCTGATGTCCGACACATTGTTGCAGGCGGCAGAAACCAAGGATGATCGGCGAAAAGAGACACTCACAAAGACACGCCCGACCACGGTGGACAGCCTCGCCGATGCGATCGTCGTCAAGAACGAGAATGTCTTTTTCGTGGCACGGCCGGATGGAAATGTGCCCCTGAGCAATTCTCATGGCATGGGTCTCTACTATCACGACTGTCGCTATGTGAACGGCTATGAAATCGAGCTGGCAGGAAAGAAACCGGCTCATCTGTCGGCTTCGTCGGTCCAGGGCTCGATCGGCGTCTTTACGTCGACGAACCCCAAAATTGAGTTGGTGGGCGGCGATATTCTCAATGAGGAAAAACTCGGCCTGACGTGGCGGCGGCTCATCGACAACGAAACTCCGGCGCTGCGCGATAGGCTACAAATCCAAAATTTCACGCTTCAGACGCTCGAGTTTTCCGTCACGCTGACGATTCAATCAGCCTTCGAGGATGTCTTTGCCATTCGGGGGCTGCTGTCGAAGCAATTCGGTACGCTTCATCGGCCGACCTGGGAAGCCGATACGTTGCGGTGGACCTACGACGGCAAAGACGGCCTCATCCGCACCCTGACGGTCCTCTTCGATCCGCCGCCCGACAAGCGCCATGGCGCCACGGCGGAGTTCGCCGTGCGCTTGCATCCTCGCGGCCAACACCGAATCGATGTGGAGCTTCTGATCGGCGAATCCAAGGACCGGGCGGCCACCCGCCCTGTGACTCCCAATCCGGAGGACTTCAGCCGATTGGATAGCGGGCTCGAACGGGAAACGCAGGCCTGGATGGCGCATGTTACCAAGGTAGTGACCAACGGCTCGGCTCTCGATCAACTCATGGAGCGCTCTTTCCGCGGACTCCGCGTCTTGCGCACACATTATGGGAATGAAACGTTTTTTGCGGCTGGAGTGCCGTGGTTCGTCGCGTTGTTCGGTCGCGACAGCTTGATTACCGCTTGGCAAATGTTGGCCTATCATCCGGGGATCGCCGAGCAAACGTTGCGCCTATTGGCCAAATATCAAGGCACGAAAGAGGACCAGTGGCGAGACGAACAGCCGGGAAAAATTCTCCACGAACTACGGGTCGGCGAGATGGCAAATCTGGACGTCATTCCCCATACTCCGTTCTACGGAACGATCGATGCTACTCCGTTGTTCTTGATGTTGGTCGCGGAACATGCGGCCTGGACCGGTTCTCTGAACCTCTTCAATGAATTGCGGACTCCCATCGAACGGGCGCTGTCCTGGATGGATACCTACGGCGATCGGCATGGAGAAGGTTATCTCACCTATGCCAGCGGGCCGAAGGACAAGCTGATCAATCAAGGGTGGAAAGATTCGGGAGACGCCATTGTGACCGCCGAAGGCGAGATCGCTGTGCCGCCGCTCTCGCTGGTTGAGGTGCAAGGCTACGGGTATGCCGCCAAACTCGGGATCGCGGGGTTGTTCGAGCGGGCCGGCGATCGAGACCGGGCTGATCGTCTGATTCACGAGGCCCGGCGGTTGCGCGAGCGGTTCAACCGGGATTTTTGGATGGAAGAGGAAGGCTGTTACGCGCTCGCGCTACAGGCGGATGGGCGGCAGGCCGCCGTCGTCTCCTCCAATCCGGGTCAGGCGCTGTGGACCGGCATCGCCGACCAGGACAAAGCCGAGCGGACGATCAAGCGACTCATGGCTGAGGACATGTTCAGCGGATGGGGGGTCCGCACATTGTCGTCGAAGGCGCGCGCCTATAATCCCATCGGTTATCACCTCGGCACGGTTTGGCCGCACGACAATTCGATCGTCGCCGCGGGATTCCGGCGCTATGGGCGAGATCGGGAGACACTGCGGATCTTCCATGGGTTGGTCGATGCCGCCTACCATTTCCATGCGCAGCATCTTCCGGAGCTTTTTTGCGGTTTCGGCAGGGAGGAGTATGAGATCCCGATCAACTATCCTGTTGCCTGCCATCCGCAGGCCTGGGCTTCCGGCTCGCTTCCGTTTCTCTTGACGACCTTGCTCGGCTTGATTCCGGAGGCGTTCGAGAAGCGGCTCCGTATTACCCGTCCGCTATTGCCCGATTTTCTCGACCGATTGGAATTGCGACGGTTGCATGTGGGTGGGGCGGTCGTCGATCTCGCGTTTCGACGCGGGACGCAGGGCGTTCACGTCGACGTGGTGAAGCAGCAGGGCGAACTGGACGTCCAGGTGGATAGCGGGATAGTGGGGTAATGAAGTAGCATGGTAGGGGGGCGAGACAGACTGGAAAGAGCAGACAGACCAGAGAGAGCGAATGAATCAGATGGACATGACCACCGCATTGGGACTGCTGGCGGGAACACTGACGACGATTGCCTTCCTGCCGCAGGTGATTCGAGTCTGGAAAAGCAAATCGACCAAGGATCTGTCGTTGGCCATGTTGGGCACGTTTACGACCGGAGTCTTCTGCTGGTTGATCTA
>JAICWG010000149.1 GCA_025934915.1 Nitrospira sp.
AGACCGGGAAATACGGTGTGATCCTGTTCAACTGTTGCTTGGTCAACATGAATACGTCACTCATGGCCACCTCCCAGCCAGAGTGAATCACATCGCGGTTCCCCAAGGAATGCTAAAACTTAATGAGTCCTGAGCCTAGTCAGGTAGGCTGCTAATCCCGCCTCTTTGGCTGTCTTCGCATCTCCCCGTTGACCGAACGACGTGAGCAGCACGAGTTTGATATCGCCTTCTTCAGCTCGTGCTTTTATCGCCCGTGCCAATTCGATCCCATCCGTCGGATTCATATCCACATCCAACAGCGCAAGGTCGAACTGCGGTTTCCCGTACCGCCTCCTCAGGACATCCAACGCCTCTGAACCGCTGGGGATCAGTGTCGGTTGCATTCCCCATTTCTTCGTCATCAGCTCCAACATCCTTCGATTGACGACCTTATCATCCACGATCAAGATGCGGAGACCTGCCAACAGGGCGGTAGAGACATCGGCACTGCGGGAACCATCGGCATGTTTGCGCAGATTCACCGTAAACCAGAAACAGCTCCCCTCTCCAACCCGGCTCATCACTCCAATCGTTCCTCCCATCATCTCGACAAGGCGTTTACAAATCGCAAGACCGAGGCCGGTCCCACCATATTTCCTCGTCGTGGACCCATCGGCTTGGCTGAACGACTGAAACAACCGTTCTCGGGCTTGCTCGGAGATCCCGATACCGGTGTCTGTGACCGCGACATGAATCGTCGCATCTTCCTTCGATTGAGCCTGAGCCGTCACTTCCACCACCACATCCCCGCTCTCGGTAAACTTGATGGCATTGGCCGTCAAGTTCATCACAATTTGCCGGAGGCGACCCGGATCACCAAGCAGATTTCTCGGCACATCGGCATGGAAAAGACAGGCAAGATTGAGCCCTTTGGAGGACGCGCGTTCCGCCATGAGGTCCAAGGACTCCTCGATGGCAAGACGAAGATCGAACTCAATCACCTCCAAATCCAGTTTCTCCGCTTCGATCTTGGAAAAATCGAGAATGTCGTTGATGATCATCAGCAGGTGGTCGCCGCAGGTCCGGACTGTTTCGGCATAGTCATGCTGTTCATCCGTCAGTGTGGTCTCCAGCAAAAGACCCGTCATCCCGATCACCCCATTCATCGGTGTCCGGATTTCGTGACTCATGGTCGCCAAGAACGAGGACTTGGCCTCGGTGGCGGCTTTGGCTTCCCTCAATGCGGCATCCAGCTGCTGATTGATATGCTCCAATTTTTGGGCATAGTCCTTCAGCGCTTGCTCCGCTTCTTTCCGGCTCGTAATGTCTCTGATAAAGGCGCTGAAGATGACGGATCCCTCGACGACTAATGGTGTCATGGCGATTTCAATGGGGAATTCACTGCCGTCGCGCTTGAGACCGATCATTTCGACCAACCTGTTTGAGAGGGGCGCGTCCCTGGGTTCAAGAAGCCGATGAACATACTGACGATAGTCGAATCGATGGGACGTCGGAAAGATAGTGTCGGCGACATCGCGCCCGATCACCTCACGCGCGGATCAGCCAAAAACCTGTTCGGCCTGGGCATTCCATTCGGTAATTCGGCCTGTACGATCCATCGTCATCACGGCGTCGAGGGCTGTGTCGATCACCAGGCTGGTGCGGACTTCGTTCTCATGCAACGCCGCTTCCACTTCAGTTCGTTCGACGAACAGGCCGATCTGTCTTCCGACCGTGCCCAAGGCTCTCAGTAAATCCCGATCCTCGACCTGAGGCTCGCTGCTGAAGAGCTCCATGACGCCGTAGACGTTCGCCCCCAGCCAAATCGGAAAGACGCAGGCCGCGTGCAGTATTCTCGTCCCTTCGCCGGGCCCATGCGCAAACATGGGGTCTCTTGCTACATTCTCCATCCACAGCGGCTCGCCGTGAGCCCAGCAGTGCCCCGGCAGATCAGACCCGACAGTGTGGGTCTCCTGCCGACTTCTTCTCATCAACCCCTGCACCACCGCAGTATCGCCCGACCAGCCCTGCATGCAGATAATGGTTTGTCGGTCGTCTTGCACCCGCCAGAACAAACCGACATGCCAATCGAGATTCGTGACAATTGCCTGGAGGAGGTCTGGAATCGCTTGCTCGACGGTGGAGGCACCTGCGAGCACTTTTGCCACAGCATGCTGGAGAGCTTGCCGACGATCCAAAAGTCTCCGGAGCCTCTGCTCGCTTTCCTGGAATCTGATTCGTTCGGCCTCCGCGCAGATCCTTTCGGTTCGTGCTCGCCAGGATGCCTGTAGGAGTAAAAAAATCAAGGGGGCGACCAGCAGAACATTGGCCGCTGCAACGAGCCAAAACATACTCACCCCATCCACAACCATCGTCCACTCTCCGAACACACCCATAGCCCCAAGTCCATTGCCAAGCCGTTATGTGCTCTATCGGTTCATTACCTGATGACTTGAGGTTAATACCAGGAGTGCGAAGAACCACCGTGCACTTCAGGGAATAGCATGGCGCTTTTTCCGTGTAGCCGACAGCGCGGCATGCGCGGTATGATGGAGCCATGATCACAAAGGTGTTGCCCCGCGATCAACTCCTTTCCATACTTTCCAGTGAACGGACAAAAGGGAAACAGATCGTGTTCACAAACGGTTGTTTCGACCTGATGCATATCGGACATACCCGATATCTGGAGGCGGCCAGCGCTCTCGGAGATGTCATGGTCGTCGGTGTCAACAGTGACGCCTCGGTCCGTACGCTGGACAAGGCATCCGACCGACCAATTGTGCCTGAAGCTCAACGGGCAGAGGTGCTGGCAGCTTTAGGCTGTGTGGATTTTGTGGTCATTTTCGACGAATCGGACCCCCTTCAGCTCATCACGGCGATCCAACCGGACGTCCTGGTCAAGGGCGGGGATTGGGTGATCGACCAGATCGTCGGCCGCGAAATTGTCGAAGCTCATGGAGGGATAGTCAAGACGATCCCGCTGGTTCCCGGTCTCTCCACGTCCGGTCTCCTTCAACGCATCCGTTCAACCGAGAAGTGATGCGTGTCTGAGGTCAACACCCCCACCCCATCCTGGCTCGCTCCGCTTCGTTCGGCGCTTGGCCAGGAACAAGCTCGTCTCTGCTTGTTGGGAGCCCATGGCTCGACTGCGGCCTGCGCACTGACCCTGTTGAACACCACCCACCAAGTTACTCCAGACCGCGCCCGTCCATGGGTTGTTGTGACGTCGAACGACGACTCCGCCGAACGAATGTTCAATGACTTGTGCTTCTTCCATGAACTCATGGGCCATCCGGTCAAGGGCCTCGCCTGGTTCCCGGAATGGGAAACGCTCCCCTATGAAGCGACGGCGCCGCATGTCGGATTGATTGCCCACCGGATGATCACGCTCCATCGTCTATTGGTCAACCCACCCACTATCCTCGTCACCTCCGTCGCCGCTGCGATGCACCGTGTCATTCCACGCTCGATATTCGAGCAGGCGGTCTTTCACTTCGAAACAGCGGCGACCTTCGAACGAGACTCGCTCATCACCAACCTCCTTCGCCTGGGATATCGACGAGTGTCCGTCGTGGAAATTCCGGGGGAGTTCAGCATCCGTGGCGGCATCGTGGATATCTTCTCGACTGCCTATGCCAATCCGATCCGTGTGGAATTTCTCGGAGACCAGGTCGAATCGATTCGCCTGTTCGACCCCTCAACCCAGACCTCCATCGAAAAATTGAAGGATGGTTGGGTGTTGCCGGCGCGGGAGTTCGTTCGGCCTCCAGACGACCTGGATGCAATCATGTCGATCCAAGCGGATGCTGAGTGGCGAAGCCCTGATCTGTATGCTTCCATGGACACACTGTTCGACTATCTCACAGCCGTTCCTTTCCTCGCCCTCGATCAACCGGATGCGCTGAAAAAGGCCTGTGAGTCGGCCTGGGAGAAGATCGACGACGGCTATCTTCGTCACGTAGACCGTGATGCCACGCAGCCATATCCCTCGCCGGAACGCCTCTTCCTGACCTGGCAAGGCATCCAACAGCGGATCGCGACCTGGCCCATGTTGGCTCTTGAGCCGCTGACGGCGCCGGACTCAACTTGGAATCAGACGTTTTCGTTTTCCGCCCAAGCGCCTGGGAGTATCGGACTCGGGATCAGAGGCACCGCCTTCAGCCAGACCGTGAGCCTATTGGAAGGACTCCGGAACGAACATCGGGTCGTCTTGGTAGCGCGAAGCCGCGGGCAAGTCGACCGCTTGCTCGCCCTCCTCAGAGAGCACGATTTGCCTGCCGACCCATGGAAACCGACGGTCTGGTCCGGCCACAGGACCGGCAAGTTGCCGTTTTATGTTCTGCATGGCGATCTCTCGGCGGGGTTCCTCTCCGGAGACTTTCGGCTCGCCCTCCTGACGGAAGAAGAGCTCTTCGCGAAAGGTGCCCGCCATAAACCGCAGCCGAAAAGCAGAACGGCGACCTTCCTCTCTTCCTTGGAAGACCTCAACATCGGTGACTACGTCGTGCACGTGCAGCACGGCATCGCCAAATATCGAGGGCTCAAGCGACTCTCGGTCCAAGATTACGAGAGCGACTTCCTGATTCTCGAATTCTCCGGTGGAGATACCCTTTACGTTCCTCTCGATCGGTTGAACCAGGTCCAGCGGTACAGCGGAGCCGAGAGCCATGTCCCACGGCTCGATCGCCTGGGCGGCACCAGTTGGGCCAAGACCACCGCACGGGTCAAAAAGAATATCGAGGAGATGGCCCAAGAATTGATCGACCTCTATGCAAACCGCGAGCTGGTGAAACGGAACACCTATGGCGCTACGACGACCCTCTACCACGAATTCGAAGCGGCCTTTGAATACGAAGAAACAACAGATCAGCTCAGAGCCATCGAGGACATCGGTCGCGACATGGAGTCGACGAAGCCCATGGACCGGCTCGTCTGCGGCGACGTGGGATACGGAAAGACGGAAGTGGCCATGCGCGCGGCCTTCAAAGCTGTGGAGCACAATCGCCAAGTGGCGGTGCTGGTCCCGACCACTCTCCTGGCCCATCAACACTATGAAAACTTTGCCGAACGATTTGCGCCCTTCCCGATGCGCGTCGCGCTGCTCTCACGATTTCAATCTCCCAGGGAAACCAAAGCTATTCTCAAAGATGTCGCGGCCGGAACCGTCGATATCGTGATCGGCACTCACCGGCTGCTGCAGAAAGACGTGGCACTCAGGCAACTCGGCCTCGTGATTATCGATGAAGAGCAATGGTTCGGCGTCAAACATAAGGAGAGGCTGAAGCAGCTTCGTACCCAGGTCGATGTCCTGACGTTAACCGCCACCCCAATTCCACGCACCCTCCAAATGGCGATGTCGAGCGTTCGAGACCTCTCGATCATCGATACTCCACCCGCCGGACGATTGGCGATCAAAACGGAGGTCACCCGGTTCAGCGACAAGGCGGTGCGAGACGCCATCCTGCGTGAACTCGGGCGTGGAGGGCAGGTCTATTTTGTCCACAATCGGGTCGAAACCATGGAGCGGATCGGGGCGTGGCTGCACCAATTGGTTCCCGAAGCGCGTATGGTCATGGCGCACGGCCAGATGGATGCCAGACCGTTGGAAGCTGTCATGCTGAAATTCGTGAAACGCGGGGCAGACGTCTTAATCGCCTCGGCCATTATCCAGTCCGGACTCGACGTTCCCAACGCCAACACCATCATCGTCAATCGGGCTGATCTGTTCGGCTTGGCGCAGCTGTACCAGTTGCGTGGACGGGTCGGACGCGGCGGAGAGCAGGCCTACGCCTACTTCCTCATCCCTGATGAAGGCACGCTCACCGGCGATGCTCAGAAACGATTGATCGCGATTCAGCAATTCACGGAACTCGGATCGGGCTTCCGTATCGCTGCGGCAGACCTTGAGATTCGAGGGGCCGGTAATCTTCTGGGCAAACAGCAGTCGGGCCACATTGCCGCGATCGGCTTGGATCTCTATATGCAAATGGTGGAGCAGGCCGTCCAGCGGTTGAAGGGGCATGTGTTAGAGGAGGAGCCTGACCCGACTCTGCAATTCCCGGTTTCGGCGTTTATTCCGGAGCAGTACGTGGCGGATCCGCATCACCGTCTATCTCTCTATAAACGGCTGACGGCTTGTGGCCAAGTCGGGGAGCTGGCCCTGTTGCATGGAGAGATTCAAGACCGTTACGGCCCCCCTCCGGAGCCGGTCGAACGACTGCTTGAAGTGATGCAACTCCGGACTCACGCCAAACGTCTGCGCCTGGCCTCGATCGAGGTGCACGACCAGACGGTCAAGGTTGTGTTCCACCTGAAGACGGTCATCCCTGAGACCTCCATCCACCGATTGATGGACCAGCTCAAGAAGCGACTACGGTTCCTCAGCCCGGTCTCATTCGAAGTCCAAATGCGTGATGGCGATTGGCCGGCGCTTTTTTCAGAACTCAACGCAATCTTGCAAAGCCTCGATCTCTGTGATACCAAGACCATCCAAAAGGAAGCGACTGCCTCTTAATCGAGAGCCACATCTGCCACGACTTATGATGCCCTTCCGGTTTCTGATCTTCCATAAGAAATATTGTCTAGCCGGGCTGCTTGTCGGCATGTTGGTGGGTTTTGGGCCGACGGTTTCGGGATGCGCCGAACGACAAGAAGAACCGGTCGTCGCCTTAGTAAATGGACGAGCCATCACTCAAACTGAATTTGACCTTCGGTGGGGTGAGCTCTCCAAGGCCACTCGCTCCCGCTATGAGAAGGAAGGTGGTAAGCGAAAATTCCTGGACGAACTCATCACCCGAGAGTTGCTGATGCAGGAGGCCCGTCGCCGGGGTCTTGATCAGGACGATACGATTCGGGACAAGACGCAGCGGTATAAAGAGCAGCTGATTCTCGACGAACTGTTGAAAGACAAGCTCCAATCCAAGATCGAGGTCACCCAGGCCGAACTCGATGCCTACTACGAAGCGCATGCCGGTCAACTATTGGACCCTTTGAAGGCCAATGTCTCGCTGATGCTCCTTCCTAATGTGTATGCCGCCAGAGACCTTGAAGCACAGGTGCATCGAGGCGGGAGCTTTGCCAAGTTTGCGCAGCGATACTCGATGGATGAAAAGACCAAACCCAAGGGCGGCGAGATCGGACCTTACCGGAAAGGGCTGGTCTCCCCTGAAATCGATACCGTCATCCATACCCTCAAAGTCGGGATGGTCAGCGCGCCGATCAAGACCGACCACGGCTATTACTTGGTCATGCTGACCCCGCTGGACGAAGCCATTATCCAAGCCGACTTGGCGACCCAGGAACGGCTTAGACAAGAATTACTGTCCGATAAGCGCCGCAAGCGGTTCGAAGAAGTCATCGCCGATATTCGAGCAAATGCCGTGGTTCGCTTCGCCGGAGCCTCTCGTCATATCACCGAGGACACCGGTAAACGCTAGCCTGACTCGATTCCACAGATTTATCTATTTCGTGTAGAATGGTTCGTTCCAGCGTTATCCGGTGAAAGGATCATGAAACGCGTTTCGCTCCGATCAGATCGGCTGATCCGATTCAAGTTGCCGTTAGTCTTATTGGCCATCTCAACTTGGCTCCCAGCCTTCTCCGAAGCCCATCTGCAAGATCGCATTGTCGCCATCGTCAATTCCGAATTGATCATGTTGTCGGATGTGAAGCGTGAGTTTGAAACGGAGCAAGAACGGCTTTCCCGCGAGCACCGTGGAAACGATCTCCCTCAGCGGTTGAAAACAGCGGAGTACATGGCCTTGACGAAGCTCATCGAGCGGCGATTGCAACTGCAGGAAGCCAAGGCCAAAAGAGTCGAGGTGTCGGACCTGGAAGTGAAGCACGCCCTTGAACAGATGAAGCGGCAAGGCAGTCCCTTCGACATCACCAATACGAACCATATGCAGACCGTTCGCGAGCAGCTCCTCCTCATGAGAGTCGTGGACCTGCATATTCGCGGCAACATTACCGTCGGAGACTCCGAGCTCAAGCGGTTCTACCAAGAACATCGTGACCGGTTCGCCCTCCCCGAAGAGTACCAACTGAGCCAGATCATCATTCAGCCGCGCTCCCCGGATGGATTGGCCGATGCCTTGACGAAAGCCCGCCGAGCCATGGACGACTTGAAGCGAGGAGAGAAATTCGAAGAGGTCGCCATGCAGTATTCCGACGGCGCCAATGCCTTGCAAGGGGGACGACTGGGATGGGTCCGACAGGGGGAACTCATTCCAGCCATCGAACAAGCAGTCGCCCGCTTAGTGCCGGGAGGAATCTCGAACATCATCGAGAGCCCTGAGGGAATCCAGATTATCTGCATGGATGACAGAAAGCCGAAACAGTTTCGCCGATACGAGGACGCACGGCGGGAAATTCATGAACTGGTCTATCAGCAGAAGAGCGATGACATGTATCAATCCTGGCTCGTTGACCTCAAGAACAAAGCCTATATTGAGATCAAGTTCGAACAAGTTGCCGAAAAAGCGCAGCCACAATCTGTGCGTTCGACGCCATAAGTAGAAATCACGAAATGTCTGCGGGGTGTCTTCCGGCTAGCTCGCGTAGAGCTCTCCACACCCGATCCCGTCCATCCCCGGTCACCGAGGAATAAGGAATCAACATTTCTCCCTCGGTGAGTCCTAAGACCCGATGTGTCTGCCTCAAGGTACGCACCCGTTCACTCGACTTCAACTTGTCGACCTTGGTCGCAACGACGAGGGGATTGTGGCGGATCGAACGGAGCCACGCGATGGTCTGGCGATCCTGGTCGGTCGCGACCCGGCTGTCCACCAACATCACGACGCAGAGCAGCGAGACTCGACCGACGAGATAGTCTTCCATCAACGGTCCCCACTGGGTGCGGACGGATTTCGATACGTTGGCGAATCCATAGCCGGGTAGGTCCACGAGATGGAATTGCGAAAGATCTGGGTCGGAAGTCGAGACGAGAAATACATTCACGGCTCTCGTCTTTCCAGGTGTCCGGCTGACTTTGGCCAATTCCCGACGATTCAGCAACGAATTGATCAACGATGATTTGCCCACATTGGAACGCCCCACAAAGGCAATTTCGTGAAGCTGACCGGACGGAAATTGTTCTGGAGTGACGCAACTTTTGATAAACTCAGCTGCGAAGATTTTCATGCCGTCAGGACCGTCAGGCTGATCGATGGATGCAAGACGGAAGGCAAATTACAGTCCGACCTTTCTGCGTCACTACACATACGATCCTCCTTCGCCCAAGTCAACCGGCCGACGCAGAGTGGCCCCTGTTCTCCTCTGGAGCACCCTGCTCATCGGACTTCCTTTAAGCATCTTTGCGCTGAGCTGGCTCAGCACTCTTCCCGACACAGACCTCCTGGCAAGAACCAACCCGACATCGACGGCGCTCATGGACCATCGGCTGGCAAGAGCGGCCGAACAGGGACGCACCGGCAAGCGACAATGGATCTGGACACCTTTGAGTCGAATCGCACCGGAGTTGCAACGTGCCGTGATCGCGGCGGAGGACGCCTCGTTCTTTGTCCATGAGGGATTTGATTGGGAGGGCATCCTCGACGCCGCGCTGTACAATCTCGAAGCAGGAGAACTCAAACGAGGCGGGAGCACCATCACCCAGCAGCTGGCAAAAAATCTGTATCTGTCATCAGAACGTTCGCTGTTCCGTAAAGCCCGTGAGGCCTTGATCACACGCTCGCTTGAACACCGGCTGACCAAGACACGTATTCTCGAACTGTACCTCAATGTGGCGGAATGGGGGCGCGGCGTGTATGGAGCGGAAGCCGCGTCTCGTCATCACTTCGGAAAATCCGCCTCCGAACTGACCACTGATGAAGCGGCCTGGCTGGCCGCCATTCTGCCCAGTCCGCAACGATACGACCCTATCAGAAAAACCACGGTCCTGACGCGCCGACACCAGCGCATCATTCGGTGGATGGATAAGGTCGCCGTCACTACCCACAGACGCCTGCAATAAAAGACGCAAGAATGTTCCGGCAGAAGACAGGTTGGATTGCCACTAACCGCGTTAGTCCGTCGATCCACCGCCTGTATCACCCACCTCAGTAAAGTCCTGCTCACCGAAGATAGCCGATTCGTGGGTGTAGTGTTTGAATTCGAGGAGATTGTGTGAGGGATCTTCCAGAAAGAACGTGCGGTGCTCGATGCGCGTGCCGGGAAAGCGTATGCGAGGTTGTTGATAGAACGTCAGCCCTTTGGCCTTCGCCCGATCCGCCAGCGTCTGCCATTCCTCTTGCGACAGAAAAACCAGCCCGAAGTGTCGAGGATAGATACCTTGTTGTTTCGAGGGTTGATTCGGCACGAGGTGCGCAACGAGCTGGTGACCGGCTAGGCCGAGCGTGATGGCCAGTTTCGATCGACGCCCGACGGTACAGCCTAGGCCATCCACGTAGAACCGAAGCGTGGCTTCAATGTCGTGAATCGGAAAGGCGAGATGAAAGATAGAGCGACCCATTGTCCCACAGTTCAACGGAGCGTGAGAGGATATTTGAGTATCCTTGTTCATTCTTTTCCATAATATCCTACCACGCAGCTCACTGAAGGATACTTACAAAACCTCTGATAGCCTTCGTTACACCGCGTCCGTTAGGAGCGTGTCTCTTTATGGCGCTTCCGGGTTCAGCATGGGTAGGGTGAAGGGATAGGATGGTCGGCCAAGGAGGGATCGACCATGCAAGACACCGCAGGCTATCAGTACCTGCTCGGTCTGAAATCGCCATGGACGGTGAGCCGTGTGAACCTGGCG
>JAICWG010000235.1 GCA_025934915.1 Nitrospira sp.
TGCCACCGATACGGGCAAAAGCACGATGTCGTGGTGGTGAACTTCCTGAATCAGACCAATGAAGCCGATCAGCACGTCTTTCGCCTGCTCTCGGAAAAGTTCCAGCTCTTTGAAGGCGTCTTCGGAGCCAGCGACGAAGTGCTGGGAGCCATTGAGTCAGGAGTGGATTTCGAGAAGCGAATCGCCGACATCTATCAGCGCTGCCGGACCCGCTAGGAGATCAAGACCTCGTTCGACCAACTTCAGAGCGAACTCGGCACCCAGATCGACGAGGCGATGACCCGTGCCCGCCAGCTCCTACTGGAACACTTTGACGATGAGGTGAGGGAAAAGCTCCGAGTCAGCGACGAACGCTCACGGCACTATCTGAATCGCTACGAGCGCATCCTGATGGATCTCACCCGCTTCGAGTTGCGCGACCATGCAGACTTTCTCACGGATTCATCCTTCAAGCTGAAGTCTTATCCAGTTGAAGGAGATATCCCGCTTGGGCTGTATGAACTTCCTCGCCGTACAGGAGAAGCCCATCTGTATCGACTGGCTCATCCTTTGGCAGAGTATGTATTGGTGCAAGCGAAAGATCGTGCCTTGGAATCAGCGGAGCTAACCTTCGAGTATCGAAAGCATGATGGGAAAGTGAGTGTCGTCGAGCCGTTCATCGGCAAATCCGGACACGTGAATGTTTCATTTTTCACGGTTGAGGCACTGGATCAAGCAGAGGACTACCTCATCTGCACAGGTGTCACTGAACAAGGTGAGGTATTAGATGAGGAAGTGGTCCAACGGCTATTCTCCTTACCGGCGAATGTCACCCAATCAGTGATTTCAGCCGTAGATCATCCAACCCTTCGTACGCAAACGGAAGAGCGCCAAGCTGCCATTCGCTGTCATATTTCACGGCGCAACGCAGAATTTTTCGAGATAGAAGCCGAGAAGTTGGATGCTTGGGCCGAAGACTTGAAGGTGGGTTTGGAGCGAGAAATCAAAGAATTCGACCGACAAATTAGAGAAGCACGGAAAGCGGCTGATGCCGCGCTCACGTTGGAAGAAAAGCTTGCCGGGCAAAAGCAGATCAAGGCGATCGAGGCCGAGCGAGGCAAGCGCCGGAGAGCGTTGTTCGATGCACAGGATGAGATCGACCGTCGACGTGAGCAACTGATCAATGAGATTGAGGGGAAGCTCGAACAGCAGATAACATCCCATCATCTCTTTGCCATTCGGTGGCACCTGCGGTAAGAAGGGATATCAGGTGCACAGAGTGTTAGCAAAGCCTAAAGAATCCGGTGCTGTTGAGCTCGCAAGAACAGTTTGGTGCGGGCTTATCAACTGATCACATAAAAGGGATATACTACTACGCCATCACACGAGAATATTGATGACCGCAATGTCTGAGCATGTCATAGGCATTCAGCCAAAGATATTAAAGTGGGCAAGGGAGCGAGCAGGTTATAGCGTTGCCGATGTGGCTCATGCCATGAACAAAGACGTGGCGGTGATTGAGGCATGGGAACAAGGCCCAGACGCGCCTACCTATGTTCAGCTAGAAAAGCTTGCCTATCAGCTTTATAAGCGACCGCTCGCGACGTTCTTTCTTCCTCAGCCTCCACAAGAGCCGGATATGAGGAAGTCTTTCCGTACCCTGCCGGACTTCGAGTTCAACGCACTGTCGGCGGACACGAGGTACGCGCTGCGTTACGGGCGGTCAATGCAACTGGCTCTTGCGGAGCTTACCAATGGTACGAATCCTTCTGAAAAGAAGATCTTTGAAGACCTAAAGCTGGGCCGCCGGGCGAATGTCGTTCAGGTCGCAGCCCAGGTTCGCCAGTACCTCGGGGTGAGTTTGGAAGATCAAACGAGCTGGAGCAGCGCTTATGCCGCACTGAAGTCTTGGCGGGAACGTGTAGAGGACGTAGGCATTTTTGTCTTCAAGCGATCGTTTGAGCAACAGGACGTGTCCGGATTCTGCTTGTTGGAGGAAGAATTTCCGATCATTTACCTCAATAACTCCACCGCCAAGACCCGGCAAATCTTTACGTTGTTCCATGAACTCGCCCATATCCTGATCAACGTCAACGGGATCACGAAGCTTGATGATCGCTATATCAACGCGTTGCCCAAAGACGAGAAAGAAATTGAAACGGTGTGTAATGCCTTCGCGAGCGAGTTGCTGGTTCCTTCTCCGGACTTTGACAGGAGGATTCGCGTCTTCACTGTGGATGCTAGCTCCGTTTCCGCACTTGCCGAAGCGTACAAGGTGAGCAGAGAGGTCATTCTTAGAAAGTTGCTCGATCGGGGGATGATTGACCGGAAATATTACGAGGCAAAAGCCGAGCAATGGGCAAAGGAGTACCTAGAGGGAAAAGCAGAATCTGGAGGAGGCAATTACTATAGAACTCAAGCTGCCTATTTGGGCAATAAATATCTTGGGCTTGTCTTTGGGCAATACTATCAAGGCCGTTTGAGCATTGAGCGAATGGCGGAATACCTTGGCGTGAAGACAACGAGCGTCGCAGGTCTCGAACACATCTTCGCGGATAAGGCGATGTCCGCATGATCTATGTGCTCGATACCAGCAGCATTGTCGTGCTCAAGAACTTCTATCCTTCCCGGTTCCCCTCCCTGTGGAAAAGCATCGATCAATTGCTGAAGTCAGAACGTCTTCTTTCTACGCGAGAAGTCCTCAACGAGCTTGAATCCCGGGAAGGTCATGAATTTATCCTGAGTTGGGCCAAAACCAACAAGCACATCTTCGCGATTCCTGGCAATGAAGAGCTGAAGTTCGTCAATCAGATATTTTCGGTTTCGCATTTCCAATCTCTTATCAGCCTGGAAAGTCTTCTCAAGGGCTCACCGGTGGCAGACCCCTTTGTGATTGCGGCAGCGAAACCGAAGGATGGATGCGTTGTGACCGAAGAAAGCAAGAAGCCAAATGCGGCCAAGATTCCGAACGTCTGCGATCATTTTGGGATTGCGTGTAAAAACATGGAGGGGTTGATGAAACAAGAGGGTTGGGCCTTCTAGACATGAACTCTTTCTACGACATATCAACAGCGATAGAGACATGACCAAGAAACCCAAACTCGAACTCACCTGGATTGGGAAGGAGAATCGGCCGAAGCTGGAGCCGCGCATCCTGCTGGAGGACCCGGAGAAGTCTTGCCACGCAATGCACCGGATGACCGACCACGACATCTTCGACAACCGGCTCATCTTTGGCGACAACCTGCTGGCCCTCAAAGCGCTCGAACAGGAGTTCGCCGGCAAGATCAAGTGCGCGTTTATAGATCCCCCTTACAATACGGGAAGTGCATTTACTCACTATGATGATGGGATTGAGCACTCATTGTGGCTATCATTAATGCGAGATCGGCTGGAAATTATCCGGCGTCTACTATCGGATGAAGGCTCACTTTGGATATCCATAGATGACAATGAAGCACATTATTTAAAGGTACTATGTGACGAAGTGTTTGGTCGGACGAACTTCGTTGCGAATGTCATCTGGCAGAAGAAATATGCACCGGCAATGATGCAATTTGGCTCAGTGATAGTCACGACCACATTCTACTAGTTGCTAAAAAGAAGGACTTATGGAGACCTCTGGAACTTCCCAGAACTGATCAGCAGAACAGTCTCTACTCAAACCCTGATAACGATTCGCGGGGTGCATGGATGTCCGACAACTATACCTGTGCGAAAACTGCCGATGAACGCCCGAATCTTTATTACCCAATAACTAATCCTAATACGGGCGAAGAAATATGGCCGAAGCGAACTCGCGTCTGGGGTTTCGATGTAGCCGCACATAGGCGTCATGTTAGTGAGAGCATGATCTATTGGGGCAAGGATGGAAAGAACAGCGTACCACGGCTTAAAAAGTTTCTGTTGCACCTAAGATCAGACGGACGAGTGCCGTCGACCATCTGGACCTATGACGAAGTCGGGCATAATCAGGACGCCAAACGTGAACAACAAGTATTAAATCCAGGGGACCCATTTCCCACGCCAACGCCAGAGCGCTTGATTCATAGAATCCTGCAAATCGCGACACAGCCCGACGACATTGTCCTTGACTCCTTCGCCGGTTCCGGCACAACGGGCGCGGTGGCACACAAAATGGGCCGACGCTGGATCATGGTGGAGTTGGGCGAGCATTGCCATACACATATTATTCCGAGACTCAAGAAGGTCATTGATGGTGAGGATAAAGGCGGCATTAGTGAGGTAGTCAGCTGGAACGGCGGCGGAGGGTTCCGCTACTACCACCTTGCGCCCTCGTTACTGGAGAAAGACCAGTGGGGTAACTGGGTCATCAACAAGGCTTACAACCCCGCCATGCTGGCTCAAGCGGTCTGCAAGCTGGAAGGCTTCACCTACGCGCCGAGCGATGCCGTCTATTGGCAGCAGGGGCATTCCACGGAACGGGACTTCATCTATGTCACCACGCAGAACCTCAGTCATGATCAACTGCAGGTCTTAAGCGATGAAGCTGGTGAAGGACGATCACTGTTGGTGATGTGTTCTGCCTTCCGGGGCAAGCCAGACAAGTATCCCAACCTCACCGTTAAGAAGATTCCCAAGACCGTCCTCACCCGCTGTGAATGGGATCACGACGATTACAGCCTGAAGATCGAGAACTTGCCCAAAGCTCCGGCTCCGCCTGGACAACAGGGATTGGAATTCTCCTGATGGCGGATGGGAAGTTTTATGAGCTGTCGGATCACGCACGGGAGAGTTTGCGCAAACGTCCGATCATTCGGATGGAATGGGTTGAACGGGTTTTGCAACATCCTGAGCGTGTGGAGCCGGACTGTGTCGATGCCGAACTAGAGCATCGCCTGGGACGCATTCAAGAGTATGATGGGCGGGTATTGCGCGTGATCGTCAAGAAAGACACCAATCCACTACGGATCATCACTTTTTACTTTGATCGAAAGATGAGGAGGCGATTATGAGACTCAAGGTTGATGAAGAAGCTGATGCGCTGCATCTCCAATTGGTGGATGTCCCGGTGGAGGAATCAGAAGAGGTGGCGCCGGGCGTGATTGTCGACTACGACGACGCCAATCAAGTGGTCGGCATTGAAGTGCTCTATCTTTCGAAACGGCCACATCCCGTGAACCTCATGGATTTTCAATTTGAGACTCGACCAAAGAAGCTTGCTTCGGCCGGGTAGGGAGCAGCCTTCCTATGAACCGTCACATCAATGCTATCGCCGGACGGTTGAGCCTCCGGCCCCCGCAGCGCCAGTCACTAGAGATCCTGGACCGGGTCACAGAGATCGTGCCGCCGAAGAAGGGAACCGACCTGGCCTCGGCACTGGAGGCGATCCGCCGCGAGTTCCCAACAGTGACGGATTTCGAGCGCGACTTTCCTTCGCTTTGTTTCGCCTTGGCCACCGGAGTCGGTAAGACGCGGCTCATGGGAGCCTTTATCAGCTACTTGCATGCTGCGCATGGAATCAACCACTTCTTTGTGCTGGCGCCGAATCTCACCATCTACAACAAGCTGATTGCCGACTTTACGCCGAACACGCCAAAGTATGTCTTTGCCGGAATCGCTGAATTTGCGACCGAGCCGCCCACGATCATTACCGGCGACAATTATGAATCCGGCGTTGCCGCTCGCCATACATCACTGCCAGGTTTCGGCCA
>JAICWG010000263.1 GCA_025934915.1 Nitrospira sp.
GATCTTCCGACTGAGCGAGTTCATACGTGCGTTCGGCCACGCGCTGCTCCAACTCGACGGCAAAATGTTTCAGTCGTTCCTCCGCCTGCTTGCGATCAGTGATGTCGCGGGCGATTTTCGACGCGCCAGTGACGCGGCCCTGACTGTCCAGGATGGGAGAAACCGTCAGAGAAATATCGAGCAACGTCCCGTCTTTTCGGCGGCGGACCGTCTCATAATGCTGAATGGATTCTCCGCCCCGGATTCGCTCCAGAATGCCCGGCTCCTCGTCCAGACGCTCGGGAGGAATGAGCATAGTGATGGGCCGGCCGATCGCTTCCTGCGCGTGGTAGCCAAACAGCCGTTCCGCTCCCGCATTCCAACTGGTGATGACGCCGTTCAGGTCTTTGCTGACGATAGCATCGTCGGAAAATTCGACGATGGCAACGAGTCTGGCATTGGCAAGTTCCGCCCGCTTGCGCTCGGTAATGTCCACCAGCATATTGATGCCACCGACAATCTTGCCTTGGGCGTCGCGGAACGGCGTCGGATAGGGCATGAACCAGACACGCGTGCCGTCGGGACGCTCTACGATGGCTTCGGCCTCACGGACCGCGCGACCCTCTTTGAGTGCGATGGCCATCGGACATTCGTCATGCGGCATCGGCGTGCCGTCGGGACGGTACAGCTTCCAACTCACGCACCACTCGTCGCTGCCCAGCTTCGGCACGCGGCCGGAGAATTCCACGGCGGCCGGATTGAAGTGCGTGAGGCGCCCTTCGGCATCGGTGGTGTAGATCGCGGCCGGCAACGCATCGATCATCTCACGAAAGCGAGCCTCGCTCTCGCGCAACGCCTGATGCGCTCGCAATAAGTCACAGTGTTGCTTCTCAGTCTCGCGCAGCAATGTTCGTTCGTGCATGAGCGCCTGACTCACCTCACAAGCGCCGGCAACCGGATCGTTGAGGAGATACTCGGCGAGCGACTGGTGTGTCGCCAACAGCTGGGTGAGGTCAGCTTCGAAGGCAAGTTCTTGATGCGTCTTGGTCCAGTAATGGGCCGTTCGGACGAAGCCGAGGAAGAGCAGCAGGTGCTGCAGACGTGATTCGCCCAGAACCCGTTGGAGAGCATCAAGGCAGACGGCCGCCTCCGGCGTCTGCAAGAAGACATGGCTGGCGCAAGCAAAGATTGCCTCTTCCAACCGGGAATCCGGGGCGGGTAGTTCGGACATGGAGCCATCATCGGCAGCGCATTGCGCGAGATAGGGCTCTAGCTGCTCCGCGCGCGCAAGCGGACGTCTGATGAGCCGGATAACGTCTTCGACTGTTTGGATCGGACTCTGAGCGTCGCCCGATGGATGCCCCAACCCGACAAGAAAACCGACGTGCCGCGTAATGCAGTAGCGCACCTCGCAGAAGCGGGACAGATACACGAACAGCCGTTCCTTGAAGAGCGAGGGCAGCGGATTATCCAGATACGCGAATCGGGCAAATCCCCAGAGATTTGCAGTGATCTCCGGACTTTTGGGAGCAAGCCGGAAGAAATTCGGCAATAGGCCGAATCGGCGCTCGATCTCGGTGTGCAACGGACTCAGTTCCTCGCGCCTCTGTTGGGATTGAGCCGTCTCGGACCCTGCGTTATTGCGGAGGGAAGATTCTCGTGATTCCTGATTCTTCATCCGGCCACAAATGATCGTGTCAGCGAAGACGAAAGATTCCAAGTAGGTACAGTATAGTGGCAAGAGGGGGGGGGTGAGGTCTAGGAAACCCCCTTGACTGCTTTAAAAATTCACCAGGACGACCTCTCATATAATTCCAATTCGCTGTCGTGCATCCGAGCGAAGAGATCTCAGTCGAACTGGTTGAACGCCCCCGGCTCGGCCATCGGAAGCACGATGGCTCGCTACGATGACTCAGCCGGTTACCCCGGCACGCCAAGACGCGCCGCCGACATGGTGACGCGGCGGTATCCCATGAGAACGAAGTTAGAGGACTCTTTCAACGGCCTGTCATACGCCGCTTCATACTTACCGTCAAGTGCTGGTGTACCTTGGCATACTCGGCCCAAGGGTCCTTGGCAAGTCGTGACAATCGTTCTTCGATGTTGTGCAGTGTAAACCGGTCCGAACGTAGCTCAGGAGAGCACTCATCCCAAGTCAGCGGAACGGAAATGGGAGCCCTCGGCCTGGCGCGCGTCGAATAGGCGGCCACCGCATAGCAGGCGGGACCGTCCGCTTCCTCGACTTCAACGCGATCAATCGCCTCATGAACCTGATCCGTCACGTGTTTCTGATAAAAACATCCGGTGCCCTCCCCATCCGGACAACGCATCAGCGTCGGTGAAGCCGCCGATCACAAACTCCTGACGCCGGTGGCATTTCAGCTTGAATGAAGCTCCCCGCAGCTTGCTGCGGGGTATCACAGAACTCAATTCCGAAGACTTCTCGGAAGGAGAGGCCAACCCCGTAGCGAGCTACGGGGAATGTCAAGTTCAATGGCCATTGTCATACGGGCAGCTTCGTCAGGCAGTCCCCGACGGCGTCAGCTTTCGACCGGCACAATGAGCGCCATCGAGACCGCCTGACGGACCATTTGGCTGGCATAACCCCACTCGTTGTCATACCAACTCATCACCTTGACCAGATTGCCGTCGACGACCTGCGTCATATCGACATCGACGATCGACGCGCGCGAATCTTGAATGATGTCGGAGGATACGATCGGATCCTCCGTCACTCCCAGTACCCCGGCGTACCGGTCGCTACGCGCCTCTTCCAAGAAAATGTTGTTCACTTCAGAGCTACTCGTGTTCTGTTCCGTCAACATTACGATATCGGACAGTGAACAAATTGGGACCGGCACTCTGACGGCTGCACCTTGAAATCGCCCCTTGAGGTTCGGCAACGCACGAGTCGTCGCCACCGCGGCGCCCGTTACAGACGGCACCAGGTTAACCGCAGCCGCTCGTCCACGACGCTTGCTCGTATGTTGCCCATCGACCAACGCCTGACTGGCCGTGTAGGCATGTGTCGTCGTCATCACCGCCTTTTGTAAACCGAGGCGACGGTCGATGATTTCGACGATCGGCGCCACACAATTCGTCGTGCAGCTGGCGCACGATAAGATCGTCCCAGCCTTCTCGTCATACGCGTTCACGCCATAAATGACGGTCGGAATGTCTTCATCCTTGGCCGGCGCGGACAGGATCACTCGCTTGGCTCCGGCCTCGAGATGTTTCGACAGCGCGGGCCTCGTGTTGAACTTCCCCGAACAGTCAAATACGACATCGATCCCCAACTCCTTCCACGGTAGATTGTGCGGGTCGCGTTCCGCATAAACGGGATATCTTCTGTCTGCCATCGTGATCGCATCACGATCAGCATTCACTCGAATATGATAGCGACCATACACCGTGTCGTGATTCAACAAGTAGGCCAGGTTGTCGGGAGAACTCAGATCGTTGATCGCCACAAGCTCAAGTTCAGGTGTGGTCACCAGAATTTTGAACGTAGCCCGCCCGATTCGACCAAGACCGTTGATGGCTACTCTCATCATGGACAGCTCCTCATTAACATCAGGCCGTTCGCTCGAAACGAAAGTGACTGCGTTTCTTGTCGGATGTCGCCGCTTTTTCCGTGTGAAATGCAAGAGCTGCACCGATTAAAGGAACACAATCGGAATCAATGATTTGTAAGGTCGCATGAGTCTACGCAGACGTCACTATTTCATTTAGATCAAGACATTTTGTTCCAATCGCAAGACAGGGTGGCCGCTTCGAAGTCGATATGGACGAATCGCTCACTATTTTGTTTACAAACTAGGGGTTTAACTAGTGGGCAGGAATCCTTTAACTATCCTACATTTCGCTCTGCTTTTGAGGCATTGCAACTCACACATCCACCGCTCATCCCCCACAGAAAACTGAAATGCACGTCATGACCTGTTCATTCGTGCAATGTATGAGTTGTTTTATGCCATGCCGAACGACATCCCATAGAAACCGTAGCATTAACCCTGTAGTCCACCCGATTATCTGTTTTGATTAACGAGGCTTCATGACCGACACCAACTCCTCGATGCCAACGCTCACGATTGCGATTCTTAGCAGTCAGTGTCTCGTGTGGTTGGGCTTGCAGAAAATTCTCGAGAGCAGCGCGACCATCCCGATGGTTGTGCACCCCTACCCCGGAAGGACTGCTGATCTGCTCCGCGCCGAGAACCGACCCGAC
>JAICWG010000180.1 GCA_025934915.1 Nitrospira sp.
CCGGCGCTCGATCCTGTCAGGATTATCGAACCGCCCTGGCCCATCAGCGGTAGCGCCTTCTGGACCGTGAAGAATGAACCCTTCACATTGGTGTCGAAGATTTCGTCAATGTGCTCGGCGGTGATCTTGCCGAGCGGAAGCGGGCTCCCCGCCCCGGCATTGGCGAAGACGATGTCGAGGGTTCCACGCTCGGTCTTCACCGCCGCGTAGAGTCAGTCGAGGTCGGCCACAGCGGCGTCGAGCGCTTCCTGCCGGCGGCCGAAGATGAAGACGAAGGCGCCCTCCTCGATGAAGCGCTTTGCTGCGGCGCGGCCGATGCCGGTAGCGCCACCGGTGATCACGGCGGTCTTTCCATTCAGTCTGTTCATGTCATGCATCCTTCGTTGGAGTTGTACGGAAGCAGGGAACTGCTTACTTGAGGACAAGCATGCAATTCTGATAACCTGATGACAAGTATGCACTTTTTGGTATGTAGCTAGCCCATCATCTGTCCGCTTTTTGTAGCACATGACGTGTCCGGTTTAGGGTGGGCCCTCAAGGAGGGCCAGCATGACACGGGCGACAGTCCTACAGGAGGTGAGACAAATGCGATTTGAAGAGCTGTATACACGACGACAACGCCGGGAACTCACGATGACGGAGGCGGCGGAGATGCTAGGGATTACGGAACAGACGTTTCGCCGTTGGAGTACCCGCTACGAAGCCGACGGCGCGACAGGGTTAGCGGACCGGCGCCTGGAACGGGCCTCCGCCCGAGCAGTCCCGGTGGATGAAGTCCTCCAGATGGTGACCTTGTATGAGACCCGCTACACGGGGTGGACCGTCAAACACACAAGAAGTTAGGGTCGGATCTTGAATCGTGCATGACGCAGGAGAGCAGCTTCGACCTTATCACTCAATACGCAATACGCCAGTAAATGTCATGTTCGCTAGCCTCTATGGCGTTTGCGCCAACAACTGCTCAGTGAGTTTCGCGGCTCGGTCGGCTTTGACCTGCGCGAGGATCGCCCCGGCGGTCTTAGCTTTCACCAGTCTGAGGATTTGAATCGCTTTCGGATCCGGCATCCGTTCGAGACGCGAGGCGGCGTCTTCAGACGGCATGGATTCGTACATTTTGGCGAGCTGCGTCCGTTGGTCCTGCGCCACACGCTCCTTTTCCGCTTGGAGCTTCGCTTGTTGAGGGGGGACGGTGGCCTGCGCGCTCTGGATCTTTTTTTCCAAGGCTTCGTTCTGGTCCAGGAGTTCCTCAACCTGGCCCCTCACAATCATGAGCCGTTCTTCGTTCTGGCGAATCGTTTGCTCGCGCCGGTCAAGATCGCGCTTTCGCTGATCCAGCATATCGAGCACTTCACGCGGAAAATCGATCGCCGGCCCTTGGATCGCGGGCGGGGCGAACAACTTGGCATCGTCGTCGGACTCCGCTCGTGAGACCTCTGCATCCTGCACTCGTGACGGCACCCCCTGCTTCAGCTCACTCTTCGTCGCCGGCTGTGTTTTGTATTTTGGTTCGGAGGAGGCTTGTCCCAACTGCACCATGATCCAAAAAAGAATCGTCGAACCGACGATCCCACCAACCATCGTCCATAGCTGGGAATACCGGTTGATCCTCAGCGCCGTTCTCGCCACCAGCCCAAGGCCGCCGAGACCGTTATGATGCGTCCAGCCCTTGATGGATCGTGTCTTCATGAATGGCTCGCTTTGCCGATGGAATACCGGCGGCTCGCCGCTTCATCCGTCGTCCGTTGTTCCTGACGCCCCGCCTCGGCACGCTGCGCTTCGCTGCGTTTGTCGGCGACAAGATCAAGAAGCCTGCGCTCCTGGCTGGCTTCGACGAGGAGCGCCTTGGTGTGCTGCCACGCTTCAACGGCTTGGTCGATCTCGCAACGCACTCGCCGTAGCCTTGCCTGTTGTGAATCGATACGTCCCTGCCATTCCAGCCATGCTTCGATCGTCAGCCCTTGCGCTGATTGTCGGTCATACATGACGACATCTTTCTGAATCTGAACTTCGAGGTCACGACACTGTTGCTCGTTCTGAGTCAGAACGCGGGTGACCTGCGCCAATTCCATCATCAGGGTTTCTACAGCCTGGGCGCGCAATTTCCGCAACGACTCAAGGCTCATGCTGTCTGTTGTGCCAACCCTTCAAGTTGCTGCACCGACGAAAGCAGGCCGGCCGGTTGGTCAATATCTTGCCGCAAATACGCATTGATCGCCTCCTGTGCTTGCACGGCACGGTCGAGCGCGACATTCATCCCCGGCTTATAGGCTCCCAGCACAACCAGGTCTTCAGATTGGCGATACCTCGCCACCAATTCTTGGAGTTTCCTGGCGGCCTCGTAATGTGTCCGTCCGACGATATCCCGCATCACACGGCTGGTGCTCTGAAGGAGATCGATCGCAGGGAAGTGATTGCGCGCGGCCAATGTGCGTGACAGGACGATATGGCCGTCCAAGATCGAACGAGCAGCATCAGCGATGGGATCGGTGAGGTCATCGCCATCGACAAGCACCGTATAGAGCCCGGTAATGGTCCCTGGACCCGGTCCGGTCCCGACACGTTCCAGTAGTTTCGGCAAGAGGGTAAAGACAGAGGGGGTATAGCCTTTGGTCGTCGGAGGCTCCCCGATCGCCAAACCCACTTCTCTCTGGCTATAGGCCAATCGCGTCAGTGAATCCATCAACAACAAGACCTGCTTCCCCGCATCACGGAAGTATTCGGCAATGGTCGTCGCCACCAACGCCGCACGCAGCCGTATGAGAGGGGCTTGGTCGGAGGTCGCCACCACCACCACCGAACGTCCAAGCGCCTCTGCGCCAAGATCGCGTTCCAGGAACTCGTTGACCTCACGGCCTCGCTCGCCGATGAGGGCGATGACATTGACATCCGCTTTCGTGTACCGGCTGATCATTCCCAACAGCACACTCTTCCCGACCCCGGAACCGGAAAAAATGCCCATCTTCTGGCCACGTCCACAGGTAAGAAATCCGTTGATCGCACGAACGCCGAGGTCAAGCGGAGTACGTAGACGAGCTCGTTGCAACAGGTTCGGCGCAGCCGCATACAGCGGATAGCGTTCCGTAGCCGTCAACGGCCCCTTGCCGTCCATCGGATTTCCACAGCCGTCGAGAACCCTTCCCAGCAAGCCCGGTCCGACGGCGAGATTGGCCACATGGCCGGACATGGTAATGCGACTTCCCGGCCCGATCCCTTGCATGTCGCCCAGCGGCATGAGGAGAACACGGTCCCCGCGGAATCCCACAACCTCAGCGGCAATCGGCTCTCCAACCGCTTCCCTCGTAATTCGGCAAAGTTCTCCGACAGTCGTCATCGGCCCGTACCCTTCCACGACGATCCCAACTGCTTGAGCCACCCTTCCTGAAACTTCGATGGGGTCGATGCGCTCGATCAGCCGGCTAAGACTCATGACAGGCCCTGTTCCTCAGGACATCACCCAAGCGGAATAACTGAGAATCGAGGGAGGCATCGACCAATCGTGTTGCAGTATGCAGAAGACAGCTGCCTCGTTGGAGAGACGCCACCGGCTCGATGGTAAACTTCAGTGCGACATTCTGCCGTCCGGCAAGCTCCTCTCGAACCTCTTCAAGCACGGCTGCGTCTGCCGGATGCACTTGTATCACCACAGTATCCGACTCTTGAATCGTGCCTAGTGCCGCCTTGACCTGCACCACGATTTGTTCGCGGCGGGACTCGGCCGACTCATGAAGTATTTTGGACGCGATCTGAAGCGCGAGCGCGATGATTTCGTCGTCGACCGTCCGCTGAAGCGCGGACCGAGCGGCATCGAATTTTTTGACCGCCTCGGTCAGCACCGCGAGATCTTGTCGGCGCTGCGCTTCGGACTGTCGCCGCCCCTCGGTCAAGCCACGCTCATAGTCCGTCAGACCATCCTCCCCTCGGAGCGTGCCGTCATCCCCGAAGGTCTGAAACGGCGAGCTCTGCAGCCGTACCCCGCCGGACCGTACGGCGGCATGCTTCAAAACCGTATGGTCGTTGCGCAGCCGATGGAGTTCCAGCGCACGGCGCACGGTGGTCAGCACAGCGTCATTGTGAAAGGGTTTCATCAAGAAATCGACGGCGCCGGCCTGCATCGCACGGATAGACAGTTCGACTGAGGCCGCTCCGGTCATCACGATTCCAATCATGCGACTGTCGATTCGCTGCGCTTCCTCCAGAACTGCGATTCCATCTCGGTCCGGCAATAAGACATCGATGATCAGCAAGGCGGGAGCTGTCTGCTGCACCATCGAGAGCGCCGCTTGTCCGGAATCGGAAACCCGAACGGGCACGCCTTCCCGCCGCAACAGTTCGAGGAACAAACTTCGAACCCCCTCGTCGTCGTCAACCACTAGGACCGTCCCCTGAAGTCGTGGAGCGCTTCTATGAGGAACGGCCGACGCCGGGATGGTCACCCCTGTCACTACAGCATCTCCTCTCCTGAACCGGCGATGACGATCCGGCCTTCTTCTTCAAGTTTTCGGCAGACTTTCAAGATATTCTGCTGGGCTCTTTCGATATCGGACACCTTGACAGGCCCTTTGGCCTCCATATCTTCCTTTAACATTTCAGCGGCGCGACTCGACATGTTTTTGAAGAACTTCTCCTTCACCTCCGGATTGGCGCCGCGGAGAGCCAACGGAAGGTCGTCCTTGCTGATTTCCTTCATCAATTCCTGTACGCCGCGATCATCGACTTTTATCAGGTCGTCGAAGACGAACATGAGCGCCCTGATCGCGTCCGCCAACGGCTGGCTCTTCTCCGCAATCTTCACCATAATGCCGCCCTCGTTGGCCTTATCCATCCGTGTGAGAATGTCGGCGATCACCTCAGGCCCTCCGATGTTCTGCGACCCCAGTCCTTTACTCGCCAACAGCGTCTCTTGCATGCTTTGGCTCAGTTCTTCCAAGACATCCGGCTGCACTTCCTCCATGGTGGCAAGCCGGAGCGCCACGTCTCCGCGCATCGATTCCGGAAGCCCTGCAAGCACTTGCCCGGCTTGATCACTTTCAAGATGCGCGAGAATGACGGCCACCGTTTGCGCATGTTCGATCTTCAGCATTTGGACAAGCGTTTTCACATCGGCCCATTTCAGCGCCTCCAGCCCCGGATAGCTTTTCCGGGTCATCGATTCGATGATCCGCGCCGCCTTTTCAGGACCCAACGCCTTAATGAGTACGGTTTTGATGAACTCTTTCCCCTGAAACTGAACCTCACCGGACGCGCTCGCAGCCCGGAAATCCAAAATGACTGCGTCTTCCTCTTCACGAGAAATGTGAGCGGTGCCGTTCATGAAACTTCCCAGCCGCTTGATTTCTTTGGGGTCGAGTTGCTTCATGACATGGGCGGCTGCTTCTTCTCCGATGGCACGAAGAAGAATGGCCGCCTTCTGTTCACCCGTCAGATTCTTCGCCATTGCGATGCGCTATGCGAGGCTATTGCAATGCTGTAAAAATAGCCCGCAGGGGGTGTTGAAAAAGATCGTCCAGCGAGGCCGCAACAAGCGAAAGGCTGAGGCGTACGCGATTGGTACGTTGAGGCCTTGAGCGATGCGAGAACGACGCTGGAGGGCTTTTGCAACATCCTCATGTGGGAGTTTTGAGCCACTGCTTCACGACCACGGCGGTCGTGTCGGGATTCTTTCTCGCCATGTCGATGACCTGCGCCCGGTCCGGCGCGCCGGCCAATGAGGCCTCCGTCATTCCAACCGCGCCAGGCAGCGCAGAGATCGACGCCTCAGCCTGCGTCTGCGCCGTCGTCGAACCCAACATGGCCAACAACGGACGGACAACGAACAAGAGAATCACGGTAAACAAAAGGATTCCGACCGCATAGCGGAGATACGGCAACCATGGCTTAGAACCCTCCGTCACGGCTTCTGCCGTCGCACTCTGCGGCTCGTCCGGTTCCGAACCGAATTGAACGTTGACGACTTGAACCTGATCTTGCCTCTCTACCGAAAAGCCCATCGCCTTCTTGACGATCTCCTCGATCCTTTTCAAATCTTCTTCCGAACGTGGGGTGTATTTGCGCGCGGCAGCCGGCGCATCCGCCGACTGTCCGTCACCGGTCTTGGCTGTTTCATATATTCCGTCGACCAGCACGACTACGGATAATTGTTTAATGACGCCCACCGGTTCGACGATTTTGGAAACGGTTCGACTGATCTCGTAGTTGACCGTTTCATTTTTCGTATGACTGTTGTTCGAACTGGTTTGCGCCGGCTCTTGATCCGTTCCAGGCGGGACGTTCGACTGCACACCCGGCACGCCGCCACCGACGCCGTTGGTGCCGTTGGCCTTTTCCTGCCCCCGCTGTTCACTCCTCACGACCTGGCTGTTCGGATCATACCGCTCCTCCGTCGTCTCGACCTTTCGAAAATCCACCACGCTGGACACGCGCACCACGGCCTTGTTGGCTCCGACGATCCGCTCCAACATCGTTTGAATACGCGTTTCCACGTCTTTTTCAACGCTGCGCTGATAGTCGAGCTGTGCATTCGTTAAACCGGAGGTTTCGTCCGTCATGGTAGTCGACAACATACGACCGTGCCCATCCACCACGGTCACATCGCGGGCCTGCAGACCTTCCACGCTGCTTGACACCAGATGAATGACCCCTTGCACTTGTGACTGAGTCAACTGTTGTCCGTTGCGAAGGGACACGATCACGGATGCTCGCGCTTTCTCCTGCTCATGAGCGAAGAGCCGCCGTTCCGGAATCGCCAGATGAACCCGCGCTCGTTCGACTTCCGGCAGCTGCGCAATGGTTCTGGCCAACTCGCCCTGTAACGCGCGTCGATAGTTGAGCTTCTGGACGAATTCAGACATGCCGATCGACGTCCGATCAAAGATCTCGAACCCGACGCCTCCTCCATGCGGAAGCCCTTGGGTCGCCAGTTGCAGGCGTAGGTCATGGACCTGGGTGCTCGGAACCAGCACCGTCGATCCACCGCCGGTTG
Source organism: Nitrospira sp. (assembly GCA_025934915.1). GTDB lineage: Bacteria > Nitrospirota > Nitrospiria > Nitrospirales > Nitrospiraceae > Nitrospira_D. The sequence goes on from JAICWG010000180.1 coordinate 6,980, forward strand.
TTTCGTACGGCACCTTCGTCTCTTTCAGCTTATCGATGATGGCGGCGGCGTCTTCGCTGCCGAGATTCGTGAACAACACTTGCATGTCTGGTTGCTGCGTCCAGAGCGCGAGCGCGATGAGACCCGCCACCGACCCAGCCAGAGCGATGAGGATGATCATCCGCTGATTGATAGAGAACTTGGAGAACATACTAGCCGCTCCTCTTCATCGCGTTTGACCGATTAACAGGCTGCGAGAACAATCGGTGATGCCAACGATATGGCTAGAATAGTTCATACGGTGCTAACGCCAGAATAACTTCAGGATGCTCAAAAAGGCTGTCCAGCAAGGCCGCAGCGAGCGAAGAGGCGAAGCGTACTTTGTCTCATATGTTGAACCTCTGAGCGATGCGAGAACGCCGCTGGCGGGCTTTTTCAGCATCCTGTTAGACCTGCATCCGTTGAATCTCTTCATAAGCCGCGACCAGTTTGTTCCTGATTTGCATCATGAGTTGGAAAGACACGTCTGCCTGCTGCAGCGCGACCATCGTACGGTGAAGGTCCTGCGTTTCGCCTGTCATGAGGGCATCCACTGTTCGGCCGGCTTCCAGCTGCGTGTCGTTGACCTTTCCGATCGCGGACTTGAGAGAATCCAAGAACTCGGAGGCGCCGGACGTTCCCGCCGATCCGGCCGGGGCCACATCGGGAATGGGAGTGATACCGGATGTCGGACCATAAATCTGGCTCATCATCACCTCCCGATCTCGAGCGCCTTGTTCCACATGGCGCGTGTCGCGTTGATCACCTGGACATTGGCTTCGTACGCGCGCGAGGCGCCGATCATGTTCACCATTTCTTCCATGACATTCACGTTGGGAAGACGCACGAACCCTTTGGGATCGGCATCCGGATGATGCGGGTCATAGATCATTTGTCCGGGTTTCGGATCCTCTATCACTCTCGCGACAGAGACCCCTTCAAGCGCATGCGCCGAAGGCCCGACGGCGACTTGGCGAAAAGATCGCTGAAAGGCGCTGGGGACCGCCGTCGAGCGAAAGACAACATCCCGCCGTTTATACGGACCACCGGTCGGCGTTTTGGTCGATTGGGCGTTGGCAAGATTACTGGCGATCACATTGAGCCGTCGTCGTTGGGCATCTAAACCGGAAACCGATACGGCCATACTGTCGGACATTTCCATGAAACACCTCCATGAAAGCAGGTTAAGGTGAGGTTAAGGTTAAGGTTAAGATGTGGGCCGGCATGAACGGGCTTCGCTCAGCCTCGACCTTAGCCTTGGCCTGATTTCCTATCGCGCGTCTCGTATCGCACTCAGTAATCCGTTAAATCTCTTGGCCAGTATCGTGGCAGCTGCGTTGTACTGCATGGCATTCTCGGACAATTTGGCCATCTCCAACTCGAGATTCACGGAGTTTGCGTCAAGAGGAAGATCTCCAGCCGGGACTTCACTGAGTTTCCCCGTCACCGCCTGCACACCCTGCGGCCCGTGAACACCGAAATGTCGAGACTGCGTCGCAGTCATAACGATCGGCAGCCGTCCCTTGTGAGCCGACTGCAATTGGTCCACAAAGGTCAACTCCGATGCGCGATAACCCGGCGTTTCCTCATTGGCCAGGTTCGATGCGATCACACGTTGTCGCGCACTGCGAAGATCTAAACTCCGCTGTAATAGTCGCATGGTTCGGTCAAAGATCGTCATGATCCTATGCTCCTTTCCACCAACGGCGTTTTATCCTTGCAACCATAATGCCTGTCAGGCGGCTGAGGTGACAGCCATGAGCAATGCCACGTGCAGTCCATTGGTTTTCGCTCCACTC
>JAICWG010000053.1 GCA_025934915.1 Nitrospira sp.
TCGCAACTGTGCGGGCTCATCCGGTGACGAGCGTGACGACCCACGCTGTCCCACGGTCTCGGCGACCTCGGCTACGACGGTCTATCACGCTCAGGGTGAATGTCTGCCGGAGCATGGCCCGGTCAGACGCAAGATACAAGGTTGAGGCTGTCGGGGTGGAGCCGCACAGGACGCGTGGTGGTGTTGCGCCGACTCCTCACGAGCGAGATACTCATGGCCGAAAAGAGTGACGCTCAGGAACGCCTCGCCTTCATTGAGAGCGACGTGTCGACCAAGCGGTACGAGTATGCCGTGCTGGTCAGCTCGACCTCGTATGAGATCCTCGCCCTGGCTCAGCTGTATCGCGATCGGACCGACGCCGAAAATACCTCCGACGAGTTGAAGCATCAGTGGGGTTGGGGCGGCTTTACCATGCAGGACCTGGCGCGCTGCCGGCTCATGGCACGGATGGTGGAGCTCGGCTACAACTGGTGGACGTTGTTCGTGCGGCTCGCCCGGTCACACAAGCACCTCCCGGCGATCTCCAGCCGGCCACTGTTGCTGCATGGCGTCGTCACGCACACGCATCACGCGGGACAAACGTGCCTCACGATCACCAGCCTGGCACGCCAAGCGCTCGGCCATCCAAGTTGTGTTGACCAACTTGGCGAGCTTTCTAGCGACCTTCAAAGCGACTGGGGAGCAGTGGACCGATGCTGAACGTCTGCGTGCGATTCTCACCCGTGTGTTCGCCACATTTATGCTCTCAACAGAGAGGCCTCCGACCTTGTTGATCTCAAAAACTGCGTCGACATGACACGTTGACTGCCGTTTTTAGGATAAAACGGCAAATCGCATGATTCGATGAGAACCGGACACCGAGATGACTGAGGCGCTATCGAAGGGATGGGACGGAACTCTACAGGAACGATCCCTTATCACTTGGCCAAATGGCGCAACGCTAGAGAAGAAGGTGAGACGTGATTGGCTAGGTCAACGAATTTGTTCGAGCGGAATACCTTCCTCGATAAGCATCACAGGAATGTTATCACGAATAGGATAAAGGATCTTCCGATCGGCACGAATCAAACCGGCGTCGAGCTCGGTGGACACAGGTTGTTTCCCCAAATTCTTCACTTCGCCTCGCGTTACAGCGGCATTGAGCTTTTGAATGAGAGACTCCTCAGCCAGGCTTACCGCCTGTCTGGTTTCTGGGCAACAGAGGATCGCCAAGAGCTCCTTATCAATACTCATGACCGTCGACCTCCCGCTGTGTCACAGCAGGTAGGATAATCGATAGAGACATGAAGCGCAACCTGTCATAAGGAACTCCTCATGCTCTGCTATTTCTGCTATACTCCACATGCTTTCGGCAAGGATGTCTCGTCATGATCAAAGCATTTTGGAAGACTTGCATAACAGGCCTCATTGTCTTGGTCCCGGCCTGGGCCACGTTCTTGATCCTCTCGACTCTGTTCACCGCCCTCGACGGGGTGGTTGGCCGATATATGTCCGATCCAATCCCAGGCCTCGGTCTGCTATTACTGGTCATCCTGTTCATTGTTGCCGGCCTCATCGGTGATCATGTAATCGGACAAGGCTTGTTAGTAAGACTGGAACGCCGTATTGAACAGATCCCGCTCGTGCAAAGCATCTACCTCACATTGAAAGGTATGACCGATATTTTAAACTTCCGGTCTCGCTTCGGCCGCAGTAAAGTGGTAGCCTTTCCCTTTCCGCGAGATGGATGCTGGGCATTGGGTTTTGTAATGGGGACGGCGCCCCCATCTCTTCAGGTCGAGCCCTCCCGCACCCTCTTCATGGTGTTCATCCCGACCGCGATTCACCCCTTTACAGGCTTTCTCGCCTTCATCCCGGAACAAGCGCTGCGCACGATCAATCTTTCCGTTGAAGACGCGATGAAAATGGAGTTTTCCGCCGGATTCTATAGACCTCAAAACGGATGGCTCGGCGCATACACATCGCTTTCTTCGTGATCCATGACGATTGAGCGCCTCCACATCAGACCAGCCTGCCAGGACGATGTGGAGGCCATCGTTATGTTCAATGCGGCCATGGCATTCGAAACAGAGGGTCATCGACTTGATCTTTCCACCTTGCGCAAGGGGAGCCTTGCATTCTTAGGAAGCCCCAGGTATGGATTTTATATCGTCGCAGAACTTCCAGAAGGCAAAAGCTACAAGCCGGTCGGACAGCTCATGATTACGTATGAATGGAGCGACTGGCGGAACGGAATATTTTGGTGGATCCAGAGTGTCTATGTCGTACCCGATCGGCGCGGTCTGGGGGTGTTTCGAGCCATGCACGATCATATACTCGTCAAGGCCAAGGCGGATCCGCACGTTTGCGGGATGAGATTGTATGTGGAACGGGAAAATCACAGGGCTCAAACTGTGTACCAGCGTGTGGGACTTACCCCGTCAGTTTATATGGTATTCGAACAAGATTTTGTCCTGGGGCATGACGTCCAACGGAAAGAGAAGGAGTATCCATGAAACCCAGCCGTCGCGTACTTGGTTTTTTAGCCATAGTCTTGTTGCTTCAAGGATGCGCCTTCAGTCGAGGGACGCTAGGCGACGAGGTCCAATCTGAAGTCATCGCGACCATTCAAAAAGGTACTACGACAAAGGAAGAGGTGCTTCACCTCCTAGGGGCTCCGGATCGGCTGTTGCCCCTCAATGGCCGAGACGTCTTCCAATATTACCGATACGACGCCAAAGCTGGAAGTCTTCTGCTGATCATCCTGAACTTTACACGTCTTTCCATTAAGAGCGACGACCTATTCGTCATTCTCAACCGGGATGGGATTGTCGAGGATGTGATTTCATCGAAACGGACCGATGGGCTAAAGTTCCAATTCTGGCCGTTTGGGGACTGATGTGACCCACGAATGGAAGGACATCTGCTCCTTTTTTATGGCGGCGTTGCTCTGCTTGTCCTCATTTGGTTGTAATGTCGTTCGCATCACTCTCAATACCTCCATCACTCCGGCGGACGTCTCATTCATTGTTCCGGGACAAACTACCCTAGCTGAAGTTGTGGCCAAACTGGGGGCGCCTGACTCGATCGCCGCTTCTGATACGGGAATTGTGGCGACGTACCGATTCCTCGACCTGAAATACTCACGTGTCAACTTTGGTTGGCTTGTGAAACCATGGACACCCATCGACCCGGATTTGATCTTTTCCCGCACGGGACTCGGCGTGGATGCCTTTGAAGTGCTGTATGACCCGAAGTGGGTTGTGTTGCACCAAGGATTTCAGCGGCACCTCATCAGGCCTCCTTTTCATCCCTATCCATTCCAACAATCCCGAGGGTCCACTCCCCACGAATTGCCGCCTTTCAGTGGCCCCGCTATAATGACGAGCCATGGATGAAGAAACATCCGACCATCCGTTCAATCACTCCAGTAACGTCCGTTCCTCTTCCTATATCCCAGCCGATAAGGATATCGAGTTTCTCCAACGAGACGAACTTCGCCCCATTCGCGTCGGACTCGAACTGCTGAAGCCGGAACTGATCCAAAAAGAAGAACATATCAAGTCTACCATCGTTGTATTTGGGAGCGCCAGACTGCACGAGCCGACTGTCGCGAAACAGGCGCTCCAGATGGCAGAAGAAGAAGCAACTCAGGCTCCGGACGATCGCATTCGCCAACAACAGCTCGGTATCGCCAAACGGAGGCTCGAACTCGCGAAGTATTATGACGTCGCCAGAGAATTTGGGCGGTTGGTGTCGTCAATCTGTCAGATCGGCGGTCATTGTCACTACGTCATCGTGACCGGTGGTGGACCGGGTATTATGGAAGCGGCCAACCGCGGAGCGGCGGACGTGAATGCCAAATCGATCGGGCTCAACATTACCCTGCCGCACGAACAGTACCCGAACCCCTACATCACGCCGAGACTCAGTTTTCAGTTTCATTATTTCGCGATTAGAAAAATGCATTTCCTCATCCGAGCCAAGGCTCTTGTGGCGTTTCCCGGTGGGTTCGGCACGGTCGATGAGTTGTTCGAAACGCTTACCTTGCTTCAGACCAGGAAAATCGAGCGTCTGATTGTCGTCCTGATTGGACGAGACTTTTGGGAGCGCTTGATCAACTGGCAACTGCTCGTTGAGTACGGCTTGATCACGCAGACAGACCTTCACCTGTTTCACTACGCCGAGACGGCTCAGGAGGCTTGGGACCTGATCGCACGCCACAATGGAGTACCCACCGCCTGAAACTCTCATTCTATGGTGCTGCTCGTTCGGTCACAGGCAGTCGGCATATGGTGGAAGTACCAGGATTCCGGCTGTTGTTCGATCGCGGCATGTTTCAGGGGCGTCGAGAAGAAGCGGTCCGCCGAAACCGCGACTTGGGATTTGAGCCGAAATCCCTTGGTGCCGTCTTGCTCTCGCACGCCCATGTCGACCATTCTGGCGCTCTCCCCGTTTTGCCGAGACAGGGCTTTCCCGGGAAAGTCTACCTCACTAGAGCATCGGCCGATCTCGCGAGCATCATGCTCGAAGATTCCGCTCGTGTGCAAGAAAACGACTGTCGGTATGTCAACAAACAGGAGCGTAGACGTGGGAAGACCTGCATTCGGCCATTTTACGATGGGGATGACGTGCGGAAGATTGTCCGAAGGTTTGAGGGAGAACGGTATGGCGATCAATTTAAGATCGCGCCTCGGATCACCGCATCATTTCATGATGCCGGCCATATCTTGGGATCGGCTGCAGTTTGCGTGAAATATACGGCGCGCGGTAATACCACCACGGTCTTGTTCAGCGGAGATCTAGGTCGATCCCATATGCCGATCTTGCGCGATCCTGAACCGCCGCCTCCCTGCGACGTTCTCATTCTCGAATCGACGTATGGGGACCGATTGCATGAACAGGTGGGCGAAGAGATGAAGAAGAAAGCGCAGGATCTGCTCAACCATGCGCGGACGCACAAGAGCAAGATCATCGTGCCGGCCTTTGCGGTGGGGCGGACACAGGAATTGGTCATGCGGATCAAGGAACTGGTCGGTGAAGGCCGCGTGGATCCGGTTCCGCTCTACATCGACTCACCGCTGGCCGATAAGGCCACGGAGGTGTTCAAGCGACACCCTGAATGTTATGACGACGAAACCATGAAGACCTTCTCATCCGGTGGCGATGTCTTCGCCTCCCGCTACATCCATTTTGTGTCCTCTTCTGAGGACAGCAAGCGGCTTAATACCATGCGCGGACCCTGTGTCATCATCTCTTCTTCCGGCATGTGCGAGGGCGGGCGTGTCATTCATCATCTCAAACATGCAATTCAAGATGAGGCGAACATCATCGTGTTTGTCGGTTTTCAAGCGGAACATACGCTCGGCCGCAAGCTTGTCGAAGGCTGGGACGTGGTGCCGATCTTCGGCGTGCCGACGCCAAGACGGGCCCAGATCGTCAAATTCAATGGCCTGTCCGCCCATGCCGACCGAAACGATCTTTTGGGATATGTGCGGGCTATTCACCCGCGGCCCAACATCATCTTCATCGTGCATGGCGAAGAGAAACAGGCTCTTTCCTTGGCCGCGGCGATCCAAGCGGAACACCCGACCATCGATGTACGGATTCCCCACCAGGGTAGCATGCATGAAATTTAGGTCTGTGCATTTCGTATGGGCAGCCGGACAGCGACCGGCTTGGCTGGTGATGTTGTCCTGTGTGGTTGCGCTGATCTCAGGTTGCCTTTCCACGGCCGCAGCAGAACCGAAACAAGACCGGCACCGTCTGCGCGATTTGGGCATCGTCGTCGGACAGTATCCACCAGGCCCCCTCAACGCGATTACCGACATTGCAGGCGTGAAAGTCGGCCACACCACGTTGATTTCCGGCGAAGGGCCTTTAAAACCTGGGCAAGGTCCTATCCGCACGGGCGTAACGGTCGTCGTTCCTCGCGACGATCTCTGGCACAAGAAAGTTCCAGCAGGCTCCTTCATCCTCAATGGTACTGGTGAAATGACCGGCCTCGCATGGGTGGCGGAGTCCGGATTTCTTGAATATCCCATCGCCCTCACGAATACGCTCAACGTCCCGCGCGTCGCGAACGGTGTGATCAGTTGGATGATCAAGCAGTATCCGACGATCGGGATCGAGGACGATACTCTCACACCGGTTGTCGCTGAATGTGACGATGGAAGATTGAACGACATCCAGGGGCGCCATGTGTCCGAGCAGCATGTCATGACTGCGCTCGACGGCGCGAGCAGCGGACCGGTGGTGGAAGGCACGGTCGGCGCCGGCACAGGAATGGTGTCCTATGGATTCAAGGGTGGAATCGGCACATCATCGAGAAAATTGTCCGAGAATGAAGGCGGCTATACAGTGGGGGTGTTGGTCAACGCGAACCACGGCCGAAGACCGGAACTGATTGTCAGTGGTGTGCCGGTAGGGAAGCTCTATGAGCCGCCCGCTCAGATGTCTGAAGCTCTCGTACCGGGCCAGAGCGAAGGCTCCATCATCATCGTCATTGCCACCGATGCACCCTTGGATGCCCGGCAGCTCACCAGACTGGCTAAACGCGCTGCGCTGGGCCTTGCCCGCACCGGCTCGACTGTGCGCCACGGCAGCGGGGATTTCATACTGGCCTTCTCCACCGCCAACGTGATTCCTCACTATCCGAAAAATCCAACCTACAATTTGACACATCTCGCCGACACCCATCTGAATCCGCTCTTCGCAGCGACGGTTGAGGCCACCGAAGAGGCCATTCTCAATGCCCTCACCATGGCCACCACGATTACCGGTCGCGACAATCACCGCATTGAAGCCATCGACCTCGCCCGCCTCAAAACACTCCTGTTCGGCTCACGATGAAACGGATCAACAGAATTTCTGAGCGCCTGTTGCAAAATGAGCCAAGCTTGCAAATAGGGCGATTCTCTCGCTATCCTGCGGAACGTTAACCAGGAGGGATGGTATGAGCCAATACCAGATCGGGGGCGGGTTGCAACTGCTGACGGCGGTGCAGAAAACTGAGGCCTTCTGTGAGTTCCTGAAAACGAGGATGGTTCATGCCCTGGAAACCGAGGACCCGACAGAACTGCACTATCTCCTTGCGCAGGTAGACGACTACCATTCCTACCTGTGGCGGTATTATAAGAAGCTCGCACAGACCCGAGCACAGCGGATGGATCCAGGAGTCTGACTCCCATCGCATTCCGAACTCCCGCGTCCCGCACGTGTGTCGGGTTCACCTGCCTTTCAACATCACGAGGCGCGACCTTGCAATTTGCCGTAGCCCTCTCGAAGACAGTAAACACGGAATCTGCGGCTCAGGCTGTGGCCGAGGGCATTCGGACGCAACTGAATGCCGCCCCGATCGACCTTGCCTGTGTCTTCTTTTCTGCTCATCATGCCGCCGGGGCCGACCTCTTGGCGCACGTGCTGACAGGGACGCTTCGTCCGAGTCTGCTGATCGGCTGCAGTGGGGAAGGCGTGATTGCCGGAGCAGAGGAATTGGAAACGGCCCCGGCGATCACCGTCTGGGCCGCCGTCCTTCCCGACGTCAACCTGCACCCCTTGCGATCGTCGTTTTCACCGACGCACCATCAATTTCATCTCTCGGAGTGGCCTGAGCCGGGCGTTGAAGAGGCGTCGTCCCTCCTGCTCGCCGATCCATTTACCGTGCCGGTTCAAGACATCCTTAGAATTTTGGAAGAGCGCTATCCTGGAACGACGGTGGTCGGAGGATTGGCCGGAGGTGGGCAAGAGGCCGGCATGAATCGGCTGATCCTCAACGATCAAGCTCTCGATAGCGGTTTAGTAGGTGTGCGCCTCTCCGGGTCTGTGGATATTCGACCGATCATCTCACAGGGGTGTCGTCTGATCGGCGACCGGTTTGTCGTGACGAAAGCCGAACGCAATCTGATTCACGAACTCGGAGGTGCGCCAGCTTTGGAGCAATTGCAGGCCCTCTTCGAATCGCTGGCGGGGGAAGACCAACGTCGCGCTCATCGGGCGCTCCATCTCGGGATCGTCATCGACGAACATCGGAATCGGTTCGAGCGCGGAGATTTTCTCATTCGGAATCTGCTCGGGGCCGACCGCACCACAGGCGCCATCGCAATCGGCGATGTGGTGCAAGAAGGTCAGACGGTGCAGTTCCATCTGCGCGATGCGGAATCAGCCACGGAAGATTTGAACGCTCTGTTGGCGGCCGACCAAACCGACCATCGGCATCCTCCGCTCGGCGCACTCATGTTCAACTGTTGCGGCCGTGGTCGAGGGCTCTTTGGACGACCGAACCATGATGTGGCTGCGACTATGGAACGCCTGGGACCGATTCCCATCGCAGGGTTCTTTGCGCAAGGCGAGATAGGACCCATCGGAAACCGCAACTTCTTGCACGGCTACACGGCCAGCCTGGCGTTATTTGCCGAACGAGATTCCTAGCCATTCCATGGTTGACCGCCCCATCTTTCCCGTGTCATAGAATGACAGAGGGAGAAGCCTATGAAACATTCTCGTATGACATTGATCATTGCACTATTGGTTCTCACATCGATTCTGAGAGGGGGAAGTATTATGACAGCAAGCGGAGAGCAATCGAACACTCAGGAAGTCACCACATCGTCCGGGCTCAAATACGTGGATCAGGTGATCGGCACCGGAGATGCAGCGGTCGCCGGAAAGACGGCGAGCGTCCACTATTCAGGTTGGCTGGAGAACGGAAAAAAGTTCGATAGCTCCGTCGATCGTGGACAGCCCTTCTCGTTTCCCCTCGGCGCCGGGCGGGTCATTAAGGGCTGGGACGAAGGTGTGCAGGGGATGAAGGTGGGGGGCAAGCGAAAACTCACCATTCCATCCGATTTGGGATACGGATCGCGTGGGGCCGGCGGGGTGATCCCACCGAACGCCACGCTGATTTTCGATGTCGAATTGCTCGCGGTGCGGTAACCCTACGGTGCAGCACACTCCTCTCATTGCACAGCATCGTGCCGCCGGTGCGAAACTCGTCGACTTCGCAGGGTGGGAAATGCCCATCCACTACACCGGCGTTGTGGATGAGTATCACACCGTTCGAAGCAAGGCCGGGCTCTTCGATGTCAGCCATATGGGGCGGATTGTTGTCACCGGCTCAGGTGCAGAATCTTTCCTTCAACGCATGACGACGAATGATCTCGCTGCGCTGCGGCCCATGCAGGCGCAGTACTCGATGGTCTGCAACGAGCAGGGTGGCATCAAGGACGATATCTTTATCTATCGATTGGAGAGGGCCGCGGGGTTTCTTCTGTGCGTCAACGCATCCAATCGAGACAAAATCGTATATTGGCTTACGGAGCACAGTCGGGGAGTTTCTGGCTGTCAGGTCTCCGACCGTACAGCAGAGATCTCTCAGATCGCCTTGCAAGGTTCGGCTGTGCGAGCGATCATCGCGGCGCTCGGATTGTCACAGCTGGATCAGCTCAAGCTCAGAGAATCAACGAAGATGCGAGTCGCGGATGTCGAATGCTTGGTGGCGCGGACGGGCTATACTGGAGAATTCGGCTATGAGTTCTATGTGTATGGGCAAGCCGCCACAGTCTGGGACAAGCTGGTGAACACAGGCAAGTCGTTTGGTTTGAAACCGGCAGGACTCGGCGCACGGGATCTCCTGCGTCTTGAGATGGGCTATCTGCTCTATGGCAACGATATCGATGAACGAACGACGCCGCTTGAGGCTGGAGCGGAATGGACCGTGCGTTTCGAGAAGGGGGAGTTTGTCGGAAAGCATGTCCTGTTGGTTCAAAAACAAACGGGCTTGTCTCGCCGATTTGTCGGCTTTGAATTGCTGGAAAAAGGTGTTCCCCGCCATGGGTTCAAGATTCTCTCTGCATCCTTACCACAGTTTCCCATCGGGGAAGTCACCAGCGGCAATCTTTCCCCTCTTCTCCAGAAAGGGATTGGATTAGGGTATGTATCTCCCGAGTATGCCGAACTCGGGACGGATCTCTTCATCGACATTCGAGGCAAAGCGGTTCCCGCGAAGGTTGTGAAACCGACGTTCTACAAAAAACCAAAGGGCTGATGGCATATGACGCATAGCAGAAACAGGAAGGTCGAGCCCGATTGTACAAATTCTTATCATAGGCCATTCGCTATCGGCCGTCTGCTCCTATGACACGAAACATCTACAGCGGACGAGTGATTACACTGAACATTGACACCGTCCAGTTACCGAATGGGGTGACGGTTGATCTCGAAACCATCCGCCATCCGGGGGCGGCAGCGGTCGTTCCGATCAAAGATGATGGGACCGTGGTCTTGATCAGGCAGTTCCGGCATGCGGCCGGCGGATTCATTTATGAAATTCCCGCGGGAAAACTTGCTCCCGGAGAAGATCCGTTACATTGTGCCGCACGAGAACTGGAAGAAGAAGTCGGCTATCGAGCGTCCTCGTTTGAGGTGCTCTCGAGTATCTTTACGGCTCCGGGTTTTGCGGACGAAGTGATTCATGTCTACAAGGCCACCGGTCTCACGAAAGGGCGGCAGCAACTGGATCGAGATGAAGTGCTGGAGGTCGTCGAAATGCCGCTGGATCTGGCGATCGCACGAATTCACGACGGTACGATCCGGGATGGCAAAACGATCATCGGGTTACAGGCGGTCTACATACGGAACATGACGTATCGTTGATACGCACTGGAGCAAGATTGCTGATTGTACATGAGGTCTTTAAGAAGAAGACCGGTACTAGGCCTACCAAACGACAAGGGGGCACTCTCATTAGCAGTGCCCCAGTCTGACAGCCGCACCAAACCGAAAGCTTACTTCCCCGGCTTTTCTTTCTTATCGCCGAAGGTGTCGGCATAGCCGCCCTTCTTCTCTTCCTTCTTATCGCCGAAGGTCTCGTCGGCCTTGCCGCCCTTCTTGCCCTTCTCTTCAGAGTACACCACGTGGCCGCTCTTCTTCTCTTCCTTCTTCTCTCCGGCAAACGCCGGTGCACTGAAGGTCACTGCCACTGCCACCGCCATAATAGCCATCAACATGCTCTTCATAACGAGTTACCTCCTTAATGAATGATTAGACAATGTGTACTGACCTTTCGGTACCGATTGAGGAGTGTTCAGCAAACATGATGCCTCACTTTCCACCGCCGACAATACGCAAAAGAATCAGTATGTTTTGAGCGCTGCCATGATGCCAAGATGGTCGTTCTTTATTTAATCCTTGGGGCAGAATGGAGTTGGTCGCTGCTAAACTGCCTCAGGAGGATCCCTAGTGAAATGAGCCCTGGCTTGGTTCACAGCGCAACCGAATCGTGCTATCTTCCACCCCGCAGCTGTAGCACGAATCTTGTTCCACTTAAGATTCACTTCGTATGGTGTCAGAGAGTAGTTCTGTGCGAGATGTGAATTCTAATCAAGGTTTTATGCCGTTGATCTTCAAAGAAGGAGAACAGGGCCAATGTTGCTAACGGGGAAAAAGGGACTCATCATCGGTGTAGCCAATAAACACAGCATCGCCTGGGCCATCGCGCAATCGACGGCCGACCACGGAGCGCAGCTCCTCTTCAATTATCAGAACGAGCGGCTGAAGCAAAACGTGGAGGACCTTGCTGTCACCTTAACAGGCGCGAAAGCATTTCCCTGCGATGTGAGCAATGATGGTGACATTACGTCGCTCATGCAGCAGGTTCAGAAGGAAGTCGGTCAAATCGATTTTCTCGTCCACTCCCTGGCGTTCGCTCCCCGGGAAGAGCTGAGCGGACAATTCGTGAACACCACTCGACAAGGGTTTGCAACGGCGCTCGACATCAGCGCCTATTCTCTCGTGGCCGTCGCAAGAGCCGTCTTGCCCTTGATGGCTGCCGGAGGCTCCATTGTCACGCTCACCTACCTCGGGAGCGAGCGCGTCGTGCCTCACTACAACGTGATGGGCGTCGCCAAAGCCGCACTTGAAGCCACGGTCCGTTATTTGGCATATGACCTTGGTCCTCTAAATATCCGGGTGAATGCAATCTCCGCCGGACCGATCAAGACGCTGGCCGCGCGTGGGGTTTCAGGCATTACCAAGATGGTTGACCTCCATAAGGAATTTGCGCCGCTCCGTCGCCCAACCGAACAGGGTGAGGTCGGCGACACCGCCTTGTTCTTGGTCAGCTCGTTGGGACGAGGCATTACCGGCGAAGTAATCTACGTGGATGGGGGATTCAATATTTTGGGCATGATGGCTTCCGGTGAACAGGGAATCTCCTGATCTATCGGCGCCTGAAGATCAGCGTCGAATCCAAACGACTGGATGAAGGGCGGTTGTACCGCTCTGCTCGCATGGCGGCGCGACCTTGTCCGTCCGTGGTCGATGTTCGTCGTATGAAAAGAGTCCTACGAAATACATTCGATGTATCAATCGGTTGCACATGCGCCCGCACAGGTCCTGAATAGCGCCTTGCTTGCTGCAGGCTCAGCCGTTACTCGGATGAGGCCGCCTTCACGTTAGATGTGTGAATGATGCGGATGAAAACTCTTATACTGATAATGATCCTAGCAAGCAGCCTGGCCGTCCTGCCGATGCCGCCTTCGGCACAACAGTCAGGCGAGCGTCTTGCCAAACAGGCTCTCGAAGAATGTCATCGCGGGAGACTGGCCATGGATCATGCAATGCGCCTCGCCCATTTTCAACAGGGACAGATCTTGGGCGAGCGTGCGGTAGCGGCGGATGAGGGAAGCGCCGATGCCCACTTTGCGTTGTTTTGCAATCTGGGGGAACTGCTCCGCATCGATGGAGAATCCCTCACATCGCTCTTCGGACTTCGCCGCATGATGAACGAACTCAACCGAGCCATCGAAATCAATCCAGCTCACATCGACGCGCTCTCCGCGAAAGGGACCTTGCTGGTGAAGTTGCCGAGTTTCCTTGGAGGAGACTCAGAAAAAGGGGAGCAGCTGTTACAACAGGTGTTGAAGCAGGCTCCGAAGGCGGTTAATGCCCGGCTTGCGCTTGCCCGTGTCAAGTGTCAACGCGGCCAACATGAGGAAGCCGCGCTGCTAGCCTCCAATGCGTTGGCCATCGCTCAGAAACATAAACGGATTGAGTTCATTCCCGAGGCAGAAGCCCTACTGCAGCAAGCACGAGCCAACACAATAAAAACCAGGGAACACCGCTCCTAGCCCGTTTCGAGACAGACGAGAGCCGTCCTCCTTCATCACTCAATCATTCGCCTAAGCGCCTTCAAACGACCCTGTCGTTTCTTTCGCTCAATCCGTCGGTTCTGAGAACTTCGTGTCGGGGTGGTCGATTTTCGCTTCTTGCGAGGGATTGCCGCACGTTGAATGAGCGTTCGTAAGCGGTCCAACGCGTCCTCACGGTTGCGCTCCTGTGTGCGGTATTGTTGGGCCTTGATCGTGATCACCCCGTCACCTGATATGCGCTGATCGTGCAGCTTCAACAGTGCATCTTTGTAGACCTGCGGCAAAGATGACGTATGGATATCAAATCGCAGATGGACGGCGGTGGAAACCTTGTTGACGTTTTGTCCACCGGATCCCTGCGATCGCACCGCATGAAGGTCAATCTCGAAATCGGGAATCGAAACGGATGATGAAATGACCAGCATGTTGAATAGCTAGCATAGTCCATATGTCGGCGCAACGAGTGATCTCATAACAGATTTCATCCAGTCTTCTGTTGAGCTCGATTTTCGCGCAAACCGCCCTCTCAGCCTCAATAGACTCAAAATAGAAGCTATTTTCTTCGAAGAGCGTATTCGCACATTTCGATCATCTTAAATACGCTCACTTAAAAATTAAAACAATAACGATGCGATAGGTTTTTCCATGCGTTACATGCTCCAACACATAGCAATTATTGTATTTATTTGTACTGTGCGTCTCCATCGCATGAACCTCGACAATTCACAACACAGGCATCGGATGTGCTTTGTGAGTCAGTGAGTGCCATGCCGTTGTATCGGCAATCTATTGGCACGTTGGATGGTGAGCGCCGAATGACAGGCCTACCTGACAAAATCAGGAGGGGTGCGATGTTGTCTCGTGAACCGTTGGACGCCCATCAGGACGGTAAACCACAAAACGGAATACCTGGGTTAAAACATTGGCGGTATGACCTCGTGGCAGGGTTGCAAGTTGCGCTGGTGGCACTTCCTCTTTCCCTTGGGGTTGCACTGGCCTCAGGGGCCGCTCCAATTACAGGAGTAATCTCGGCCATCATTGCAGGACTCGTCTTTCCTCTTCTCGGCGGGGCCTACATCATCATCAGCGGACCGGCGGCAGGTCTCGCACCAGCCCTCCTGGTCGGTATGCTCACTCTCGGCCAAGGAGACTTGGAGAAAGGGTATCCTCTGGTGCTCGTGGCCATCTGTCTTACCGGAGCAGTACAGGTGTTGCTGAGTATCTATAAGGTCGGTCGTTTCGTCATGTACTTCCCGATGTCGGTGCTCCAGGGTATGTTGGCCTCCATCGGAATATTGATTATCATCAACCAGATTCCCTCTTTTCTAGGTATCCTGACGCCTCAGGCGAAATCGATTCCTGAAGCCATTACCCTCATACCCGCGCAGATCATGGGGATGAACCCCGAGATCCTTGCCGTCGGAGGCATCACCTTGGCTCTCCTCTTCGGCCTCGACAGCGATATAATCAAGAGCCAAAGATGGATGAAGAATATTCCTGCACCTCTCTTGGCCGTTGTTTTGGGCGGGGTAGCCGGTTGGATGCTGCACTTCCCCGAAGCCTATTTGATCAATGTCCCAAAAGATGTTCTTGCGCAAGGCATTCATTTTCCTAATTTCTCGGAAATATGGCAGCGGTCCGAACTATGGTTTGCGTTATTGACCACGGTTGTCACTCTGACGTTGATCGACGGAACCGAAACTCTGGCCACCATCGCCGCCATTGATAAAATCGACCCCTTCCACAGAAAATCGGACCCCAATGTCACGCTTCGAGCGATGGGGGTGTCCAATATCCTCTCCAGCTTAGCCGGTGGATTGACGATTATTCCTGGGGGAATCAAAAGCACGGCAAACATAATCGCAGGAGGCCGAACCCTATGGGCGAATTTCTACTGCGCCCTATTCATGGCATTCTTTGTATGGTTCGGGACCGACCTGATTAACAGAATCCCGCTCACCGTCCTGGCCGCGTTACTCATCTTCATCGGATGGAGACTGTGTGCGCCGAGAATCTTCTTGAAGGTTTTTTCGATCGGGGCC
This sequence comes from Nitrospira sp., assembly GCA_025934915.1. GTDB lineage: Bacteria > Nitrospirota > Nitrospiria > Nitrospirales > Nitrospiraceae > Nitrospira_D. The sequence continues at coordinate 15,170 of JAICWG010000053.1, forward strand.
GAGCAACTCTTGGTCGCAACCGTTTGTGTCGCGGTGACACTATACACCTCAGATATTTTATCGGGAATAATCGCCGGAACCGTGACGAAGATTCTCATGCTTTGTTTTGATGTGGTAAAAGCGCTGACGGTTGAACGGCAATTCCACACGAGCCCCACCGAGCCTTTCTCCGCCCGTGTCTGGACTGCATTTAGAGAGCTGTTCGGGGATCCCATTATCCGAATTGGAGATGGGCGCACTCGGAGAAGAGGGTCTCTACCCGTCATGAGTGTCGCGGCCAAAAATATGAAACACCCCTACAAGATTTACCTCTCATCGCTCAGCTGCATGAACCTGCTGAAACTCGATGAGAAACTCAAGGCTCTCCCTAATCACAGAGACAACTTCATGATCATCTTGGCTGGGCATGTGGTGGACCACACGGCGATGGAGTATTTGCATCAGTTCCGGGATCAACGTGTGAAGGCCGGCCATAACTGCGTGATCCTCGGAACTCAGCATTTCCTTTCTCATTCAGACCACCGATTGGCCTACCGAGTGAGTCAATCCGATGATGCTCTAGCCTATGGGTGAAGACTCGCCAGTGCGGCTTTGAAGTCATCTCCTAAGTTCTCAACCGATGTCGTAGGATGACAAGCTCAGGCTGGTCAAAGGATGCCTGTCCGTACCGATGTAATCGATCTCCGTTACACAAAAGTGGTCGTCGGCAAACATCTTGCAGCATAACCGCGCATGCAGTAGCATGCCATGGGAGGGTCTCCCATGATGCAAGCCAGTATTTTCGTGGTGGACGACCAGGCTGCGTTCCGCAACGCGCTGGAAAAACTGCTTTCCCGTATGCAGCACCGGATTCGATCCCTTCAATCCGGTGAAGAACTACTCGCCGCGGTAGAAGAGGATGTACCGGACTTGATTCTACTCGATCTGAAGATGCCCGGCATGACCGGAATTGAAGTTCTGCAAGCGCTTCGCCCCAGAGGCTGTGATGCCCTCGTCATCCTGCTGACCGCATATGGGACGGTAGAGGATGCGGTGGAAGCCATGAAGCTCGGCGCATTTGATTTCCTCATCAAAACGGTCGATCTTGAAAACCTTGAGCCGGTCGTCAACCGAGCTCTTGAACATATTCTGCTGAAACGGCGCGTGTCCTACAGCAATCAGCACGAAGCCGATCAATATCAAATGAACAACCTGAGCGCGCATAGCCTGGCGATGAGAGCGTTGCTGGTTCAGGTGCGGGAGGTGGCCCTGAATCCGAATGTGCCCATACTGGTGATGGGAGAAACCGGGGCAGGGAAAGAATTCTTAGCCCGTGTCATTCACCATAACAGCGCGCGCGCAAAGGGGCCGTTTGTGAAGATCAGTTGTACCGCCCTTTCCCCCATGCGATTCGAGCGCGATCTCTTTGGATATGAACGAGGCGCTTTCGCCGGGGCGGAAAGAAGAAAGCTCGGTCTACTGGATCAAGCAGAAACCGGCACTTTGTTTCTCGACGAGATTGGAGATCTCGACCTCGCGATGCAGGGCAAGCTGGTGGGAATCGTGCAGGATCGAATGTTTCGCCGTCTCGGTGGGGTTGAAGATATTTCCGGAGACTTCCGGGTGATCGCGTCCTCCTACCGGGATCTTAAGGTGGAAGTGTCGGGAGGACGTTTTCGAGAGGATCTCTTCTTTCGCCTCAGCGCGATGCAGTTCGTCGTACCGCCGCTCAGGAACCGCAGCGAGGATATCATGCCTCTCACCAAGCTGTTCATGATGAAGTACGGTCTGGAGCTTGGGAAAGAGGTGACCGATATCGATCCGAAAGCCGTGGCAACGCTTCAACAGTACCTATTCCCGGGCAATGTGCGAGAACTTCAGAACATTATCGAACGGGCGATGATGTTGTGCATGGGCAAGACGTTGACCAGTAGTGACCTCCCAGGCGCGCATTGAGTCCTTGCGGCGCTGGTCGATTGACGCCGGTGTGTCGGTGCATAGTGAGTAATGCTCAGATTTCATCGGAGTGGTTATGCAAGGACGTTTTCCTCAGAAGTTCTTAGACGATCTCCCGATCCTGCCCAAGCTTCTTCTCATCCCGGCCATTCCCTTTGTTTCGCTGATGCTATTCAGCATGATGACCTATCTGGATGTCCAGAATTTTATACAGGGTGAAGAACGCCTGACACAACTCTATCAGCTTCAAAAGACGGCAGCCCAATACATGCGGTCCATAGCCGATGAGGAAACCGCATTTCTGGGATATGTCATTTCTGAAAACGATCGATATCTGGATCGCTTCCATGAGGGGCGGAGAAGCATCATGGAAATGGACCAGGAGCTGGAAATGCAGCTCCCCGCGCAGCATGAACGATTCGAAGACATTCGCGCCCTGGTGAAGAAGTCATTTTTTGAAAAAGAAGCGCTGCTGCAAAGCATGTTGCAGGGAAATCGGGCCGATGCCATTCAATATGTTCGGGAGGGACGAAGTCGAGAAGTGATGCGTGAGGTTCGGAAATGGATGGCACGGTTTGATCAAGAGCAACATGACATGCAGCAGCAGGAGCTCTCTCGGTTGAGCTACGATCGAACCTGGACACGCTTTCTCATTCTTGGAGGCGGGTTGGTGACCCTCTGCCTCGTCATCCTCGCGCTGGCGCTCATCGCTCATTCCATCGCAACTCCATTAACAGCCTTATCAAAGGTCGTCGGTTCGACGGCCGGCCAAACGATTCCCTCCATTCCTGTCTTTGACCGGAAAGACGAAATCGGCGAGCTCACCACCGTGATGAAAAAAATGAGCTCACAGATCCGCAAAGATCTCGACGAAGTCCAACAGTCAGAAGCCACTCTCAAGAAGCTGAATGCGCACCTATCCGCTTCCGAGGCGAAGTATCGAGGCCTCGTGGATCACGCGCCGCTGGGCATCTTTATGACAAGAGGAGTGAGGGTCACGTTCAGCAATCGTTACAATCAGCAGTTGGCGGGGCTGGACCCTGAATCGGGGGTTGATCCCGAGACATTCCGTCAACAGATGCATCCTGAAGATCGCGACCGCGTTTTTACGACATTTTCAGAGGCCGTAACCGCAGGGCGACCCTGCGAAATCATTTTCCGCTTAGTTCAGGGCGACGGTAGTACTCGGACGGTCTTAAGTCAACGTGTGCCCATTATGGATTTTGAAAGCCCTGATGTCGTCTATGTGGGCTTTAATATCGACATTACGACCTTGGACAATCTGCAATTGCAATTAAGGCGAGCGGAAAAGTTGGCGACGTTGGGACAAGTTGCGGCCGGCATCGCGCATGAGCTCAGGAATCCATTGGTGGGCATCGGTTCGACGGCAAAGGTCTTGTTGGATGACTTCGAATCCGGCGATCCGAAGCGTAAGGAGATCGAAGTGATCTTGTCGGAGACGCGGCGATTGGATCGAATCGTCAATCAGATCGTGGACTATGCACGGCCACGCCGACCTGCGCCGATACGAATCGATCTCAACCGGCTCGCCGGTGAGGTGTCCAAAATGTTGAGACCCCGGTTGGAGGATAAGCAGCTCGCGGTCAAGGTCACTATTTCACCTATGATCAGCGAATTCTCCGCCGATCGAGACCTCCTGAGACAAGTACTCTTGAATATCGTGGACAACGCAATCGATGCCACCCCGAAGGGCGGCGCTCCCATCGAAATCACCGGGCATGAATTATTCCGGGAAGAAAGGCCCGGTTTGGTGATTCAGGTCAAGGATGACGGGGTCGGCATTCCTCCTGAACTGCTCTCGAACGTGTTTCAGCCGTTCGTGACCGCAGGGAAAAAACATGGGACAGGATTGGGCCTGGCTATTTGTCAGAATATCATCGAAAGCCATGAGGGGAACATCTATGTGACGAGCGAAGTTGGAAAGGGTACGATTGTCGGCATCTGGTTGCCGTTGGAGCAAAAAACCGCATTGGAAAGGGTTTGATCCATGCACACAGTCGTGTTTGTGGTCGACGACGAACAAGTTATCCGCACGGCCATCGTCAAGCGGCTGGGCAGACAAGGACATTTCGCGACCGGCTATGAATCCGGCGAGGCGTTGTTGCAAGAGCTTGAACACAAGCTCCCTGAGCTGGTGCTGCTCGATCTGAAGATGCCCGGCATCAGCGGCCTTGATACTCTCAAACACGTGCGTCAACTTGCTCCTTCCGCCATCGTCATCATGCTCACCGCATATGGGACGGTGCAGGATGCGGTGGAAGCCATGAAATTGGGAGCGTACGATTTCTTGATCAAAACGGTCGATCTTGAAGGAGTGGAGGCGACCGTGGCCCGTGCGATCGAGATCCTGAAACTCCGCCGTCGTTTGGAATCGGAAGTAGATGGACAGATCAACCGGTACCATCTGAGTAACGTCGAGGCTCACAGTCGTGCGATGAAACAATTGCTTGAGCAAGTCCGAGAAGTGGCGGTCAATCCAAAACCTACCGTGATGCTGCTGGGCGAGACAGGAACAGGGAAAGAGTTCCTGGCAAGGGTGATCCATCACAATGGGCCGAGGGCGTCGGGGCCGTTCGTGGGGGTCAACTGTACCGCGATTCCCAAGGATCTCTTTGAAAGCGAACTCTTCGGGTATGAGCGCGGAGCCTTTACCGGCGCCAATCAACGCAAGCTCGGGTTGCTGGAAAAGGCGGAAGGCGGCACGTTGTTTCTTGACGAGATCGGGGATCTCGATCTGACGATGCAGGCAAAGCTGCTGCGGGTAATTCAAGAACGATCGTTTAGGCGGCTCGGAGGAACGGATGATCTCGGTGCGGACTTCCGTCTCATCACGGCGACGAATCGAGAGATCAAGAAGGAGGTGGACCGAGGAGCCTTTCGGGAAGATCTCTATTTTCGTCTCAATGTCGTCGCCTTTGAGATCCCTCCGCTTCGTAAGAGATTCGAGGACATTATTCCTCTCTGCCGGAAGACGGTCGTGCGGTTTGCACAGGAGTTCGGTAAACCTGTCCCTGAATTGGATCCAGAAGCTCGCGCAATGTTGGAGCGATATCAATATCCGGGGAATATTCGAGAACTGGAAAACACCCTCGAACGAGCCATGATTTTCTGTTCGGGACAAACCTTGACGGCGAACTATCTCCCTCGAGAACTACATGAACATGTCGGGCAAACCACCATGTCGGTTTCCCAAGGAGCTGAACGTCTGATTCGCATTGAGATGCAAGTCGGAAAGCACACGTTGGAGCGAATCGAAGAATCCATCATCGAAGAAGTCCTACGACTGGCGGACTACAACAAAAGTTTGGCGGCCAAGCAACTTGGCCTTACCCGTTTCTCGCTGGACCGGCGCTTGAAAAAGCTGACGGACTCGCCAAGGTAAGCCCCCCTCGACCTCACCGATCGATTTTAGAGGACTCAATTCGCCTGCTTCCATTCGGCGTGCGGTTGTCGTATGCTCCGATGCGCGTTCCTTAGGATGTTATACCCGTTGGTTCATTGGCGGAGACTCCTCAATGGACGCTTTGCCTTCACATACCAGGGACAAAGTAGAGAGCGGACCAGTAGAGAGCGGACCAATGGAGCCCTTTCCGCAGTCGGTATTGCTGCCAAAAGCTACGGCAGACATCATGGGCACAGATTCGAAATATCCATCGCATCGGGTGAAAAGGAGGATTCCATCCATTCCGCAACGGAGCAAAGGGTATGGTGTAGCCATCAGCGCAACGCTCCTTGCTTTTCTCCTGCGGTTGTCTCTTGATTCGTATCTCAACGAGCGCCTCGCCTATGCCGCGTTCCTCGTCCCAATAGCGGTTACGACTTGGTATGGCGGGATAGGGCCTTCGTTGGTGGCTGTTGTATTAGGTGGGCTGATTGCCAATTGGGTTTTCCTTCATCCCCGTTACGCATTTAGCGTTACGGATCTGGAAGATCAGGCCGGGATCGCCGTCTATGTGACCGTCAGTTTCGCGCTGGTCGGGTTTGCGCAAACCTGGCGGTGGGCTTGGAGGAAAACAGAGGAAATGACACAAGAACTACGAATGGAAATGGACCGTCATCGACAGACTGAAAAAGAGCCGGCGCATGTCGGATCAACGGAAAGCACACCTGCTTCACAACTCGAGCGCAGGTCGTAGCTCAAGCCCTCTATAGGACCGCGCCTGGCTCCTCAGAGCGCAGAAATAGACAAAGAACTGATGTTAAAACCGATGGATGATCCCCACTCCAACGTTGGTGTTGTGAAAGTGTGTCTGGTGGAAATTCTGCTGACGATTCCCCCGCTGAAAGGATAGCGTCAGCGCAGTCTGATTTGTCAGCTTGTAGAGGAGTCTTCCGTTCCCCAGAAAGATGTTCTCATGTCCACCGTTTCGTTCATCTTCGGGTATTCCACTCGTCCAGTTGTTTCGCTCATAGTGGAAGTCCAACTCTAATTCGAGACGCGGCATCAATTCGGCATCAAATCCGACTGCAAAGAACTGATTCACATAAGAAAAATCCTCTTCAGCTTCGAATTCGTGCCGGCCGTCGGCTAAGCCACGCTCGTAGTGATAGGCGAAAAACAGTTTCACGTGGTCCGTTGCTCGCCAAAAGATATGTGGACCGATCGTCCAGAATGTCGTATTACGCTGGTGAGCTGGTGAAAGGTATCGTTATAGAGCCGCTTGCCTAGTCGCCCCTGAAAGCGGATTTCCCAACGATCGGAAAGACGTTGTTCAAGTCGGATGTATCCAACGTGGGAGGTTACCCTCATATCTGCAAAAGATTCCGGCTCGTCCGCATGCTTTTCAGTATTCCCTAGGAGTTGATCCGGCGCAGTGTATAGCCAAGCCCTCAATTACTGATGGACATTGCTGGTGAACTTTAGCGATCATGGGGGTATGAGATGTTCATCCGATTTGCGCCAACGGGTGGTGGATTTTGTCCGAAGCGGTGGCAGCAAGGCCGAGGCGGCTCGGCAA
>JAICWG010000213.1 GCA_025934915.1 Nitrospira sp.
ACAATCCAAAACCTGTACGACGAAGTCAGTCATGCAATGTGAACAGCTCTCGATAGAGCGCACCCTCTTGATCGATTGTCTCCGGACTATCTCAGCACGTCGTGCCTGAGCCGGGTTGGAGATAGGATCGGACAAGAAGAATGCTTGAGCGGTGCAACTCACTTTGAAGGTCGGCAGTAATGTTTCTAAAAAAACAGAATTTTAATCTTTAGTCCCAGGGACATAAGGACGCGGGTGCGCAGCGAGAGTTTAGCCCCAAGACCTGTTTGGTAAGCTAGCCATAGGTGGAACTATAAGAATGTTCTTATAATTTCTAGTCCTACCTTGATCGATTCAGGTTGTTGATCGCTGTTAAATGTTATCGTTCCATTTTGGAACGATACAGGATAAGCGCCGCAACATGGTTAGCTTGGCATGAGTGTGACACTAAACACTGTGGACCGCGCTGGGCTTCATCAATCCGTCGCGTGTGTCAGCTGTGATTACGCGATCACGCCCCTGCTCTTTCGCCTGATAAAGGGCGGAATCCGCGGCACTTAAAAGGGACGCAGTGGTCGTACCGTGTTCGCCGAGAATGGCAACGCCTATGGAAATCGTTACTGGGCGCAGAACTTCTCGACGGTGTTGCACCACCAATTGTTTGGTAGCCACGCATAATGCGCTTGCTCGCTTGATTGCCGCTTCCAGGGTTGTTTCAGGCAGAATCACCGTAAACTCCTCTCCGCCATATCGGCACACAATATCTTCAGCCCGGAAAAAGTCCTTAAGAAGGGTCCCAAAAGAGCGTAAGACAGCATCGCCAGCTTCGTGCCCGAATGTGTCGTTTAAATTTTTAAAGTGATCGACATCGATCATCAGAATACCGAGTTTGAACTGCTTGCGCTCCGCGTGCCTTAATTCCCGATCAAATGATTCCTCCATATACCGGCGATTGAACAAACCGGTTAGGGGATCTCGTATGGACTGCGCTTTTAGCGCATCTCTCATATTGAGGTTTGCCATTGCAAGGGCGGATTGCTCAGCCAATGTGCGTGCCAGGCGCTCATCCGAATTGATCTGCTCCGTGGCCAGTGGTTTGCTTGCATTATCTTGTCCTGGGCTAACAAACAATAGTCCGATCATCTCTCCATGAGCCATCATGGGTACGCACATTGACCCGCTCACTCGGTGATCCCCGAGATGGACACAGGAAAGGCTCGCTGGTTCGGAATCGAAACGGTATAAGCGACCACGACGGAGCGCCAGGCAATCCTTAGGCTCAAAATGACTGTCACCCAGAGCGGAATCCCCCCAGGTTGCGACTATTTCGACGACATCGCGCGAACTCGCCATGATGCACACCGCACCGGAGGATCCCGGAAACAGAACCTGCGCGCTACCGATGATCAAATGATGGGCTTCTTCGATTGACAAGCAAGACTGAAGAGACTCTCCGAGTTCGCTCAGAAGCGTGATTTCGCGATTCAACTTGGTGGCCTTTCTATGGAGTTCGTCATACCTGAAAACCTGTTCTGTGAGTTCGAACCAGCGGCGGATTGAGAAAAACAACAGTCCCGCCAGCAGTATGACACCGGTAACAATCGTTTCATCGATCTTGCTGTTCTTGTGTTGCGCAATCCATTCCGCGATTGAGTCTGTATCGAAGCAGAAGACCAGCACGATAGAAACGGCAACTGAAAGCCCGACGGCGTAGAGGTCTCGTTTTTGTGCTTCTTTCACACGGCTGATTTCTGGGCTGAGCTCTACCGCCTTGTTATATCTTTCGAGAAACCGAGACATACTGAACGATCTACGCAATGCAAACAAACCAACAACCACCAGCAAGCCGATGCCACAGAAGATGATTTCGTCGATCTTTGTCTGTTTGTGGTCGGCTATCCATTCAGCTAGCGACCCAGTGTCCAGCAGAGACACGAGAACAACTGAAACCAGAGCAATGAAAGTCATGATAACGAGGTCGACACGAAAACGATTTTTAGTGTGAAACGAGTTCGGCTGTTCTTTCATCCGCATGTTATCCCCCAAGCGCCGCAGCACTCTCTAAAAAGGCTGCCTGGATTGTCGTGCCGATTCTAGCCATTTTCATATGCTGCTGGGACAGATATCCGGCATTACTGAAGTAATAATTGCCTTACCAGAATCAAAGGATCGCTGCTGCCCGGCTATCGTTTTTCTAATTACAAAACAGACTCCGCGTTTTAGAGCGCGGTAGGTTATAAGTCGAGCTAGTATCTATGTCGATCATGCTTATGCGGGTAAAAAAGATTAAAAAATACAAATTTTAGAGTTTTGTAAATTACAAAACTTATCTGTAAAACACCTCCCCCTTCGTGCTTAACTAGCCTTCGAGCCAGTGTATCCCCCATCTTTATTCCAGAAAGTTGACAAGGAATTTGAATTCATAGGCCCCAAGGAAACACGGCTAGTAGATGTCGAACGCTATCCTGATTGTCGATGATGATCCAGCAAATTGTGAATTGTTGGGAAGCCTCCTGCAAGACAGCGGGTATGAAGTCGTGGTTGCATCCGACGGACGCCGCTCCCTCGATGAATTCGCCCGCATTCGCCCAGACCTCGTGCTGCTCGACGTTCAGATGCCCGTGGTGAACGGTTTTGAGGTATGTCGCCGGCTCAAATGCAATCCCGAGAGCCGGCTTGTTCCAGTCATTCTAGTAACTGGCCTTTCCGCGACCGAAGATCGTGTCCAGGGACTGGAAGCCGGCGCCGATGATTTTGTGACAAAGCCTGTGGACCGGAGCGAGTTGCTGGCACGTGTGCGGTCCCTCCTCAGTCGAAAAGCTTTCACGGACGAGCTTGAGCGCGCAGAGTCCGTTCTATTTACCCTGGCCCTCAGTATCGAGGGAAAGGATCCATATACCGGAAGCCATTGCCAGCGGCTCTCCGATCTTTCCTCGATGCTCGGTCAGCGTGTCGGATTGCGGGCAGACGAAATCACCGCTCTTCGCAGGGCGGGAACTGTCCATGACATAGGCAAGGTCTCGGTGCCCGATTCCATTCTGCTGAAACCCGGAAAACTTACTCCGGAGGAATTCAGGATCATGCAACAACATCCAGTAGTTGGAGAACGCATCTGCGCTCCTCTCAAATCGTTTCGTCCCGTTCTGCCCATCATCCGTCACCATCACGAGAAGCTCGATGGAACCGGTTATCCAGACGGCCTTCGAGGAAAGAAAATTCCACTCACAGCTCGAATATTGCAGATCGTTGATATCTACGATGCCCTGACCACGGATCGGCCTTACAGACGGGCTCTCTCCTTAGCGGATGCACTCGAGACCATGGAGGGAGAAGTGCGAAAAGGATGGTGGGACGCAGACGTGTTCGACGAGTTTCAGGACATGCGGGCTGTAATCGGCGAGTTTCGGACCGAGAGGATTGAAACGACCTGGCAAGCAGATGGTCAGTCTTTGCGCGTGGCGAGTGTTGGTAAAACGGAGAGTTATTGATGGCGTGGTCTATTGAGAAAAAAACGGCACTAGGGTTTGGGTTAGTCAGCCTTGTACTGTTGATGGTCGCAACGATCACATATAGAAACGGGAACAGATTCGTCGAGAATAGCCAGTGGGTGACACACACCCATGAAGTGGTGGCGAAGCTCGAAGCTACCCTCGCTTCGGTATCCGAAGCTCAGACCTCTGCACGGGGTTACATCATCACGGGGCAAGATCGCTTTCTTCAGCCTTATCAAGCCGCCACTTCGGAGATCCACTCTGATCTGGAAAGTCTCAGGACTTTGATCGCCGACAACCCCGACCAGCAGCATCGTCTTGCTGTACTGGAAGGTACGATGTCCGCGAAGCTTGGTGAACTTGAGACCGGCATCAACGTGCGCAGGCAGCAAAGATCTCCGACAGTTCAGCAAGAAATAGAGAGCAACACGGCTATGAACGGGATGGCCCAGGTCCGAGCCGCTATTGGTCAAATGAAACAAGCCGAGGATGATTTATTGAAACAGCGAACCGCCAGTTTTCAACGTAGTATGAGGCAAACTGCCCTGGCATTCACGGGTCTGGTTATTTTCGACTTTGTTCTTCTGGGCTTGGTGTTTTACATGCGGCGCAAAGATGATCGAGAACGAATTCGTACCGATGAAACGCTACGCCAGAGCGAAGAACGCTTTCGCTTAATGGTAGAGAACATAGAGGGATATGCAATCTTCATGCTTGATCCGCAAGGGGTCGTCCTCTCCTGGAATGAGGGAGCAGAGCGGATCAAGGGCTACAAACCTGAAGAGATCATCGGCCGGCATTTCTCCTGCTTTTATCCTGAGGACGACCAGCAAATTGCCAAGCCACAAAAAGAACTTGAAATCGCCGCGGCCGAGGGGCGTGTGGAAGATGAAGGATGGCGTGTTCGAAAGGACGGCTCACGTTTTTGGGCAAACGTCGTAATAACCACCATGAAAGACCCCACAGGTCGGATCCGCGCCTTTTCCAAAATCACCCGTGATATGACCGAGCGTAAGCGGGTGGAAGAGTTACTGCATGAGAGCGAAGAGAGGCACCGAAAGTTGTTCGACAACAATCCATTCCCCACCTGGATGTATGACCGCGAGACACTCAAATTTCTGGCGGTAAACAGTGCTGCGGTCCGCAAGTATGGATATTCACACGAGGAATTCCTCGCAATGACCATCAAGGACATTCGTCTGCCTCAGGATGTTCCCGCGCTGCTTGAGAGTGTGGCTCATGTGGTAGAGGGGACTGAAAACATTGGCGACTGGAGACACCGGCGAAAGGATGGATCCATAATCGACGTCGAGATCACCTCGTTTCCTTTCGTGTTCAGTGGGCGTCCTGCCGAAGTAGTTGTCGCAGTTGATGTGACTCACAGAAAACATGTCGAGGCCGAAAAGCGGAAATTCATTGAAAGCCTTGAGTTGGCCAACCAGGCTCTCGAGTTGCGCAATCGCGAAGTTGAAGAGGCCACAAAATTAAAAAGCAAGTTCCTTGCCAGCATGAGTCACGAATTGCGAACACCCCTTAATGCCATCATCGGTTTTTCCGGCCTGCTGCGCGAGCAGACCGCTGGGCAGCTGAACGACAAACAGAAACGGTACGTGCAGCACATCAAGAATGGCGCGGACCACTTGCTTCAGCTGATCAACGACATCCTCGACCTTTCCAAGGTTGAAGCCGGCCAACTTGACTTTTCTTTTGAGGATTTTGACATCAATGAGGCTGTGCCCGAGGTTCTCTCCAGCATTCTTCCTCTAGCTACAGCCAAGAAAATCAATCTCACCCATCGTCGAGACATTCTGCACGTCTATGCCGATCGCCGCAGGTTTAAACAGATCCTATACAACCTCCTGAGCAATGCGATCAAGTTCACTCCCAATGGCGGAAAAGTGCGCGTGGAATGCGAGCAGGATGGTGGATCAGTTCGCGTCTCGATCGTCGATACAGGTATTGGGATTCGTCCCGAAGACCAGGAGCTTGTCTTCCAGGAGTTTCGTCAAATAGAAAGTCCAGGCGCACACCAGGGTACGGGGCTTGGACTCGCGATTACCCGCCGCTTGGTGGAACAGCAAGGCGGAAGGATCTGGGTCGAGAGCGAAACCGGAAAGGGCGCCCGGTTCAGCTTCACTCTTCCGGCCGGCTCTCCATCTTCAAAGATGGCGGGAAATCCAGCCCCTTCTGATACCTCCATAGATGTGAACGGCCTTCCTTTGATACTCGTCGTCGACGATGAACTTTCGTCGCGCGAGTTGCTCGCCAGCTATTTGGAGCCGGCCGGTTATCGGGTCGCGATGGCTAGCTCCTGCGCTGAGGCCATTGAGAAGGCGCGGCACCTTCGGCCCGCCGCGATCACACTCGATATCCTGATGCCCAGCGCAAATGGCTTCGAAACACTCTTAAGTCTAAGAGATGCACGGGAAACGGCGGGTATTCCAATCATCGTTGTCTCAGTTGTCGATCAGCAAAAGATGGGATTTGCTCTGGGAGCCGCCGATTACTTAGTTAAACCAGTTGACCAGTCCATTTTGATCGCTGCTATACGGAAGCATACCCAGCGTGAACCCAGTACCGAATTGCAAATTCTGATTGTTGATGACGATCCGGGTGCAGTTGAGCTTCTTGATACGACTCTGCGGGGCGCAGGATATCAGACCTACATTGCACTGAATGGCAGCGCGGCGCTCGAGGTGCTTTCCTCTTCGTCCGTTAGTGCGATGCTTGTTGATCTGCTGATGCCTGAGATGGACGGGTTCGAATTGATCCGACAGGTCAAGCAAAAGCCCGAATTGCAGGAAATTCCTATTTTTGTACTCACGGCAAAGCGGCTGACCAAGGAAGAAACTGCGCTCCTAAGCGGCGAAACGCAGGCTTTCTTTCAAAAGAACGGCTCGTGGGCCCAAGAACTCCTTGCCTCTGTCGCGAAATCAATCGGCGGCTTTAAGGCAGCAAGCGTGGGGACGGGAGCATGACCAAGATACTGATCGCTGAAGACAATCCCGTGAACCTTGAACTTTTACGAGAAGTGTTGTCTTCGATTGAATGCGAAATAGTCGAAGCAAAAGATGGACGGGAAGCTTTGGAAAAGATCGCGGAAAACGGGCCGGATATTGTTTTGCTGGACATCAACATGCCCGTTCTCGATGGCTTGAATGTCATACGAAAAATTCGGGAGCAGTCTCAATATGACAATATCCCCTTCATCGCAATAACCGCATATGCGATGAAAAACGATCGCGAGAGAATTCTAGCTGCTGGATTCAGCGGTTACGTTGCAAAGCCGATTGACCCAATCATGTTCTTGGTGGAGTTACGACAACTGATGAAGAGCAGAGATAACTCGACTCTACAGACGAAAGTTGCGAATCAGTGAAGGACCGTTTATGTCGGTAAAAGTACTAGTTGTAGAGGACCACATCCCAAGTCTGGAACTAATCAGCGATGTCCTATCTTCGGTCGAGGCAGAGGTCCGCCCGATGAGCGATAGCGAAGACGCGTCTGCATTGATTGAAAAAGAGAGATTTGACGGTATTTTCCTTGATCTGCAGATGCCGAAAGTGCATGGTCTCGAACTCGTCAAGCGAATCCGGGAATCCTCCTGTAACAAGTCCACTGCAATCATTGTTATCAC
>JAICWG010000115.1 GCA_025934915.1 Nitrospira sp.
CCCGCAGATGGGATGACCGACCGATCGGTGCCCCGAGGGCACCTGTGTGCGGAAGAATTTCGGCGCGCAGCTGAAAATATTGAAGAGGAAAACCCGGACAGATCATGGGCTCCATCAACCGGACAAGTTAACTTGCTATCTTACAGTGGGGGGATCTGCAGCCTGTCCTCAAGGGGGGAGGATGCCGCGCCCAAGTCTTTCATCGCGAGGCGATTACGCAGCCTTCCCAAGCTCTTCGTATAGGCCAGTCAGAGCCTGCTCATGCGGGTGTTGGCCTATTGCCTGATGCCCAACACTTCCCTCTGGCCTTGCGGTCCGCGCACCATGGTAAGCTCGACCCCTGGATGCACTGGCTCCTGACCGCGCACCCTGTCGGTACCCGCAGACGCGATCAGCCCCGTGGTCACACTGGCATGGCTGGTTCAAGGGGTTCTTTATCCAGCAGGACGAACCTCTTCTCACGGTGTTGTGCGATAGCAAGTGCAATCCCGTTCGAGTCAGTCTGTCTGATGGAGCGAGCGGAATGGTCCTGAGCCACATTCTTGGGCGGGGAAAGCCATCGCTTTTTTTCATGCAGCGGAAGGCACCCCCGAAGGTAAGTTTACAGATAAAGGGGCCGTCAGCGGTCACAACAGACGCACAAGCAACCCCATCAAAGTTAGGTGCTGATGATACAGCCCTTTGAACTACCCGACTTTTACGTACCATGGCCGGCTCGGTTGAATTCTAACCTAGAGGCCGCACGCATCCATTCAAAAGCGTGGGCGCGGGAGATGGGCATCATAGACCCGCCACCCGATGAACGTACCCCCACAATTTGGGATGAACATGACTTGGACGCGCATGATTACGCACTCCTGTGTTCATACACCCACCCCGAAGCCCCCAACCTCGAGCTCAACCTCGTGACCGATTGGTATGTCTGGGTCTTCTATTTCGATGATCACTTTCTTGAGGTCTACAAGCGGCCACAGGATCGCATAGGAGCGAGGCAATACCTCGATAGACTGCCGATGTTCATACCGGTTGACCTCTCGAGCCAACCAACCCGGTGGAGCGTGGCCTAGCCGACCTATGGGCGCGCACGGCCCCGACCAAGTCAGAGGCCTGGCGCTGCCGTTTCTTTGAAAGCACAAAGAATCTACTGGAAGAGTCCACGTGGGAGTTGAACAACATCGCCGAGCGGCGGCTCCCGAACCCCATTGAATATGTGGAAATGCGCCGCAAAGTCGGTGGGGCTCCATGGTCGGCGGGTTTGGTAGAACACGCTGTGTTTACCGAAGTGCCGGACCGTATCGGCGCCACGCGCCCGATGCGGGTGTTGAAAGACTCCTTCGCGGATGCAGTACATCTGCGTAACGATCTCTTTTCCTATCAGCGCGAAGTTCAAAACGAGGGCGAACTCAGCAATGGGGTCTTAGTCTTTGAGCGCTTTTTGGGCGTGGATACCCAATGCGCGGCCAACCTGGTCAACGACCTGCTGACCTCCCGGCTTCAGCAATTTGAGCATACCGCTGTGACGGAGCTCCCCTCACTTTTGGGCTAGATCAGCAGGAGCAGGCGAATATTCTCACCTATATCCGAGGTCTGCAAGATTGGCAGTCGGGCGGTCACGAGTGGCATATGCGATCGAGCCGCTACATGAATCAGCACAGCGAGCTAACCTCAACCGCCGCGGTGTTTATTCCCAACTTGACTGGGTTGAGCGCCTCAGCCGCACGGATTAAATTGTCGTCCAGGACTTTGGGATTGAACCGATTCAAGAACTACCGACATGTCCCCTACCAAGCTGTAGGCCCAACCCGGTTGCCCCAGTTTTACATGCCTTACGCTACTTGGGTAAACCCCCATCTGGAGACCGGACGCCGATATTCCAAGCAATGGGCGCGGCAGATGGGGATGCTGGAATCGCTCTCGGGCTTGCCCGAGGTGTTCAGCTGGAATGATCACAAGTTCGATGTTGCCGATGTTGCTTTATGCGGTGCATTGATCAACCCAAAGGGTTCCGCCTCCGAGCTTAATCTGACCGCGTGCTGGCTTGTCTGGGGTACTTACGCCGATGATTATTTTCCGGCACTCTATGGCTACACCCGCGATATGGTGGGAGCCAAGGTGTTCAACGCCCGGTTATCGGCGTTTATGCCGCTCGATTCCACCACGTCGGTCCCACCGCCGACCAACCCAGTGGAAAATGGCCTCGCCGACCTATGGGCGCGCACTGCGGATACGTTGTCGAAGAACGCGCGGCGATTATTCCGCCGCGCGATTGAGGAGATGACAGAAAGCTGGTTGTGGGAGCTGGCCAACCAAATGCAAAACCGCATCCCAGACCCGATTGACTATGTTGAGATGCGCCGCAAGACATTCGGTTCAGACCTCACGATGAGCCTCGCTCGCTTAGCGCACTGCGAGGAGATTCCGCCTGAAATTTACAGCACCCGGACCATGCGGGAGCTGGATAACGCGGCCGCTGACTATGCCTGTTTGACCAACGATATCTTCTCGTATCAGAAGGAAATAGAATTCGAGGGCGAGCTACACAACGGGGTGCTGGTGGTGCAAAACTTCATGGACTATGACCGGGTGTGGGCTGTCGAAATCATCAATGATCTGATGACCGCCCGGATGCAGCAGTTTGAGCATATTGTTGCCACCGAGTTGCCCGCCCTCTTCGAGAGCTTTGAGTTGGATGCGAAAACTCGCACGCAGATACTTGATTATGTTCAAAAGCTACAGCAGTGGATGAGCGGCGTGCTGCGGTGGCATACAGCGGTAGACCGCTATAAAGAATTCGAGTTACGCGCTGCGGCACGGCCCCGAGAGTTCCAGGGTGGCCCCACAGGCTTGGGCACCACAGCGGCGCGCGTCGTGACCTTATGGCGCAGCGGGGAGCAGGCCAGCGCAGCCGTTCCGCCAACGCCACCAAACTTGGCCAATGCCAAAGCAGCCTCCATCGCGCCGATGGAAACGCCAAAGTTTATGAAGTCTTTTACAGCAACCCACTTATTGCCACCATTTATTCTCAAGAAGAAAGAGGAGGTGTGACCAAGTTCATTACTATAATTCACTACGTCACGGAGAATAGCCTCAAGAGAGTTTAAAATACGATAATTGCGGGACAGTTGGGTACCCACGCCCAAATCTGAGCCGCAGATGCAACTCACTATTTCACGGTGACAGGTAAGAACATTACCGTGATGACGTTCATCAGGGAGGAATGTAGGACATGCCAGATCTCACGACGAGCAATACGGATGGCGAACAACCCCCTCTGAGTTTGAGCACAGCGGCTGCGCGGCGGTTGGCAACCACGACCAAGTCTACGCCGCAGATGCAAGGCATTACCTCGCGGTGGCTGTTAAAAATACTGCCTTGGGTGCAAGCACGAGGCGGCACCTATCGGGTGAACCGTCGGTTGACTTACACAATAGGTGATGGGCGGTTCACGTTCATCAATACGGGTGACACCATACAGGTAGTGCCGCAAGAACTGTGTGAACTGCAGCTGCTCCGCGACTTTGACGACATCGCCATATTGAGCGCCTTAGCCAGTCGGTTTGTGCAAAAAAAGTTCAACCCCGGTGACGTGATCGTGGAACTCGGCCGGCCTGCCGATCAAATTGTCCTGATCGCACATGGCAAGGCGAATAAAATTGGGGTTGGGAAGTATGGCGACCAGACGATCTTGGATGTATTGGTAGACGGTGATCATTTTAGTTATCAAGCATTGTTGGAGTCCCAGGACCACTGGCAGTTCACCGTCAAGGCGGTCACCAAATGTACCGTACTGACCTTATCTCAGCAGATCTTTGAGGAGCTGGTCAGCCAGTCCGCGCCGTTACGAGCGCATGTTGAGCGGTTCAAGAACAAACCACAAGTCTCCCACGATAAGTACGGCCAGGCGGCCGTTGAACTGGCTGCCGGACATGTCGGCGAACCGACGCTTCCCTCTACCTTTGTCGATTACGAAATCGCACCGCGGGAATACGAGTTGAGTGTGGCGCAAACCGTGTTGCATGTTCACACCAGGGTTGCTGACCTCTATAACGATCCGATGAACCAAACGGAGCAACAGCTTAAGTTGACGGTGGAAGAATTACGCGAGCGCCAAGAATATGAAATGATCAATAATCGCGAGTTCGGGTTGCTCCATAACGCCGACCTTAGCCAGCGCATTCCCACCCGTACCGGGCCACCCACCCCGGATGACCTGGACGAACTGCTCACCCGGCGCAGAAATCCACAATTTCTGCTGGCTCACCCGCGTGCGATTGCTGCCTTTGGTCGGGAGTGCAACCGTCTTGGTCTCTACCCACAAAGCATTGACATGGGGGGACACTTGATACCTACCTGGCGTGGCGTCCCTCTTCTCCCCTGTAACAAGATTCCCGTCACCAAAAACCAAACCAGTTCCATCTTGGTACTTCGGACCGGAGAGAACAACCAGGGCGTGGTCGGTTTACACCAAACCGGTATCCCTGACGAATATGAGCCTAGCCTGAACGTTCGTTTCATGGGCATCAATGAGAAAGCGATCATCTCCTATCTCGTCAGCGCCTACTTCTCTGTCGCCATTCTCGTCCCTGACGCCCTCGGCATTCTCGAAGATGTCGAAATCGGACACTGAGAGGAATGCCGACCCCCTAATCACTGAAACAATGACAAGAAGAGACCGGTTCTCAAGCCGGTCTCTTCTTAACCTCGAACAAATCCATCGACAATCCGTAACAAGTAGGTGGTCAAGTCTTGTTTCGTGTATTCTGTTTCGTGCATTCCGTGCAATGAAGCTCCCCGCAGCAAGCTGCGGGGTATCACAGAACTCAATTCCGAAGACTTCTCGGAAGGAGAGGCCAACCCCGTAGCGAGCTACGGGGAATGTCAAGTTCAATGGGACAAACCATCGAGATCATGTACCGGGAGTCTTTGTATGCCACCCTACCTGCTGACGTTTACTTTGCCCTTCATATCCCGCCTCTCGGGTGGGGCGACCACCGTTGTTTAAGAATTCGGGCAGGATTCGCCACGGTTACACCCAAACGGGTGACCACCTCTTGCTCTCTGCCTCCAATACCGCCTCAGCTCCCTTGGACATCATGACATCGGGTTTTCTATGTTGTGATGCATGCGAACGACTCTTAGCCTCGACAACGACGTAGCCGCGCTCTTGAAGCGCGCACAGAAAGTCCGCAAAGCCAGTCTCAAAACCGTGGTCAACGATGCGATGCGCCAAGGGCTCAAAGAGATCTTAGGGCCGCCGGTGCGGCCCAAGAAACCCTTCCGGACCAAAGGCGTCTCGCTCGGGCGTTGCTTCGTCGGCAGCTTAGACGACGTGGCGGAAGTGTTGGCCACGGCTGAAGACGAAGCCTTCCGGTGATCCTGCTCGATGCGAATCTCCTCGTCTACGCCCATGTGACTTCTCTACCTCAGCATCAAGCCGCGCGCACCTGGTTCGATTCACGTCTGAACGGGCCAACTCCAGTGGGATTGCCCTGGGCAACGTTACTCAGCTTTGTCCGGCTTGTGTCGAACCCACGTATCTTCGAGCATCCGGAATCAATCTCCGCCGCCTGGAACCAGGCTGAACAGTGGCTGACCTGCCCGGTCGTCTGGATTCCCCAACCCACGGAGCGCCATCGAGACGTCCTTCGTTCGTTCCTTATTGAGCGATATACTGGCGCGCTCGAACCTCGTGCCCGATGCTCACCTGGCGGCGTTGGCTATTGAGCATGGGCTGACCCTCTGTTCCACCGATCGTGATTTTGCCCGCTTCCCCAACCTTTGCTGGGACGATCCCCTTCCGAAACAAAAAACCTGACGGATTCGCACGGCTCCCGTTGAAGCAAAAACGAAAAGGTTCGGCTGCTGTTGATCTCACGGACTCCTCTCGCTACGATGGCCACCTTCTATGTGGCCCAAGCTTTGGAAGAAATGGGTGACAGTGGTGATGCTGGCCGCGTCTCTCGCCGGTTGTGCGACAGGACGTTATACACCGCTCGGCGAAGCGGAACAGACTGAGATTGCGCAGCTCAAAGAGAACGTCTATCAGGTGGAATACCGGGTGAGTGCCTTCACCTCGCAGGAGCAGCTAGACCGCTATCTGCATCGCCGCTGTGCGGAGCTGACCCTCCGTGAGGGCTATGACTTTTTTCACCTGGCTCGACGCGCCGACGTGCTTGGCCTCTCACGTCGGACGTCCATGACAGTGACGCTGTACAAAGGCCAGAAACCCATCGGGGTTGCGGACCTCTACGATGCCAAGGACGTGCTGGCCGAGACCTCATCTGTTCAGAAGTCTCACTACCAGGCTGCGGAAAAACTCGGTTGATGTCCAAAACATGGACGGAAGTGTCCCTTCGGTGCTGACATCAGATTAAGCTCAGGATGCTCAAAAAGGCTGTCCAGCAAGGCCGCAGCAAGCGAAGAGGCGAGGCGTACGCTTCGGTACGTTGAGTCTCTGAGCGATGCGAGAACGCCGCTGGCGGACTTTTTCAGCATCCTGCTAAGGAGACCAGCGAGGAGGCAGATTCACTTCCACCCCACGGCTTCGCAGCGGCAGCGGGCATGGAATGCATCGGGGTTGTTACCCCAGGCCAGTAGCGCATTCTGCATGGCGGCAAGCTTCGGCTCGGTCGCCCACTGTTCCTCCAGAATCAACTGACGATGTTGTTCGAGAAAGACCCCGCCGAAGTAACGGCTGAAACCGGCAGTCATCTCCGGCGTGCCGAAGGCATCGAACGACGCCGAGGCCGCAATGTTTAGAAATCCTGCTTCCCGCAACAGCCGGCGCTGTTTTCGTCCGAACCGTGCATCGCCCCCGTGATGTTCAATCACCCGCTTCGTCAGATTCCAAAGCCGATCGACGTCTTCATGGACCGGATAATACACATCACCATCGAAATCCGCATCGCGCAGCCCAATCACTCCTCTCGGCTTGAGGACGCGCCACAGTTCCCGCAAGGCTTTCATCGGCTCGGCAAGATGATAGAGAACGGCGTGAGCCAAGACCGCGTCGAAGGTCCCGTCCGCGAGCGGAAGGGCATAGAGGCTGGCATGGTGGAACTCGACATTGCCGATGCCACGCTGCTGCGCCTCTCGGCGGCCCATGTCGAGCTGGCTGGCCTCAATATCAATCCCCACGACGCGCCCCTGCGGGACCAACGCCGCAAGGGTGACCGTGATCCCGCCTGGACCACATCCACAATCCAACAGGTGCATGGCGGGTGTGAGATATGGCACGAAAAACGCGGCATCTCGAGTGGCCTCCCGTTTGGCTAACCCTTGCAACACCAGCGGATCGTAGCCAGCGGAATAGCCTTCATGTTTTTCAAGAGAACCTGTGCCAATAGACACACAACCCGGCGAGGCCAGCCGGTCTAAATAGGATGCAAACTGATGATCGTCCAGCGCGGCGTCAAGCCGCTCGCACAGCCGCTTCAACAAATCGGTCCCACGCTTGCTGGAGAAGTCGAGCATGCCTCCAGCAATGACCAATGTGGCCAGTGGCGCGCCGAGTCCTACTTGAACGTCACAATGGAGGTCTCTGGTCGAATACCCTTCCACGCCGTTGACCTTCAGCGTCTCGTAGTACAAATCCAGCAACGACTCCTCCATCGCCCGGCGTTGCTCCACAGAGACCGAGCCTGACAGAAAATAGGCCAAATCGCGTGGGCCACGGGAGCGCCGCGCCACTTGCCAATCGAACACCGTCACTCCTCGGCTCTCACTTGTGTGAGTAAATGCCAGATTGTCGGCTCGGAAGTCGCCGTGCGTGAGCGTCTGAGGTCCATTGGAACATTGTTGAAAATATTTCGGCAGAACCGGCGCGAATCGTTGTGCAGCCTCGCGCAAACTGGGCATCAGAAAGTCGGCGCACCGTCGTTCGAAGCGGGGCAATATCGCCTGGTACATACCGGCTCTCGCCTGGGCCTCATCAGTGAGCGCACACAACCATGACAACTCTTTGAGGGAGGAAGATTCCCAAAAGTACGCGTGCAAGAGGCCGAGCTGTCGCACGGCGATCTCGGCGTCTGTTGCTGAACAACCAGTGAGATTGTCTCCGAACTCCACCTGCCCAAGATCTTCGAGCAGCAAGAGACTCGCACTCACACTTTTGTCATAGAGATTGAGATATGACCTGGGCACCCGCATGGGGAAGCCCGGCAAGGGAGCCACGTCTCGATAAAAGCCGGCCTCGGTTTCGTAGAGCCCTATTCTCTGTCGCTGTTGCCTGACGACAGGATCCGACGAGGACAGTTTGACGAAGACAGTGGCGGGAGCACTTGCCTCCTGTGCACTGTAGGCGATCTTCAGACCGGCTGCTTGCCCAACAAATCCACTGCCGGCAGCAACCGGCTTCGCGTCGATGGCGACCACCTCGGCGCGATCAAGCACTCCCGCTTGACGTAACGCTCGTGTGAGCCAGTCCGGGCTGATAGAATCCGGCGTCGCCGGAATGGGGAGACTGTGTTCTGTCATTGAGAGCGAAAGGTAACACACCACCCCTCAAATAGACATATCACGGAATGTGCGGCTGAAGGGACGAGGGTCTTGCACCGATCCTCTGATGCTGGCAATCTTCCGCTGATTTACTTCACAACATGCATGACACGAGCCGCAGCACATTGCGCCGGAAATACAATATGGACAAACCACGCCACTCTCTCTCGCCAACCGTCATCGCTGCGCTACTCCTATTTCAGGCAGGCTGTGGAGCAACAGAGCTGGGGATGTGCGCGCCGCATACAAAAGAAGAAGGTGCGCCTACTCAAAATTGGGTTGAGTGTTTCGACCAACCATTCTCGCACGAGAACATTACCCATTCGGTGTTCTGCCTGAATGGCGGCACCGACAAGCCGCCGGTGCTGCTGCTCCATGAATTGACCGGACTGTCACCGGGAACATTGGCCTACGCCGAGGAGCTCGCAAGGGACTTCACTGTGTATGTGCCGCTGCTATTCGGCGAGAAAGGCAAGTTTTCCCTTACGAAGGGATTGTCGGCCTATTGGTTTCGGGGCTCAATGGAGTTTTTCCCCGGCGGTGAATGGGGCATCCCCTCTCGGGGAAGCCTTCCCATTGTGAACTGGCTGAGAGGTGTGGTGCAGCAGATTGGAGAACGGCATGCTCAACAGCACATCGGCATCATCGGCAACTGCCTGACAGGCCCTATTTCTCTCGCGCTGCTGAATCATCCTCGCGTCACTGCCGCGGTGGTGGCCCAACCGGCTTTGCCTCTCCGTTTCTGGTGGTACACGGATGCCGACCACAAGTCGCTCGGCCTGTCGTCTGACGATCTGCAGTACGCAAGAAAGAGTGCTGCACAAATCTACGGACTGAGATTTGAAACAGATTGCATGTCGAATCCAGCTAAACAAGACACGCTGCGCGCTGAATTCGGCGATCGCTATATGAATGGTGAAATCCCAGCGAGCGCATATCAAACCGAAGGAAAGCCGGTCAAGGCGCACAGCACATTGATCGGTTCGTGGAAAGAGCAGGGCGAGGCGGGACAGCCTTCGCGAGACGCGCGCGAAAGAGTCCGAGAGTTTCTCCTGAAGGCACTCAGTGAGCCTGCGCCACGCGGATGAGCCGCTCTGCAAGCAGGACCTTCATCTCTTGTGCCATTCCATGGGTGACTATAATCGTGGCGATGCTGACTTGGTCGTATCGGATTACACCTCGTCAAAGGTCTCGTGGAGCACAGCTACTATCTGGTGGGGCATGTCAATGCCGATATCCGCATGAGCATCGATGGAAAATCTCACGACGATCCCACCCGGCGTCGCGTTTGAAGTGTCGTTCAGCCATGACAACATCCTGGCCTTTGATCGCATACCCAAGGCGCGCGGCATCAGGTCGACGGTAAACTCGCTCTTGTTTCGACCCACCAAAGAAGCCTAAGATTTCGGACATGCAATAAGCCACAAGTGTCCATCCCACCAAGGAGGGCTGCCATGCTGACCTATGTCAGTCTCGTGAAGTTCAGCCAGCAGGGTCTGCAAACCATGAAGGATAAGGGCGTCGAGCGCGCCGAGATGGTCAAGAAGAACGCCCAAGCGCTTGGCGGTAAGCTGGTCCAGGCTTACTATTGCCTCGGTGAATACGATGTTGTGGCAATCTGGGATTTTCCGGACAACAAGACGGCCATGAAAGCAGCGGTCATGAATGCCTCCCTGGGGCACATCCAGATCACGACGATGCCGGCCGTCAACCGGGACGAATGGAAATCTCTTCTCCAAGAAACGATAGGAAAGAAAAAATAGCCGCTCAGAACACGACCGTTTGGATGTTCGCACAGCACAATGGCACACACCGCCCTGCTACGCTGCTCTGGAAGTCTGAGCCTTCTTGGCTTATCATATTTGTATCTGCCTGCCCGGAGGTCAACATGAACTCCGCAACTGCATTTCGATTCCTCATCTTGGTGATTCCTGCGGTATGGATGGTCATTCGCTTGTTGCCCGCCGAACACCCGAGGTACGGGACTCTCAAGGTCATCGCGTCGCAAGTGGAACAGGACCGATTGGGCAGGAGCACTGAGCGGGACAAGGAAACGTTCGATAAAGTTCGCGAGCCACGAATCTTGGTGTAAGGACCATTACCAATTGCACTACACAACAGTGAGTTACGATTATGATCATGATCGGCTGGTCTACAATATGGGTTCGACCTCGCCCTTGATTTACATAATCAGAAGATGGATTGGAACAGAGTCGAACCTCAAGCAGGCCAAAGCTGGGATGAAGGTATCATGGCACTGTGGAGTCAGCACCGCCAAGCCGCTCTCTACGGATGGGAACAGGGCGTCAGACTCAACAGCGGATGAGTCACACGAGCACCAGGAGTCGCGCATGAGAAGGACCGATCACCCCGAAGCTATCACTCGCCAGTCATTTGCCAAAGCCTTTATCCTACTTGCAGTGCAGAACGATGCCAAGGTCGCTGTCAGCAGCGCGGACTTCTTGATACCCTCTTTACAAGAGTAAGAAATAAATCCTCGTCAACTCCAACCACAAGGAGGATCACATGGATCATATCAAGTTGCTCATCTATGGCTTTATCGGTATCGGGGTTGTGGTTTCGATCATTGCTCTGCTCACAAAGATGCTTGGCATCGCCAGGTACGGCTAACAGTGAGTCCAGATTGACTAAGATGACAGATTTCAGGACCAGCAGGCTGAGCTCACACCGGTTACCTCCGAGCGGAAAGTGGTCGGCGCTGCCAGGTGCCAAGAAGCGAAGAGCCCGACGACCTTTCGATCGTCGGGCTCTTTTAGGAAGCCGACAGGCGTCCAAACCGAGTTTAGCCAGACCCTGAATCTTTACCAAATCTGTAGGGGCGCTTGTGGTTCACATCGACATCGATAGTCCCAGCCATCCGTTCGATGCCGGCTGGGCTTCCGCGGATTACCGCATTGCGGCGCGCCAGCCGAAGCAGTGATGAGCCTGCCCTCCTTCCCTGCCTCGGCCTCACTGTAAGCTAGTGCCCTGGCATACGCAGTGGGACCGACGGAACGCCATCTTCAAATGGCCCCTTACCCACATCCGCACCGACAAGCTTTTTATTATCTTCTCTTCAAATATATCGCTGCGAACTCATTCTTGTGCCGGTGGGAGATTAGCTCACGCCTTTTTATTCCTTAGTAGCTCTCTTCCCCTATTCGTAGCATAGCCTCCTTCGCCTCTTTCTTTCATACTCTGATGCCATGCCTGTCAGGACTCGCATGAAGGGGTGGGTATCCTTCGCTGCCACTGCCGCACTAATTGGTCTTTGGTCACAACCAGGATGTCGTTCGACGCCTCCCGTTGTGACCAATCAAGCTGTAATTGATACGGCCATGATGAGCGAACGGGTGCCGCAGAATGTCCGGCGTTTAGCCGTGTGGTATCCACGCACGTTCGAGCAAGACATGACGTACGGATACAGCAGGCTTGAGCAAGCGACGTTTCAGCTCAAAAAGCAGCGGTCATGGATGAAGATCGTCGAACGACGCGACATCGGCCAATTGACGGATGAACAGCGATGGCAGCTCTCAGGACGCGTCAGCGATGATAGTGTGGTGCGAATCGGAAGGTGGCTCGGAGCGGACAGCATGGTTCTGTTCCGAATCGAAGGCCCCACTATGAGGGAGCGGATGCTCGCACGCTTTTACGGGAAGATGCCGCCGTTTGTGGTATCGAGTAAGATTATCTCAGTGGAAAGCGGAGAAGTGCTGTACCACGATATCGTCACTGCCATGGCGGTTCCCGAATCAGGCGAGTGGGACGACTACGCGAGCGATTACGAATTGCAACCGGCGATGCATGCTGCTCTCGACCATGCGCTGTCCATCGCGATTGTGCATCTTAACCAATCATTTCGGTGAGAAACACGCCGGACCTCAACCCCCGCGTTTTTCCCCTTGAACTACTCGGATGGGAGCTTGGCAACCAGTTTGTTGGTGCAGTGCACAGTGCAGAATCATGACTGTCCGGCGGCATCCTGCAGCCGGCGTCGGCAAGATACAAAACCTGCGCTATGTTGTCCGACCCCCTTATTTCGTCCCATTAACATCGGCATGCGCATCGATCACCTGCTCGTGACCACGCCATTAAGACACCGCGTGGTCTGGGCCGAAATCGATCGCGAGGCGCGGAAGGGAAAACCGTTGCCCTCAGATCACGCACCGCTGGTCATCGACATCGATAGCCCCGGCTATCCGTTCGATGCCGGCTGGGCATCGGCGGAGTCGCGAATTGCAGCACGCTCGCGGAAGCAGCGATGAGCCACAAGGGCGAACTCTGATGCATCGGATGGCTCTAAGAAAATAGCTTGTGCCGCTTTTCATTTGCGATTTTTATTCAGCCTGTCCCTTTTTTTCTTCTCTGACACCTTATTATTCACATTCGAGGACGACGACCATCTTGCCGTTTGCCTCGTTAGCTTCCATTACACGGTGCGCTTCCCGAATGTCCTGAAATTTGAACACACGCGAAGGCTTGGCTTTGAACCGTCCTTTCGCCACGTCGTCTGCGATACTTTGCAATGGGACATCCGACAATGGAAAGCCGGGTGTGCCGAAGACAAAGCTACCGAAAAAGGTCAGATAGACGCCACTGGCCATTTGCAGAAGTGGGTTGAAGTCCGCAATCGGGGCGAGTCCTCCGAGCCAACCAGCCAAGCACGCGCGACCACCTCGGCGAAGCATCGAAAGAGAATCAAGGATAGTGCTATTGCCAACGAGATCGAGCACTGCATCGATATGCTTGCGCTCCGCAATTCGGGCACCGAGATCGGAACTTTCAATTTCAACCCGCTTGGCACCTAGCTTCCCGAGCATCGCGAACCGGTCCAGGTTTCGAGTCGTGGCGATGACGTTGGCTCCAGCATTGATTGCCATGTTGAGGGCGGCTTGTCCAAACGATGACGTTGCGCCGCGAATGACCAACGTCTGTCCCGCCTTAATTTCCAGGTTTCGAAAAAGGCAGGTCCATGCGGTCGCATATGTTTCGGGAATCGCCGCGAGTTCCGCCCACGAAAGGTCAGATTCAATTAACGC
>JAICWG010000236.1 GCA_025934915.1 Nitrospira sp.
TCGGTCGGGTGGTGGTGATGGTCGGTCCGGCGGTGGCCGCAACCGCTATTAACCGCGTCACACCTTCTACTGAAATCGGGAAGGGATGCTTTGATTGAAGCATCCCTTCGGATTCCGTTCCTTCGATCGATCCAGGACAGCGCGTACATCGAATAGTGCTACTTCGCTGTTCCTCATGTGTGATGGGCTTCACTCACCTGCTCGCACCCTCGGTCTTGGTAATCACCCATCTCACGTCCTCAGGGATTGTCACGACCCTGAGGGTCGCGGTATGCCCATCAGCTGTCTCCCCAAGTTCCTCCACCACGCGAACGAGGTTCGCATCATCCCGTGGAATGAGTTTCCCATATTGGTTCAGACTCGGTTCACGAGGCCCCGCAGCCGCAGGCCAATAGGCTCCAGAATCTTCTTCTTCCAGTACCTCCCGTTGCCCCAATTCACGCAGCCGGATCAGCGTTTGATGGCTAATGCAGAATTCGTCAAAGCTCCTGTTAATCACGATTCGCTTTATGTTCGCTCCCTCTGTAGTAGCCGCCGTTTCTCGACCGCCGAATGACGATGGATCTATACCGCTGGGATCTCTTCCTTATAGCCCAGGTAGTTCCCCGACCAATGACAGTAGCGCCGGTTGACCCATGTCACCACTGCATCTTTCTGGAGTTCGCCGTACCGTTTCTGAAGAACTGTGCTGAACGTATCGAGGTCCCCTTTGATCTCAACGAGGTCCTCCTCGGTGACTCTCGTCCACTTTGCCTTGAGCGGCGCCTTGAGTTGTTCCCAGAATTGTCCGAACTGCTCCTTATTCATGCGGACTCCTTGGTGAGATGTGTGAGGCCTCCACTCCTCTCGGTCAAGGCACGCCTGGCGTCTTGGCAGAGAGCTCATTGTGGAGATCAGGCGTAGAAGCGGCGAAGACCGGGGAATCAGACGCGCAAGAACGGCATGAAAATGAAAGGCGCGAGGGATGGGATAGTCAGCGAAGCTCAATACGTCATCTGAGAAGCCTACAGGTCCAACTAAGGTTCTGTCAATGGAACCAAGACGGACGATTTTCAGACAAAGTAGTTTTCATCCTGGACGGTGCACGATCGAAGTCATCCGGTGTCCACGAAATCATGGGAAGATCATGTTCATGTGATCTGGACTCCTGCATGCAGACTGTTAGTTGACACTCGCCTCTCCTCCACGTAGGTTTCTCTGTTTCTGATCGAGAACCACGCACTTTCTAGGGACAACTTCATCATGGACTGGCTCTTGCTGATCGCCTTGCTTGTTGTACTCATCATCAGTGGCGCGGGCGTTTTCGCGCTGTATAGATTCGTCGATAGGATCGAGCGCGAGTTTCAACGGCATTTGCCCGCCCTTCGCATCACAAACATGTCGGCGATGAACGCAGGAGAGGTGATCACGCTGACTCCGGAGGTGGAAAACGTGGGCCATGGAGCAGCCCATGATTGCATCGTCCAATTGGCAGGATGGGAGGGGCGTTTTGCGGTCCAACACATTCATCCCAAAGGCCCTCGATATCAACGCCACTCTGTTCCGATCGTCTTGGGCCAAGATGCACCGATCCGCATGAAATTGTTGAGCCGATGCTGTCTGCGGCTCGCGTATCGCGACCGCTGGGAACAGCGGTATGAATGTTGGTACCCAGTCGCCCAGGTCAAGAACGTGAACACTTCTCTCTATGACATTCAGATCGATCTTTCTCACCCGGAACTGACAGAGCCCCATCCATCAATCAGAGAAATGTGGACGCTGCTTCGCGGAATTCATGCGAATGAGCCCTCATCTTGACCCCCTTGCATTCTGGGTTCCTGAACCGTACCATTTTATTATCAGAGGTCGCCGTGCCTCTTTGGAACCCTGTAAGGCTTCGGCGCGCCGTCTGACTGAGAACCGGTTACACCACCGATGAAGGAGAAAACCAATGTCGCCTAATATTCAGATCGATTCCATCGTCAAGGTCACGAAGACCGATGAAGAGTGGAAAAAGCAACTGCCGGCTGCCGCCTATCGTGTCTTGCGGCACGAAGATACGGAGAAACCGTTTGTCAACCCGCTGCATGAGAATCATCAATCAGGGATCTATTATTGCGCCGGTTGCGACTTGCCGCTCTTCTCATCCGAGCACAAGTTCGACAGTCGTACCGGTTGGCCCAGCTTCTGGCAGCCGATCGATCCACACGTGGTCGAGACTCGAACTGATTTCAAACTTTTCATACCCAGAACGGAAGTCCATTGTGCGCGATGTGAAGGCCACCAGGGCCACCTGTTTAAGGATGGGCCGAAGCCCACTGGTCTTCGGTACTGTATCAACGGGGTGGCATTGAAATTTGTGGCCGGCTGATGGTGAGAGGCGTTACGATCCTCTTTCGGCCGATGACTCCTGCGTACTAACTCATATGATGCGGTGGCTTGAACACAGCTGGCACTCTTCAACTTATTCACGGTACAATCCGCAACCACATATCATCGAGGCGACGTTGCGATGTTCTCCCGCGTACTACCCTACACATTTCTCGGACTGGCTCCTCTGCTTCTTTCGTGCAGTGAGTCATCCGGCCTGTTCGGCTCGAAAACATCCCCTTGTTCCTTAATGACCGTCGCAGATGCAGAACGGGCGCTCGGAGAATCGGTTCAAGACGGGACGCCGGCCAATTCGACAACCTGTATCTTCAAAGCTCGGCATAATGAGGGAAATGCCGTCACGATCCAGCTCGATGAAACACCTGGGAAGGACCGACGGACATGGTTCAATAAAGAGCGTCTGCGCCGTGACAGCCATCTCATTCCCGGTCTGGGCGACGGAGCGGTAAGAATCGACTCTTCTCCGACTCTGTCTCGATTGACCTTCATGCACAAAGACGCGTTTGTGACCGTGATCGTTTCCTCGACCCAACAGAAACAGCTCGGTGAATCTGTCACCCAATTGGGCAAGACTGCTGCAACCCGGTATGGAGCATCCTTAACAGCGACTCTCCCTCCATCAGCCGCACCTATCGCCTCAACCTCAGCCTCCAGCTCACCTACTATGACCGGTCGTGAAGCCCACACTGAGACCATCGCTTCACCGGCCCCGGTGACGCTCACACAGACGCGTCTCGCACCTTCTGATATCCAAGCCGGGCCTAAAAAAGCTGCATTGTTCGATCCGACAAGCTTGGTAGGAACCTGGCACGCGCATGTCACACAGGGTACGACCCAGCATGACATGCTCCTCATCATTCAGCCTAATCTGAAGTGGTCGCTCTCATCGATGATGCAGTTTGACGGTATCTTGAACGCTGAAGCAGGTTTGTGGTCGCTCGAGCGAGCGAATACGTTCAAGGGCCTTGGATGGAAGGGAACGTATCGCAAGACGACGCCGACTTCGTTCACCAGCACCGGCAGTGTTCAGGCGATCTGGAAGAGACTCTCAGCTGATGCGCCCCCCACGCGCATTCCATCCGAACTGTGGAAATTCCGACGCGAAGCAACCAGCGTACCGGTCTTCCAACTCAAGACCGTCGATCCTGACTTAGTCGGGCAATGGGAGGGATCCGGCACCTATGCCGGAGGTTCCGCCGCCTTCGTATGGGCGATCAAACCCACTGCTGCTACCGACTTGCTGATTGTCGATACGTTTCGCGGGACCGTGCAAACCAAAGACGGCATTCCCCAGCTCCAACCTATTCAAAAGAAGCAACAACGCGTCAGCGTCATCGCATTCCACGACCGTGGATTTACCACGACCGATGGGAAGACCAAACTTCGATGGACCCAATTTCCGTCGGAACAGACAGGGGATCGTCAGCTCTAGCCCACTTCGGTCGCATGGCTCCGAAAAGGATACTCTCTCATGGCAGACACACAAGCTCGCATCGGGTTCGTCGGGGTAGGTCGGATGGGCGCCAATATGGCCAGGCGATTGAAAGAACGGGGATACCGCATCACGGCAGTTCAGGACCGTCATACCGACACGTCGGAATCCTTGGCACGTGAACTGAACTCGGAAGCGGCCGTATCACCAGCGCGCGTTGCTGAACTATCGGATATCGTCATCACTGTCGTATCGGATGACGCGGCGATGCGGGATATATACGCGGAACAGGACTCGACCCGCCTGATGGCTCACGCGAAAGATCGTCTGTTCATCAACTGTGCGACCCTCACGCCGACGCTTCATATCGACATCGAACAGGCGGTTGAACGGCACGGTGGCTCGACCCTTGAGATCTGCATGGCGAGCAGCATAACCCAAGCGCGCCAAGGCACTCTGTATCTCATGTGCGGAGGCAAACAGGAAGTATTCAACAGGGCTCGCCCGGTGCTGGACGCCCTCGGGACAACGATACGATATATCGGCCCAGCTGGAGAAGCGGCAAAAGTCAAAGCCCTCGTCAATATGGTGATGAACAGCAATACGGCCGCATTGGCCGAAGGGTTAGGACTGGGGGCGGCGCTGGAAATCGATCTGACCCTTCTGCGTGAGGTATTCAGTCAGACCGGAGCGGCGTCGCGAGTATTGGAAACGGACGGAGAAGATATGCAGCGACGTGCGCACGACTGTTACTTTTCGGCAGCCCACGCCACAAAAGACTCGGCCATCGCGCTCGACTTGGCGCAGAATGTCGGCCTCTCGCTTCCCATCGCGCTCGCGACCTTGGGCCAATATCGGCGTTTGATGGAATTGGGGAAAGGCGATCTGGATAAATCAGCGGTTGCCGAATTGACATTCCCCGACAGAACTCCCTCTCGGCTCCTGACGTAAATCGGTTACATAAAGAACTGTCGTACCTGTTCCCCAGGTACACATCCGACGAGCAGATCGCCATCGGGAGACACAAGTAAAGGCACTCCATTTTGACCTGTCGCATGCCAAGCAGTTTCCCATTTTTGTGCGTGAACCTGGTTCTGCCCGTCAATGTCTTCAGCAAAATGTTCTCCCGCCAACTCCTTCAAAATCAATGGATCAGAAATGTCTCGACCGTCGCACCAAAACGCACGATACGTCCGCTGAACAAAGTCCATCCCGCTCCGTAAATCCTTTTGTAAGAGCCCGATTGCCTGTTCAATCGCCGGCAAAGTATTCGGCTTCCCAGGCGGCAACGCGATGGGCAGCCCCGTCGCCAATCGCTCCACCATCGCGACCTCGTGCCGCAATTCCGCTCCCAATGAACCGCTCCACGGCTTCATGGGACGGGGCAACTGCGGCGCATGCTGCACCCCACGCCATTCACACCGGTCGATAAGACGCAAGTCGTACAACCGTTCGTGCAGCGCGTAACAGAAGGGACAGTTGAAATCGCTGTAGAGAATAAATTTATCGCCGGCAGGAGTACTCGTCATACTGTCACTTTACCGAAGTGGCTCGACGGAGTCTACCCCACCGGTAAAGGGAGAAACACAAGAGCACCTGACTGTATCAGGAGTCGACGCTGCGTAACAATTCTTGAAGATTCGCACGGAGGACGGTCAGCGTGACCGGCTTCGTCATGACCCGATCCATGCCAGCCAGATGACACTTCTGGACTTCTTCGTCGGACGTATGACCGGTGAGAGCCACAATAGGCAGGTGGTTTGGCGTCCCTTCTTCGCGGCGACGAACTTCTCGGGTCGCTTCATAGCCATCCATCTCGGGCATCTCACA
>JAICWG010000102.1 GCA_025934915.1 Nitrospira sp.
AAACTGTGCGCTATAATGCCGTAACTCCGGAACAGTATCGCGCGTTCGGTTTCAAGGGCGCCGACGACCTCGGGAACATGTTTCAGTTCAAGCGCGATTTCAATGAGGCATTCTGTGCGGCGCGCAATCCAGCCGTCGCGAAGAGCTTGAATCCGGCATTGCAGACATTCGACGTCTGGCTGGCGCAGAACAAGAGTCGTATTCCGCTGACGTAATGGGTCGTCTCGATTCTGAACCGACCGACTATCTTTCCAAAGTTGACCCCGTCATGCGTCGGTTGATCGAGGAGATCGGCCCTTTCACACTAAAGCCAAAAGGACGCCGCTCGCCGTTCGAGTCGTTGGTCCGCGCGATCGCCTACCAACAGCTCCACGACAAAGCCGCCGAGAGCATCCTTAAGCGGTTTATTGCGCTCTTTCCCGGCCGGAGATTTCCTCGTCCGGATGAGCTGCTCGCCATGCATATGAGACCGGTCAGGAAAGCCGGTTTCTCGCGACCGAAGATTTTGGCGCTTCGTGATCTGGCTACAAAGACCCTCGACGGGACTGTGCCGACAAACCGTATGATCAGGAAATTGGCTGATGAGGCGATTATAGAGCGGCTGATCGAAGTCCGAGGCATCGGCCAATGGACGGTCGAGATGCTGCTGATCTTTCAGTTGGGGCGTCCTAATGTGCTGCCGGTCGATGATTTCGGCCTGCGCAACGGCTTCCGCATTGCCTATCGTCGGTCGACGATGCCTCTGCCGAAAGAGATGTTACAGTATGGCGAACGATGGAGACCCTATCGCACGGCTGCCGCCTGGTACCTTTGGCGCGCCGCCGATCGAGAAAAACAGGCTATGGAAGTGTTCTGATGGCTGATCGAAACAAACGCCTCGATTCCAACGTTCCCGGCAACTTCTACGTGGATGCGACCTGCATCAATTGTGACACCTGCCGCCAATTGGCGCCGCTGAGCTTCGAAGAAGTCGGCGACTATTCCGCTGTCAGCCGCCAGCCGGATCATGATCTGCAGATTCATCAAGCGTACCAAGCCTTGCTTGCATGTCCCGTCGGCTCGATCGGCACTGAACACAGCGACAAGGCACGATTGCAAACAGCCATGGCGAGCTTTCCCCTCCGGATTGAGAACGGGGTGAGTTATTGCGGTTTCAATTCAGAGAAATCGTTCGGAGCGAATAGTTTTTTTATTGAACATCAGGACGGCAACTGGCTGATCGACTCTCCTCGGTACATCAAGCATCTCATTGAAGCCTTTGAGCGGCGGGGAGGCATCGCCCAGATCTTTCTGACACACAAGGATGACGTGGCGGATGCGGATAAGTATGCCGCGCATTTCGGCGCGAAACGCATCATCCATCAGGCGGATAGCGATGCCGCTCCGACTGCAGAATGGGTGATTGGAGGGGAGGAGACGGTTCGAGTCGGAGCAGAGTTTCAAATCATTCCCGTGCCGGGCCATACAGCTGGCAGCATAGTATTGCTCTACCGAGAACGGTTTCTTTTCACCGGCGATCATCTCTGGTGGAACCAGCACACAAGATCATTGGAGGCTCCTACTCGTTTGATCTGGAGAAAATGGGCCTTGGTTGAGTCCATCGAAAAACTCCTCGACTACCCGTTTGAATGGGTACTGGCTGGACACGGCGATCGGATTTATTTTCCACGGTCAGAGATGCAGGCGCAACTCTCGGCTTTGGTAAAGCGTCGGGGAACAAAGGGCGGCGTATTGCGATAGAGATGTTCATATCCGTCGCTCATTGGATTGATCGTAATATCCTCTCTCTCGGCCGCGAGATGCGGTTGTCCTATCTGCCGCCGCTTATGGTCTACGTGGCCTACGGTATTTCGGGTCTCACCGGTATTGTCGGGACGTTCTTCGTCAAAGACTATCTCGGACTCTCAGCTGCATTTCTCGCCGCGCTCGGTTTTTGGGCCGGGATTCCCTGGGCCTTGAAGATGCCGATCGGCCACACGGTCGATCTCGTGTGGCGATGGAAGAGCTGGCTCGTTGGGTTGGGCGCAGGGCTGTTGACGATCAGCCTCGGGATCATGGCCCTGTTGATCGGCGAACGCGAAGCGATGACGACTATCCTGCCGGCGGAAGTCTGGTATGTCCTCAGCGTTCTGCTTGCCCCTATCGGATATGCCATTCAAGACGTCGTTGCGGACGCCATGACCGTCGAAGCGGTTCCTCGTGTCAACGATCAGGGACACCTATTCGATGATCAAACCCGCAAGCTGATGCACACCACGATGCAGACACTCGGACGTGTTGCGATTGTCGGCGGTGGGATTCTCGTGGCGCTCATCAATGTGTATGTCTTCAGTGGGACGGAAGGGCTGCCGCAAGACGAACTCGTTCGGTTGTACAAGAACATCTATCTGATGGCCATGGTGATCCCGGTTGTCTCTGTGGCAGGAGTCGGATTAGCGTGGCGGCTCAAGCGACGGCAGATGCAGCGACTTGTTCAGGAAGGATTCTCGCCGGAGCAGGCCCGGCAGATGGTGGATGTACGTGATGTAGAGAACGAACCGACGAAACCGAATTGGTGGATCCTCGGTGGAAGTTCAGCCTTTGTTCTCTTCACGTTGACAGTGGGATTGGGAGGATTTCCATATCGAGAGGAGATCGTGTTCGCCGGTTCGATGAGCATCGTGCTGTTCTTGATGTCGAAACTTGTTCGGGAACTAGAGCACGATAAACGGCTCACCTTGGTCGGCACCGCCGCGGTTATCTTCGCCTTGCGCGCGATTCCAGGACCTGGCCCAGGATCGACTTGGTGGATGATCGATGACCTGAAGTTCGACCAACAATTCCTGTCTGTCCTCTCCTTGATCGGCGGCATTTTGGCCTTGGTGGGCATGTTCGTCTTTCGACGCTTTATGGCCGAACGTTCGATCATGTATGTGGTCGGATTTTTAACCGTCGTCGGGACCATCCTTTCTCTACCGATCGTGGGTATGTTCTATGGAGTGCACGAATGGACGGAAAAAGTGACTGGCGGAGTGGTCGATGCAAGGTTTATCGCCCTGGTCGATACGGCGCTGGAATCGCCACTCGTGCAGATCTCCATGATTCCGATGCTGGCCTGGATCGCGAATTCGGCTCCAGCCAACCTGAAAGCCACCTTCTTTGCCGTGATGGCCTCCTTCACCAATCTCGCGCTTTCATTCAGCCAGCTCGGCACCAAGTATCTTAATGAGATCTTCGTCATCACCAGGGAAGTACGTGATCAAGCGACCAGTGCTCTCCAGACTCCAGCCGATTACAGCCAACTCGGCGATCTTCTTGTTACGCAACTGGTGATCGGACTGGCTCTTCCCTTCTCCGCCATCCTATTTGCCAAACTCACCAAGTTTAAGAGCGCGTGACGGTTTGGCCGTATAGGAGACCGCTGCTAAGCGAACTTAGCCAAGGAAGGCTCACCAATAGATGAGAGTGAAGATCTATCAATTAGTTGTAATTCCTAGTACGCGTAGAACGCTTCTCATATCGTCGATGTAATACTGTCGTTCACCGCAGTGGGCATTGAATGCGAGGACGTCCTGGTTACTCTGATTCACATCTGAATTAAGTTTTGACACACCGTCATTATAGCGATCGACGAATAGCTGATGCTCGCCCAGGGCAGCATTGAACTGATCAACCGATTCTTTACTGTAACGATCAACGGCTACTCTACTTTCGTCTATGCTTCTGGATTTTTCTTCCAGAGCTTGTTCCATCTTGTTCAATTCGGATTGATTTTCATCTATCTTCGCTTGTGATTCATCAAGGGCTTCATGACGAATAACACAGTCCTTCAGTTGGGGCTTAGTCAAAACTTTACTTTTAGGAACTTGTCCCCTAGCAAGACCATGGCCCCTGAACCTCAAGGGTATGTCGTTATCGCCAGTATCTGCCCCGAGTCGCCGCCGCCTTTTTGCTGAGGCCGTTGAAGTCAGAACGAGGAGCCCGATTGTGATTATGAAAGTTCTTCTGGAGAGTAAGTGTGCCATTTGGCGGTGCACATTTTAGGTTCCAGTCCGCTCCGTTTGCAACCTGAAGCGATCTTTGAATACCTCGAAGTATTTTATAATCGGCAGCGACGCCACTCGATGCTCGGCTATCAGTCTCCGGCTGAGTTTGGGACGAGGGCGGCGGTTGCGTAACCAGGTGTCCACGAAATCGGGGAAAGATCGACGCAGACTGATCAAGCCATCGCCGAGTTGCTTCTGCAGGCGCCCCTACCGGTTGGGCACTGCGAATGATCCTATGAGGCGCGGACGATGGCCTCACTCCCGATAGCACAGCAACCCATTTTCCACGGTTGCGAATGACGTCAGCCGATGTCGGTTGGCTTTCGTCTCCGACATGATATGTCGGACTTCCCAGTCCCTCGTCACTAGAGCGTCGGCGATCAAGTTTCGATGGCACCGCCAGGGGACTGCTTCCGCGCACATGATGGCCGTATGCTGCGATCGACTCTCGGCCATCAACTCGTCCAAGGCGCGCCGGAACTCGTCCGTCTGCATGTAGTCGGCATAGCCGCGGAAGCTCGCATTTCGCCAGCCGGTGTTGATGGAATCCTTCTTGGACTTGCGCAATCCACCGAGATTGCCTGAATGCCGATAGTGAATGGCCGCAAGGGCCAAGCTTTGCGCCAACGACTCGGTGTTGAATTGCGGGTTATGGCGTGAGCGGGGGACAGTCCGAACATCGATGAGCTGTTGGATGGCATGCGCTTTCAGAAGCGATACGAATTCGTCGATCGGTCTTGTCGAATGGCCGATGGTCCAGAGAATGTGGGACATGGTCCGATCATCTCTTGACTGCTTCTGTCGCCCACTGTGCCAAGACTTCCGCATCTTCGATCACATCAATGGGTACCTCATAAAATGATTTGAGTGTCTGCTTGGCGTTGGGCCGAAACGGTTTCATGCCCTGCTCCTTCATAACGAGAAATGGTGATGGCGGTCACTTTAAAGTAGAGACGGCCTTTATGAATGATGCCGAAAAACCTGACTCTCTGATAGAGACCGTAGCCGCCGAACATGGCCTGTACGGCTACTCCGTCCAGCGTCGTCAGCTGATCCAGGATGAAGTCTTTGAAGCCGTCGTTCTTCGCCGACATGCCTCATCCGGGCTTGCGTCCTGCGACCATCCGCACCGCGATCGGGAACGTAATGTGAGCACCGCGTTGGAACTGCGAAGCAGCGTTGATAATAAGGCGTTTCACTTCTTGTCGTTGCGTCTCGGACAGCGTCGCCATGAGGTTTTGGATCGGAGCGGCGATCTCCATCAGGCTCGTATAATATTCATCGGTTGAGCCGTAAGACCATTCCCCAAGAAACTCCTGGTCCGTGATGTCTGTAAGACCGGCTCTCTCCAATATGTCGGCGAAGTCGCCCGGTTGAGCGAGACGGAAGATGCCTGGCGCCATCGGGTCCGTCGGCGGCAGGACGATCACCTGCTTGACGGCTGCCATCGAGAGGCTGATTGAGGGATTTTTTTCCGGAGCGGACCAGACGGCTGCCGCGACCCAGCTTCCCGGCTTCAGGACACGTACGATTTCGGCGGCAGCTTTTTGAATTTCGGGGAGAAACATGAGACAGAAGCGGCTGGTGACGGCGTCGAAGAAAGCGGACTCGAATGGGAGAGAGGTCACGTCACCGACCTTGAACGTCACGTTATGCAAGCCTAATCGCTTTGCCTTTCTCTCCGCTACAGTGAGCATGTGTTCGGCGAGGTCGATGCCCACCACGCTGCCGTCTACTCCGATTGTCTGAGCTGCGAGGATGGCTGGATAGCCGGTGCCAGACCCCAGATCCAGCACACGAAGACCCGTGCGCAGCCTGGCGTCGCCCACGAGCCGGTGGTTCAGGAAGGCCATCTGCTCATCGAAGAAGCGATCCCACTTCTCCCACCCACTGGCGACGCGGTTCCAGTCTTGTCGTTGGCTATCGATGACTTGCTCAGGCGATGGCGCTGCCATGAAGTTACCTCAGGGTTTCCAGAGTCTGGCGCATTTCTTGGAGTTCGGACACAAAGAGGTCCAAGTGTTGATCCCGCTGAGGCTGATCATTCTTGAATTTCCATAGCCGTTTGAAAATTGTCTTGAGTTCTTTATTGTGCGTGACGGCCAGTGCGTAGGCTGGCTGTTTCTTCACCGATTTCTCGACGCAGCAGATGCTGTTGTCGATCGCATGAAACTGGTTGTGGAGATCGTCGAAGGGTTGGTCGGATCCCTTGCCGCCCTTGGCGGCTGTGGCCGTGGTTTCCGCCATATTCGTGAGGTTGATGAGCGTCTCGACGCCTGTTGCGCCCTTGGCCTTTTCAGTAAATTCCTTTGCGTGTGGATAAAAGAGGTAGCTGCATCCGCTTGTGCTCAGCAGTAATAGGACGGCAATTGGGAATACTGACCTCCAGTTCATATGTCCTCCTTGGCCAAACGGGTAAATTTCGAGGAGGGCTTCCCGCCACCTGATTGGAGGCTGGGAAGTCCCTCTCTTAATCATCATAAACGCCCTTAGACCGTGACGGGCACGGTCTTGATCGCGGCCTTCACTTTGGCAGCCATCTCTTGCGGGATCGAGTCCAGCTTATGACACTGCTTGGCATGGGTGGCGACCAACTGCATCA
Source organism: Nitrospira sp. (assembly GCA_025934915.1). GTDB lineage: Bacteria > Nitrospirota > Nitrospiria > Nitrospirales > Nitrospiraceae > Nitrospira_D. The sequence goes on from JAICWG010000102.1 coordinate 6,628, forward strand.
GTTCCGCTTCCGTCTCCGCTCGCACCTGGAATCCGCAACCGCCCGATGGTTGCACATCCAGACATCCGAGCTGCTTGTACTGTTTGTCTGCCATGACGTCCTCCTTTGGTTTGGGGGTGGGTTGGTGAAAGTGTCGAGCATCATGTGGAGTAGAAGCGCTCGATCGCTTCCTGTGTCAGCTGAATAAGAGAATCGTAGTGGATTTGTACGTAACAGATCAACCTTCAAATTGCTCGAGGACCAAACCGGGTGGGCTATGATGAAATATGTGACTTGACGAACTGATCCGCTTTGCCGGAGTGAAACGACACCGGATCGACAAGACAGCTGATCCAGCCGACACGATTCAGACCGTGATGGAGCTGTTCACAACTCAACGACGGTAACAGCTGAAACTCGTTGTTTTTCGGCCTGGCTCGCTTCTACAATCTTGCCAGAGGTATCCATCCTGACTATGTCAGACAAGAAGATTCGGTGCGGCTGGGTCGGCCTGAAACCGCATCTCATTCGGTACCATGATGAGGAATGGGGTGTGCCGGTGCATGACGATCGCAAACACTTCGAGATGCTTGTGCTCGAAGGGGCTCAGGCGGGCCTGACATGGGAGACGATTCTATTGCGTCGCGAGGGATACCATAAAGCCTTTGCCGGATTTGACCCTGCTGTCGTCGCCCGGTTTACCCCACGGATACAGGCCGCGCTGATGAAGAATGTCGGTATTATCCGCAATCAATTGAAGATCGAGTCCGCCGTCACGAATGCGCAAGCATTTCTGGCTGTGCAGAAGGAGTATGGATCATTTGACCGGTATGTTTGGCGATTTGTCGGTGGGAAGCCAAGAATCAATTATCGGAAGACCCTGAGCCAGGTTCCAGCTATCACGACTGAAAGCGATGCCTTATCCAAAGACCTGAAAAAGCGCGGCTTCCGATTTGTCGGCGGTACGATCGTCTATGCCTATATGCAGGCAGTCGGGCTGGTGAACGATCACACACATGATTGTTTTCTTGGCGGAAAGGGCGTTCGGTAACACAGTATTCCTTAATTTTTTTGAAAATTAAGGACATCCACGGTCGAAAAGCGCAGAGGACCCCCCCCTAACATCTGTGCGCTACCGTTGCGAGACAGGAAAACTATCGATCAGGCTCTCTGATCTTTCGGGCTTGGCCACATTGATAATGCGGCTCCAACGACCAGCCACGTGACACCCGCAAGAAGAGCCCCTACGTGGAGCTCGTACCAGGCGTTTATCCCGAGGAATGCTTCATTGAGAAGCAACGCCAGCAGCAACATCACGAATCCAACCCAATTGATAAAGCTCATGCCCATGGATTGTCTCCTTTCTAGTGATGGCCTTTGCCCTGCGTTCGATGAACTCCAAAATGAATTGTCCTGTTGAACTGAGTCGGAACCTTACGCCACACCCGAGACTAAATCCTAGACCTTGAAAAGTTAGCGGGTGAACGACATCATGCGTCCTGACGACGAAGCCCTCCCCACAGTGAGAGCCAAAGTGCAATACCGAGGTACAAGATAGCCGGAACAATCACAACGAAATTGAGGTCGTACCACACGTTCAAATACACGACCTCATTTAGGAAGAGCACAGAGAGCAACATCAGAAATCCGATGATATTGAACCAACGAAACCCCACATTGCCTCCTCTCGTTGATGTCTCTGACTTGTGAGCAACGATCGTGTAAATGAACCGTCTTCTCTCAACTGGGACACAATTGTATGTCATCCTTGGCACGAAAAGCTACGGTGAAAAATGACAGTACTTCCCATGAAACATCTTCTGTGTGCCTCGTCAGCTGGTTGACTATATCTAAGGCGGTATGAGGTGAAAAGTGCATAGGATTATCGCACACTTAGATATGGATGCATTCTTCGCGGCGATTGAGGAACGTGATACTCCGGCTGTGCGCGGGGTCCCTCTCGTCGTTGGGGCAGATCCACTGGGCGGAAAAGGTCGAGGGGTCGCCTTCACGTCGAACTATCTGGCGCGTGCGTACGGAATTCACTCGGCGACGCCGATCTCGACTGCGTGGCGCTTGTCTGAGGTCGCTCGTCGGGCGGGAAAGCCGCCGGTGACGTTTGTATCGGTCGACATGCAAAAGTATGCACGGGTTTCAGGAGAAGTGATGCGGATCGTACGGCGCTTCATTCCTCATGTGGAACAGGCCAGTATAGATGAAGTATACGGCGACGTGAGTTGGACAGGATCGTATGAAGAAGCAGAACGCGTCGGTCGTCGTCTGAAGGCAGAGATCCACTCGGAAGAACGGCTGACCGCCTCAATCGGTATTGGGCCGAATAAGTTGATCGCCAAAATCGCTTCAGGATGGCGCAAGCCTGACGGACTCACGGTCGTACGCGAGGAAGAGGCCGAGGCGTTTCTCGCTCCACTCTCGATCCGGGTCATCCCTGGTATCGGACCTAAAACGGAAGGCCTCTTGAAGGCAAAGAGTATCAAGATTGTCACGGATCTAAGAGCGCTGACCCTCCATCAGCTCGAAGCCTTGTTGGGGAAACGCGGCGTGGATCTCTATGAGAAGGTGCGCGCACGAGATGACTCGCCGGTCGAGGAATATTCGGAGCTAAAATCCATCGGGGAGCAGGAAACGTTCGAATCCGACACGCTCGACAGTCATATGCTTCTCAATCAACTCGATGGGCTTGTTCGAGGCGTGCTCGATCGCCTGCATCGCGAGGGATTTCATTCGTTTCGAACCGTCGTGCTGACCGTTCGCTTTGCGGATTTTGTGACCAAGTCACGCGCCCATACATTGGCTATGGCGACCGATGAGTCGGCAATATTGAGACGGGAGGCCATGAAGCTGATGCTGCCCTTTCTCGATCGGCGTGAAAACCCACACCGAAAACTCATTCGCTTGCTCGGTCTTCGAGTGGAGAAGCTGAGTTGTGAGATGACCCCTGGTGGGTTGCTCGATCGGCTCTTTACCTGAATCTGATAGTTGTATTCCCGTACAAGATTACAGCTGTATTTCCGCACAGGATTTAGGCCAAGACATCTGATCTGACCGATGATCCCGTTCATCGCTCTCCGTAACCCTACATTCTGGTGAAGGACGATCATCCTGTCATGTATGCTTTTCCATTCATCATATAATTATTTTTATAATCAAGAAGTTATCATCGAAATACATCGGAATGATGAATCCATATCCCTTCGCTGTTTAGTTTTGATACGTTCTTAAACAAGGAGTTTGAAGGAGGATTCATGAGCAATTCATGTACGCATTATCAAAGTGCTATAGGTATGGCACTTGCTCCTTTCCTGTTGATTGGTATCGGTTGATTGATCTTTTGGAGGCATCATGAATAGTGGGGCAAAGGAAATCAGGCATGAATCGCCCATGTACCGCGTGGGGAATCGGAACATCGAAGCCGCTGTGGTCGCTCTCCCTAAAGATGTGGAGGATTCATTTCCTTCGCGACGACGAGAGGAGCGGGTGAACGAACAGAAAGTCTGCGCCTATAGCTTGTGCGAATCACTCCATGGAGAGCAAGTGACCATTGAGGAGGGTGAGGTGTATTGCATCAACAGGAGTGAGCATGGAATTCTCGTGTTGACGGGCGGCCAGCCTCGCAAGCGGCAACTGTTGGAACTTCATGTTGCTGAAACACGATGGGAGTATTCCCTGAGTTTGTATGAAGTGCAGTGGACGAAAATAGTACCGGATGAGTCTCACCGTGAACTTTTTCTAGCGGGGTGCCGTTTGGTATTTGGAGCATCTCGATACTGGGCATTCTAAGCTGTATTATTCAGGGGTAGAGCACAGCACCGGCACCGCTCGTGGTCAGTGAGCACGAATACGTCAGATACCGTCTCGCACACGCTAATAATAACCTCTGCAGGTCATCCCACTTTCGTACGTAAAGTCGGTTTCATCGGTTCACGGCGCTCAGAAGTGTAAGTTGGCATTTCTTGAGGCCATTTTTAGGAATCGGCTACTTCGGCCTTGTCAATTTTTAGTGGAGTTATCCTTTAGATACTGCCTCGGGTATTTCCCAGTATGCCGAGCATTTCGCCGTCTTAAGATGATCAAAGTATCAACAGTATTCATTCGCCTGTTACCAAGGGCACGAGGAAGAGGCGCGAAAAACTGCAACCCTCGCCTTGAGTCTCGCCCGGACGTTTGGTATATCAAAGGAAGAGACAAGCTTTTCCTGAAAAACGATCGCTTCCCGAACATCTCTATCACCATTAATCGATTCATCGCTGAGAGGCTATCGATGATCGAAGGCCATGCTTTCGGTATGTTTACATAGGCCACAAGATCATTTGAATGCGTTACCGTCCTGAAATAGACGGCTTGCGAGCAGTCGCGGTCATTCCAGTCATATTATTCCACGCCGGTTTCCAAATTTTTAGCGGCGGCTTTGTCGGCGTGGACATTTTCTTTGTTATCAGCGGGTACTTGATTACCACGATTATTCTTGCCGACCTTGAGGCTGGACGGTTTTCAATCCTCAATTTCTATGAGCGACGCGCACGGCGTATTCTGCCCGCGTTGTACCTGGTCATGGCGTCGTGTTTGCCTTTTGCTTGGTTGTGGCTCATGCCAAGCGATGCAAAGGAATTGTCGAAAAGCGTCATGGCGGGTTTGGTATTTGCGTCGAATATCTTCTTTTGGCGGCAAAGTGATTACTTCGATGCAGCAACGGAGTTAAAGCCGCTGCTCCATACGTGGAGTTTGGGGGTAGAAGAGCAGTTTTACGTCCTGTTTCCGATTGTTCTGATGTTTGCGTGGCAATTGGGGCGAAAGCGAATAGTAGTGTTTCTGACGATCATGGCGCTCCTCAGTCTTGCGCTAGCTGAGTACGCGATCAACAGAAAACCAGATGCGGCGTTTTTTTTACTGCCGACTCGTGCATGGGAATTGGCGATGGGTTCACTCATCGCTTTCTACCTGGAAAGGAAGGAGCGTGGCCAGTTCCATCCGGCGCTCCATCAAATACTCAGCCTTGTCGGGCTCGGATTGATCGCATTCGGGGTCCTGACATTCAGTAAAGAGACGCTCTTCCCAGGTTTCTCGGCTTTGATACCGACAGTTGGCGCTGGTTTGATTATCGTGTTTGCTTTGCCCGGAACGTTGGTTGGGCGGTTGCTGATTAATAGAGCGTTAGTCGGTGTCGGTCTTGTCAGCTATAGCGCCTATTTATGGCATCAGCCGTTGTTATCGTTCGCTCGCCATCGAAGTTTCACTGCGCCTAATGATGTCGTTATTGCGCTTATCGTCGTTCTGACATTCGGCCTGGCTTATTTAACTTGGCGTTTTGTTGAAAGACCATTTCGCCAAAAGGATATGGTGACCAAACGATTGGTGTGGAGATTCTCGTTCGCTTCTGCAGTTGCCCTAGTTATGTGCGCCGTCGGTCTGCAGCTGACCACAGCAGGGTATCAAAGTAGGTTACACAGCGATTCAGAGCAGCTCTATCGACTGCGCACCTGTTTCTTTGATCTACAGCAGAATTTTGAAACCCTTGTACGGAATCATTGTGACTCTGTGCAGCCCTCAGCTATTCGGATAGATGGAGGACAGACTCACACCTCCAAGGTCTATGTATTGTTTGGAGACAGCCTTGCGGCTAGTTTATATCCAGGTTTTGCACGCGTATTTGGTCAGAATGCCATCATTCAGTTCACTGGAGCTTCTTGTCGGGCCATACGCACTGTAAATGACGGGCGGTGTGCCGATTTCTATGACTGGTTTGTTGATACATATGTTCCGAACAATCATATGGATGGAATCATTGTATCAAGTAGCTGGCTAAAGACGTATGAAAAGCTTGGCGATAAAGAATTCAGAGCCAAGCTTGATGCTCTATTCGAGAAGCTGAAGGAGAAGCGAGTGATCGTCTATTCTCAGCCAGCGTCACTCTCACTGAATATTCATAGGTATGTGTATAAGCTCGAGAACTTTGGGATGGAGGTGCCGAACAACCTTGAGATGGAAGCAGACAGCCTTGACGCTGTCAATGCGGCTCTCAGCGAAGAAGCGTCTAAGTTTGGTTTTGAATTTATCGATGCCTCACAATTGTTCTGCTCAAAGGATACGTGCACAGTGGCGAAGGAGGGAGTGTTTTATTTTTGGGATACTGTTCATTTAACGATGCCAGGCTCCGCGCTTCTGGCAGAAGTGACCTATAGTCTCTTGTCAAGAACCTACTCAGAGCAACCAGGTAGAGGGCAGGATAGGCCGAAGAAAGACGGTATCCCTTCTACCGATGCGTTCATGGTGCGCAATCTGGATGGTACGATTCGATACTGGAGTGTAGGAGCGAAGAAACTGTATGGATGGGAACCGCAAGATGCATTGGGGACGACTTCCCATCAACTCCTCAAGACGGTTTTTCCTGTTCCGCTTGAAGTTATCGAGAAGGAGCTTCGCACGAAGGGACGATGGGAAGGCCAGCTCATTCATGTGCGCCGTGATGGATCAAGGGTCACAGTGGCCAGCCGTTGGGATCTTGAGCAGAAACCATATTCTCAAGATCGGGAGAATACGGTGATCGAGATCAACGGACCCTTTCCCATTCCTAGCTCTGGGTCTTTCAGGAATGAATTGCTTTCGCTCCTGCATCAACCCAGATGCTCGAATGGTCCGCCTCTATGCCAGAAGATTTCTTGAATATCGATTGATTGCAAGTCAGGATCGCTTTATCCTGCGCGCGTGGTCTTCTGGTTCGTCATCCTCTATCTTCTCTTTTCTGTCGGCATAGGACTTTTCGCGGCGACCCGTGTGCAGAACTCGAAGGATTTCGCCGTTGCTGGCAGGAGCCTGCCGTTAGCCGTTGTGGTGGCCACCGTATTTGCGACCTGGTTCGGCGCAGAAGCGGTATTGGGCATCTCGGCTACCTTCGTCAAAGAGGGACTGCGTGGCGTTATCGCTGATCCATTCGGGTCCAGTATGTGTTTGATGCTCGCCGGACTGTTTTTTGCTCCGCGCCTGTACCGACTCAATATGCTGACGGTGGGGGATTATTATCGATACCGCTACAACCGGACCGTAGAAGTATTGTGCACGCTCTGCATCGTCGCCTCGTACCTAGGATGGGTCGCGGCCCAATTCAAAGTGCTGGGCTTGGTGCTCAATGTCGTGACGGAGGGGAGTGTCAGCCAATCAGTCGGAATCGTGATCGGCGCAGCGATTGTTCTGACGTATACCACGTTCGGCGGCATGTTCTCTGTGGCGATTCTCGATTTCGTTCAGATCTCTGTGATTATGGGGGGACTTTTGTACATTGCGTCGATCGTCGGGGATCTGGCTGGCGGTGTACGCACGGTCATCAACCATGCGGCCGAGGCCGGGAAACTCGACTTGTTTCCACCGGCCACGATGACGGCTTGGGTTTCATTCGTCGGGGCGTGGATGACCATGATGCTTGGTTCCATCCCACAACAAGATGTGTTCCAGCGGATCAGCTCGGCAAAGGATGAGCCTACAGCTGTGCGAGGTTCGCTGCTGGGCGCCGCGCTCTATTTTACCTTCTGTTTTGTGCCGATGTTTCTCGCCTATGCCGCAACCTTGATTGACCCCGTCAAGTTCGGAGCATTGTTGGAGCAGGATTCGCAGCTGGTCTTGCCGACCCTGGTGTTGCAACATACTCCGATCGCGGCGCAGGTTATTTTCTTCGGGGCAGTTCTTTCTGCAGTGATGAGTTGCTCCAGTGCGACCCTGCTTGCACCGTCGGTTGCGCTGAGCGAGAACGTCATCAGGCCGATGTTTTCGCATCTGAACGATTCGGAATTTCTGCGTCTTATGCGTGTGGTCTTGGTGGGATTTGCCTCAGCGGTATTGGTTCTTGCATTGTGGTCGGACGCGACGATCTATAAACTGGTTGTGAGCACGTACAAGGTAACCCTGGTGGCGGCCTTTTTCCCATTGTTTGCAGGACTTTACTGGAAGCGGGCGACGACACAGGGTGCGCTTTGGGCCATTGTCGCCGGGCTCACGAGTTGGCTGGCGTTGGAACTAGTAAGCCAGCCTACCGACGTCTGGCCTCCGCAGCTCGTCGGGTTCGTAATGGCGGGAATCGGCATGCTTGCAGGATCCTTGTGGCCCACCCAGACGCGTGAGCCTCAGAGACCTATCGAGAGAGTCAAGGACGGGCTAGGATAATACGCTGTCTCTCTTTGGAAGCGATGACGGTTCAGTTCGTCCTCTTCATCTCGTTGATCTGGTTAATGATCAAGCGTGAAACGCACGACCCGACGAATGATGTCGGGGGTGAAGGGTTTCTGAATCACACGTCGGGCACCGAATAGCTTGGCAACGTTGAGAAAATTCTGATCGCCGGTAGCACCGGTCATGGCAATGACTCTGGCATCCAAAAATTCACGCGTCAGTGCGAGCGTGACTTCCATTCCATCGCGCCCCGGCATCAGGATGTCGGTAATGACCAGATCGGCCGGTGTCTTGCGATAGAGAGCGAGGCCGACTTGGCCGTCGGCGGCTTCACGAATCTCGTGACCGTCTTCTTCAAGGATGTCGCGCAATACCGCTCTGGTCGGTGCATCATCGTCGACGATCAAGATATTGGCCATGCCCTCTCTCCTCCCAAGCCAGAACTGTGTACCTACGAGTAGGGGTCTGTGTGGCGGCCTGGTTTAGATTCGGTGTCAGGCCGCACGCATAATGACTGAATGCTCGTCCGTATGGAGTTCGTCTTCTTTGTGATCCTCTTCATCGGTTGCGAGTACCAATGCCGGTTGTACCTTGGCAAGCCGGTGTTGCTCTATGACCGAGTCATGAACGTTTCCGCAATTCATACAGCGGTATCCGCTGGCCCACATATGTCCGTAGGTACCCTCAAAGTCCAGCAAGTGTTCCCTGACCATGAATCCCTGGCATCGTGAACAATTCATGTTTATTCTCCTTGGTAAAGGTTGGGGTTTTGTGCTTGTTGTGAGAAAGATAGCCGACGACTTGGGAGTGAGATAGATCCGAAGGAGGTACCTCGGAAGGAGGACATCCGCGCTAGGGTGTCACGCCGACCAACATCTATAGCCAAGCCCTCAATTACTGATGGACATTGCTGGTGAACTTTAGCGATCATGGGGGTATGAGATGTTCATCCGATTTGCGCCAACGGGTGGTGGATTTTGTCCGGAGCGGTGGCAGCAAGGCCGAGGCGGCTCGGCA
>JAICWG010000107.1 GCA_025934915.1 Nitrospira sp.
CCTCTCTCCATTCAAGAAACGCCGCGATCGCCGGCGCAATACAATCGAACGCCTGTTCTGCCGCCTGAAAGATGCACGCCGCATCGCCACGCGGTACGACAAATCCGCCACACCCTACCTCAACGCCATCTGCCTGATCGCTCTCGTCTCCTGGTGGCTCAATTGAGTTTGGACCCTAGAAGTCATTCTCTTTGCTATGTATTTTATACCCGCAAGACCATACGCAAAGCAGGTCGGAAGGCCGTCATGTCCATAAAATCCAATTGACATCGCGTACGCCCTAAGCAATAATCCGCCCTCTTCTTCGGGTGGTGCCTTCATGTCTGTGCCGTCATCCTCATTTACTATTCTGTTACTTACGAATGATACGACTGTACAAGCCCTGGTGAAGCAGATATTCAAGGACGCTTCCGTTACGATCGCCCGGGACGTTTCGACCTTTCAGAGGGAGTTGCCAAAACATCGGTTTGATGCCGTCGTGATGGAGTCGCAGAGCGGACAGGAACAGATGAACGCGCTCAATGATCACCTGGACCCCGCTCGCACTCTTTGTATCAAGGGGTCTAAGGCTGCCTTGAAAAAGACGCTGAAAACAATCCAGCTGATGAATCAGCCAGGCAGCCTTCAGCAAAACAAAACCCGCGACGCCTCCTTAGAGAGTTATTTAGAGGTGAAAATGGGGGAATTCGTGAAGGGGATGAGAAACGGATCGGCAAAAAACCTTCATCCGATCCTGATCTCCGCCGTGGAGCGCCCTCTCATCACTTCTGCGCTGCGGGAGACAGGAGGCAATCAAATACAAGCAGCTGAACTTCTCGGACTCAACCGAAACACGTTGCGAAAAAAAATCGTTAATCTTCACATTCCCTTGAAACAAACGAAAGTGAGAGCAAGTCATAGTGCCTGAACAGGATTTCCTCAGGTATGCTGCTGGGCTTACTCCCCATACCATCTCTCAACACTCATGAAGGAGGGACATCATGACAAAGGAAGAGCTGATCGCAAAGATGGCCGCTTCAGCAGGAATCACGAAGGTTGCGGCCGGAACCGCTCTTGAAGCATTCACCGGTGCGGTGACTTCCTCACTGAAAAAAGGACAACGCGTCTCCCTCGTCAATTTTGGCACCTTTACGATTTCAAAGCGAAAAGCACGAATGGGAAGGAATCCACGGACGGGTGAATCACTCCGAATCCCAGCGGCGAAGGTCCCGAAGTTTTCAGCCGGGAAAGAGCTTCGCTCTGCTGTGAGGTGATGATCTACAGGCTGAAGAATGTCTGATCCCAGAGATTAAAGAGAAGGTCGCATTCTTTCAGACGGTTGAGGAAATGCGATCTTCTCTTTCGTTTTCTTGACAGTGTCAACGAGGCTATATTAGCATGCCTCCTCTGTCGATAGGCGCGTAGCTCAGGGGGAGAGCGCTACCTTGACACGGTAGAGGTCGACGGTTCAAGACCGTCCGCGCCTACCATTCAGGTTGAGGCACTGGTTTGCCTCTAGGAGGCTCGGTGCCTTTGCTGTTTTTGTACTGTGGATCCCCATCAATAAGCCATGAAAATATCGGTTAAAGATGGTCCAAGCAGTGATATTCAGACCGGGGGGACGGTAGGTGATGCTCTATCTGAACTAGGAATCGCAAGTCAGGATATTCTGGCAGCCAAAGTAGACGGAGCGGTTGTTGATCTGTCGCGTCCTCTGCCTGGGAGTTCGGTAGTTGAACCATTACGGTTCGACAGTGCGGAGGGTCGTGAAGTCTACCGCCACAGCAGTACCCACCTCATGGCTCAAGCAGTAAAAGAGCTCTTCCCGTCCGCACAACTGACCATCGGCCCAGCCCTAGAAGATAGTTTTTACTATGACTTTGCCTTCGAACGTCCCTTTACTCCTGAAGATTTGGAGAGGATCGAAGATCGCGCCGCAGAAATCATCAAGCGTAATCTCACTATCACAAGGCGGGAGTTTTCGAAACAGGACGCAATCGATTTTTTCCGGGCCCGTGGAGAGCACTACAAGGTCGAGCTGATTCAAGGTTTCCCCGATGGGGAGCCGATCACCGCCTATGCACAAGGCGACTTCGTTGATCTCTGTCGAGGCCCCCATCTCCCGACCACTGGCTCCGTTGGGGCCATAAAATTGCTTACCACGGCCGGAGCCTATTGGCGTGGCGATGAACGTAATCCGATGTTACAACGGATCTATGGGACATCCTTTCCGACAAGAGCGGAAGTGGATGCCTATCTGGCTCGGCTGGAGGAAATTAAGCGACGCGACCACAGAAAAGTCGGAAAAGAACTGGATTTGATCAGCATTCAGGATGAGATCGGACCCGGGCTGGTACTCTGGCATCCGAAAGGCGCAGCAGTCCGCCTATTGATTGAAAACTTCTGGCGAGAACAACATATTCGAGATGGGTATCAGCTGGTCTATTCGCCTCATACCGCACGTCTTGATCTCTGGAAAACCAGCGGGCACCTCGATTACTACCGCGAAAACATGTTCCCATCGATGAAGCTGGAAGGCAGCGAGTACCAGCTGAAACCGATGAATTGTCCGTACCATATCATGATCTATCAGTCGCACCTGCGGAGCTATCGAGACCTCCCCATTCGCTACGGGGAACTGGGAACGGTCTACCGCTATGAACGGACCGGCGTTCTGCACGGACTCATGCGGGTGCGTGGATTCACGCAGGATGATGCCCATCTCTTCTGCCGCCCAGATCAGATGGAACACGAAGTCAGCCGGGTACTGGACTTTACATTTTTCGTGTTACAGACTTTTGGATTCCATCAATTTGAAGTGTTTTTGTCCACGCGGCCCAAAGAGTCCGTGGGTGGTGATGAACATTGGACCTTGGCCACCAACGCCTTGGAAGCGGCACTGAAAAGCCGCAATATTTCCTTTCATCTTGATCCGGGAGGGGGAGCATTTTACGGCCCGAAGATCGACATTAAGATCAAAGATGCGTTGGGCCGTTCATGGCAATGTTCGACGGTCCAGGTGGATTTCAACAATCCAGAGCGGTTTGAGTTAAGTTACATTGGAGAGGACGGCAAAGCCCATCGCCCGATCATGATCCATCGCGCTTTGATGGGATCCATCGAACGTTTTTTCGGCATTCTGATCGAGCACTACGGGGGCGCGTTCCCGACCTGGCTGGCTCCCGTGCAGGCAGTGGTCATGAACATCACCGATCATCAGCAAGACTACGCCGCAGCCGTCGTGGCGCAGTTAAGGGCGGCCGGCTTCCGTGTCGAGGCGGATCTTCGAAATGAAAAGATCGGGTTCAAGATTCGTGAAGCGGAAAAGGCGAAGGTCCCGTTCATGTTGGTAGCGGGGACTCGCGAATTGCAAGACGGGACTCTCTCGGTACGAGGCCGAAGCGGATCAAATTTAGGGAATAAGACAGTGGCTGAGGTGTTGGATCTCCTGCAAGCTGAGATCTCACACACACAGCGAGAACTTCAACCCACACATTAAAAAAGAGGTGGCCTATCGTTCCCAAATTGCGTGTGAATCGTGAGATCCGAGTCCGAGAAGTTCGTGTGATCGGCCCGGAGGGAGAACAACTCGGTATCCTTCAGACTCCGGATGCCTTTCGTCAGGCTCAAGAAAGCGGCCATGACCTAGTGGAGGTCGCTCCCAACTCGGTTCCCCCGGTCTGTAGGATTATGGACTTTGGGAAGTATAAGTATGAGTTGAGCAAAAAAGATCATCAAAGCCGGCGTCATCAAAAGTCCACCCAAGTGAAGGAAATCAAGTTGCGCCCACGGACCGATAAACATGACCTTGAAATCAAGGTTCGCCAGATGAAGAGCTTTCTAGAGGAGGGTAACAAGACCAAAGTCACCCTCACCTATCGTGGACGAGAAATGGCCAACCAAGAGATGGGTCGCGAGGTGATGAAGTCCGTCATTGAACAGTTGGCCCAAGCCGGCACCATCGAGTATGCTCCTCGTATGGAAGGACGCAGTTTGATTATGATCGTCGCTCCGAAACATTGACACGCAGCACGGTGATTGCTCAACACAAAGGAATCTCCTCATGAAAATGAAGACCCATAAAGGGGCGAGTAAGCGTTTTACAAAGACCGGGAGTGGGAAAATCGTTCGCCGCAAGGCAGGCAAGCGACATCTGCTGACCCACAAGCGGCACGACCACAAGCGCCGCTTGAGCGGAACTGAAGTCGTCGATACGGCGTTCGCTTCATCGTTGAACCGACTGCTCCCATACGAATAACACGATCATTGCCATGAAGAAGAACATCAGGAACTTAAAGGAGTACTGAAGTATGCCTCGCGCAAAGGGTGGACCAAAAACTCGACAGCGGAGAAAGAAGCGGATCAAGCTGGCGTCAGGTCAGTACGGTGGGAAAAGCCGCCTCTTTCGTTCAGCGACAGAAAGCGTGGATAAGGGCTTGACCTACGCCTATACGGGTCGCAAGAACCGAAAGCGGGACTTCCGGCAACTGTGGATCGCGCGTATCAGCGCGGCCGTTCGAGCACAAGGGATGACCTACGGTCGATTCATCAATGCCCTCAAGAAGGCCAACGTCGCTTTGGATCGAAAGGTCCTTTCGGACATGGCGATCAAAGACGCCGCAGGCTTTGAGCAACTCATCGGCCTTGCCAAGCAACACTTGACTCCTGCCACAGCGTAAGTACGCCGGCTTCATTTCCGGCAATTCGAATACTCTCGGGGGAGGGGAATCACGACGCTGCCCCTCCCGCTTCCTTCCCTCGCTCTGAGTCCTATAAGTCCCTTCCTGGGATGCTTTCCCAGCCGTAAATCGGTATCCTCTACCCTCATGCAAACCACTTTCCATGCCACCTGTTTCACGCATGAGACAGCCAAGTGATATCCATCCGATAGTTTCGAGAGGCTGGTCAGCTCCTTCGTTGGTGCACAAGACGATATCGATCTTCCGCGCGAAGAGCGAATCACCGAGATTGTGAGGAAGCTGCAACAAAAGTTAACCGCCCAGCAGCTATTTGCCGTCCGTTGGACAGTGGCATGAGCATCCCATCTGATGTAGCTTTATTTTTTATTGCAGGCGTGCAACATTACTACACATGCGGACTCTGGAGCAGCTAAGGGTCAAGAATTTCAAGTCCATCCACGATCAGACATTACGTTTGGGCCGTCTGAATGTCTTTATTGGCGGGAATGGCTCTGGCAAGTCCAACCTCATCGGCGTGTTCCATTTTCTCAATCGTGTGGTCGCCGGTGATCTTCAAACCTACACCGGTGAGGCAGGCGGAGCTGACAGCATTTTATACTTTGGGCGAAAGCAATCACCTTCTCTAACCGTTGAGTTGGAATTCGGGACGGGAAGCGATGCAAACGGTTACGCTTTCACGTTAAAGCCAACAGCGGAAGATCAGTTCATCTTTTCCAGCGAAACGATTTGGTTTCATGATCGAACTCGATATCCCAATCCACTATCCATCGACTTAGGCTCCGGTTATGCTGAAGCTCGCGTGAAGCAATCGACTGAGCGCATCGCCGGTCACGTGCGTGACGACCTCGCGAGCTATCGCATCTACCACTTCCACGACACAAGCAGCTCGGCCCGTGTGAAGCAAACGGGTGCGGTGGATGATAACCGCCGATTGCAGAGCCCGATGCCGGGAACCTAGCAGCGTTTCTGTATCGTCTGCAACAAACACATTCTGGTTATTTCAAGAATATCGAAGATACGATCAGACAAATCGCTCCTTTCTTTGAAGGCTTCCGGCTCGAACCATCCCGCTTGAATCCGGATAAGATTCGTTTGGAGTGGAAGGAGAAAGGTAGCGACGCGTATTTCAACGCTTCACCCCTGTCCGATGGAACATTGAGATTTATGTGCTTAGCAACACTGCTTTTGCAGCCAATCTTGCCGACGGTTATGCTGCTCGACGAACCGGAACTCGGCTTGCACCCTGCCGCAATCAGTCTGTTAGCCGATCTGTTGGAGTCGGCTTCTGAACGCACCCAGGTGCTCGTGGCGACCCAGTCCGTCACGTTGGTGAACCAGTTTACCCAGGAGTCTGTCTGGGTTGTGGAGCGGACCGATCGACAGAGCATCTTCCAGCACCTGGAATCCGCCGATATGTCGGCGTGGCTGGAGAACTACTCGCTTGGCGAACTGTGGGAGAAGAATATTCTCGGTGGCAGACCCTGACCATGCGCAAGGTGCTGATCTTGGTCGAAGGCCAAACCGAGGAACGTTTCGTCAAGGACGTCTTACAGCCCTATTTGTGGGATGGCGGCGTCCATCCCGAGCCGAAAATCGTGACGACGAAGCGTGTGAAGCGTGGCGCTCATTTCAAAGGAGGGATTACGAACTTCAAGAAGGTCGAGGATGACCTCCGACGATTTCTTGGAGACACCGATGCAGCCTTGGTCACGACCATGTTCGATTATTACGGGCTGCCTGACGACTTCCCAGGAAAGCTGACCCTCCCAAGGCCGAAACTCACGGGAACGCGCACAAGAACTGGAAGCGGCATTGGAGAGCCATTTTAATGTCGGCACGAGGTTTCTGGCCTACTTCATGATCCATGAATTCGAGGCTCTCTTATTTTCCGATCCCCTTGTCCTTGCCAGTGTGATGAATGCTTCTTCGGCACATTCTCATCTTCAGGCGATTCGTAACGGGTTTCAAACACCAGAAGAGATAAACGACGATCCTCGCACAACGCCATCAGCTCGAGTGTTGAAGTTGTTCCCTGGTTATCGCAAACGACTAGCATGGGCCGTTGACCACCGATCGGATCGGCTTGGACACCATGCGCCGTGAGTGTACTCATTTCAGTCAGTGGGTGAGCCGGCTTGAGAATCTTGGCTGCGCGTAGCAGCTTAAGCAGAGAGCCATTTCTCGTTCCAATCCTTCCAAGGAAGCCACTATGATCAGGTTAGTAGACAACGGACAGCATCGTGCTGGATAAAACCAAACTCGGACTCACCTGGCTTGGAAGGAGATTCGGCCGAAGCTGAACCTGCCCACTGTCTAGCAGGCGAGGCCCCGCATCCGCTGGAGGACCGGGAGGAGTCTTACCACGCCCCGCAGTGCGTCACCGGCTATGACATCTTCGACAACCGCTTCATCGTCGGAGACAACCTGCTGACCCTCAAAACGCTGGAGCAGGAAGTTGGCGGCACGAACATGATGTTGGGGGATTGAGTACTCAATTCGCAGCCAACTTCGACAGGTTCACATCAAAGGCAGCGACCGGCATAGCGATCTGCCAACGTTCGAGGACTTCCGGATGGACTTCGCCGATCACGCCGACAGACTTACCCGAGACGAGAATCCGACCGGCTCGGCCTTCTAAAAAAGACGGATGCTGCAATGGTTCAAGGCTGTACTCCTTACCGAGGTAGTAAAACAGGACATCGAGACTGGAATGGATTTCAGAGAAATGGGTGGTGGCATGAGCGATCAAGGCGCCTAAGACGGTTTCCGTTTGAGACCCCAACTCGTGAGCATCATCGGGAATCGCCACATCACCGGCCTCAAAGAGGCGATGAGGATAGAATGCCCGGCTCGAGGAGGCTTCGATGCGTAGCAATGAAGGCAGCATCCATTGTCGAAGACAAGAGAAGCTCAACGACATGACGTTGTCGACGTCGACCGTCCGTCCCCATTCCGTGCCGTGGAGACGCATGAACCCTGAATAATGGTCCGGTGAACCGAGAATGTTCGAAATGATTTCCTGAAATCCGAGCCCCACCATCAAGTCTCGGGATCGATCGGACAGCTGTTCAATAGCAGATAATCCTCCCACCGTAAATTGCGTCGGCATGACGGGAGTAAATTCTGCATAACCACGGCTCATCGCAACGTCTTCGACCACGTCCATCGTGTGCATCAGATCGTGCCGGTACGGTGGAAGTTTTGCCTTAACCGATCCCTTTTCTGCCGACACGTCGTATCCATACGACTCAAGAGCTTGCTTTACGACTGTCTCGCCGAGCTCCTGGCCCAGCGCCTGTTCAATCGCTTTGGTCCGAATCGTTTTGGGCTTCCCGAAATCTTGAGGCGTTTTGACTCGTTTGCCCAGCATCGTGCTCGTCGGATATTGTACTTCCACCGGCTCGATGGTTGCGCCACGGTCGGCCAAATTCGCCGCGAAGATATTCAGCGAGAGCATCACCATGGGTAGGTCTGTCCCGGTCACCTCGACGAAGAGTTCATCATCACCCACCTGGACTTCTCCGATTTCCCGGCTATTGATAATCGGCGGAAACGACAACGGTTGGTCCTTTGCATCTCGGAGGACAGGGAGAAGACTTTTGACGGCCAGAATAGGCCCATACTCTAACCCCTTGGGATGAACCATGAGAATTTCCGACAGAGTCATCGTCGTTTCCATACCCAATGGGGTAAACCGCACGTCATCCGGCTTCACCAACTCATAGGTCACCGGAAAGGTAATATTCCGAAGCTGATAGATTCCGATGGAAACGGTCTTTCGCTTCCGCCCAAAGATGTCGGCCAACTTCTCCTGCGTTTGAATCAGCTGAGCCAATCCCTTCTCGCTCACCCGATACCCCTTGGCCGTACAGGCGGCCACATACGGGCGCACCTGCTCCATGCCCGGCTTCACGATCAGATGATGCGGTGACTTCGGTTTTTTATCGAAGAATGAATAGGGCTTCAGTCGGCCTTGTTGCTTGATGCGAATTTGTCTGGCAATCCCTTCGCAACACCAGAGGTCAGGTCGATTGCTATCTTGTAGTTCTATGCGTAACTCACCGGTTTCAAGGTTGTGCCCCTTCAGCTCGCCCTTCGCGAGCATGAGCCACTCCTCCAACTGAGCTATCGTGATGCCACGGTCGGTACTACGATCACTCGCGAGAAGCGACTTTAAATCGTCTTGGAAAATAGTGATCGTGGGCATGAGCGCAGTTAGAACAGTCCTCTGGTCGTGCGGATCAATTCTAGATTGTCGGTAAAGAGCTCGCGAATGTCATGGATTCCCAACGCTACCATCGCCATGCGATCAAGCCCCAACCCCCAGGCAATGACGGGCACCGTGACACCGAGTGGCAACGTCACTTCGGGACGAAAGAGACCCGCGCCGCCGAGTTCCATCCATCCCAAGCGTGGGTGCCGCACATGCAACTCGACCGATGGTTCGGTGAAGGGGAAATAGGCCGGCAAGAACTTCACATCCTTCGCTTGTGCCACTTCCCGTGCGAACAAATTCAGGAGCCCTAACAGCGTCCTAAAGTTGATGGCTTCTCCCAAGACGATCCCTTCCACCTGGAAAAAATCCGTTGCATGGGTGGCATCGACTTGGTCATAGCGAAAACACCGGGCGATCGAGAAATACTTCCCGGGAATGTTCGGTGAGGCGGCCAGCGTTCGAGCTGAAACCGCCGTGCCTTGGCTCCGCAACACCAACCGTCTGGCCCGATGAACATCGAATGAATAGCCCCAGCCTGTGGACTCAGTCTCCGCGCCGTTCTCATGCACCTTAGCGACACGCGACAAGAACGGCTCGTCCAGGACGGTAGTATGGCTGGGCTCTTTGACGAAATAGACGTCATGAATGTCCCGGGCCGGATGGAATTGCGGCATGAACAGGGCATCCATGTCCCAGAACTCCGTTTCGACCAGCGCACCCCGCATCTCTCGAAACCCCATGCTCACGAGCTTGGCTTTTACGGCATCGAGGAATTCGCGATAGGGGTGCTTCTTCCCGGTTCCGATACGAGGCGGGCGCAGACTGATTGTGTACTTTCTAAATCGCTTCTGACGCCAATTCCCGTCCTTCAACAGGTCAGGAGTCAACTGCGATACCTCTTCAGCTACCCCTTGCTTCAGCAGCTGTTCCGCCGCGCTGACACCATCCGTGGACAATATGAATGAGCGGGTCACGCGCTCGTCTACCCGGAACGGCTCTTTAGCATTGCCACGTTTCACGGCATAATCTTCAATGACCTGCCGATGGGTTTCCGTAAAGCTCTTCAGCTCCTTCGACGAGTCATGCATTTCTTCAAGGAGCGTTCGGAGTGTCTCAGCCGTTGGACTCGGGCGACCGGTTGTTTCGATACAACCTCCCTGAATGATCAGGACCACTCCTTCTTTCTTGAGCCGTCCAATCGCTTTACTGACATCGGAAGGATCTAGCCCTCCTTGCGCCTGAAGATCGGGAATGGTCAGTCGCGTCCCGTTACCGGTCGCTTCCCGCGCAGCCGCCAAGATTCGTTCGATTGGTGAAGTAGTCTGGTAATACTCTTCCCCAACTTTCGTCAGCGATACTATTGGAGTTACCGTTTCCGCCTGCACCGTGATAAGAGACTTGGCCAATAACCATTCGACTGCCATGCTGAGTTGTGAGGGCTCTAATTCAGCGACTGAAGCCAACTGTTCGCCGTCCAAAGCGGTTCCAGACGGACGTGCGCCCAACGTCGTGAGGACTTTGATTTCAAGAGGATGAAGGCTGTCGATGACTGCGGAGATGTCCACTCTCAATGGCCTATCGATTGACCGCTGCGCGGGGCGCCCGTGGAACGACCGTCTCTGCGGCTGCTCGCATGGCTGCGATCGTGGCCGTATAGTCGTGTCGGGAAAAAATAGCGGACCCTGCCACCAGAGCCGTCGCACCGGCAGCCACAATTTCCCCTGCATTGTCTACCTTCACGCCACCATCTACTTCGAGCAATGCCCGGCTGTTGATCCTGTCCAATAGTGCCCGGGCTTCGGAGATTTTCCTGAGCACTGACGGGATAAATGTCTGCCCGCCAAATCCTGGATTCACCGACATGATCAACACAAGATCAACATCCCCCAAGATCTCCTGAAGCAACAAGAGGGGAGTGGCAGGATTTAAGGTCACTCCGGCCTTGACTCCCCGTTCCTTAATCGATTGAATCGTCCGATGAAGGTGTGGGCAGGCCTCGACATGGACAGTGAGATAGTCGGCGCCCGCCTCAGCAAACTCAGGGATGAACATATCGGCGTTGGTAATCATCAAATGAACGTCGAGTGGCAGTCGGGTGACTTTTTTCAGACTTTCGACGATGGGGGGGCCTACCGTCAGGTTCGGCACGAAATGGCCGTCCATGACATCGACGTGTAGCAGGTCTGCGCCAGCCCGCTCCACGGCTGCAACTTCGTCGGCCAAACGCGCGAAATCCGCGGAGAGAATCGAGGGCGCAATATGAATCGGATGACCCATTACCTCTTCTTCCGTAGGCGGGCGGCATAAAAGCCATCCATCCCGCATTCGTTACCCATGGTGGAAAGCGCGCCGGTGATGGTCACAAAGGGGAGAGCTGTGATGGGAAGCCACGGCGCCACAGATTCACGCATCCATCCAGGATAGGCTTCGCAAAAACGGTGAACGACCTCTTCTGTCTCTTCCGTTTCTGTTGAGCAGGTACTATAGACCAGCACCCCACCGGGTCGCAAGCAGGAAGCCACCGAAGTAAGGATTTCGGCTTGAAGTTTCTGGTGCCTGGCGAATGCCGAACTGTCCTTCCGCCATTTCGATTCAGGATGTCGACGCAACACACCCACGCCACTGCAAGGGGCATCCACGAGTATACGATCGAACAGCAGCGATCCGTCACGAAGGTTCGACCCGCGTGCAACTATTCCAGACCATTCGGATGGTTTCCTCACATCGCCGACAATCGGCACAACACTCTGAACACACAATCTTCCACAATTTTGTCGCAGCAGACCCATCCGGGCAGTCTTCCGATCAACCGCGTAGATCGTTCCGCGATCGTCCATGAGCGCAGCAAGGTGCGTCGTCTTGCCGCCTGGAGCGGCGCAGGCATCCAACACGGTTTCGCCTGGTTGCGGATCCAGGATCGGAGGAATGAGTTGCGCCGCCTCGTCTTCCACATAGAAATCGCCCGCCTGGAACCCTGACAACGACGTGACATCCTGGCCTTTTTCCAGCACGACTCCTACCGGGCTGAGAGTGGCAGGACGAGCGACAACCCCTCCCTGCCGCAAACGCTCCAAAAACTCCTCCCTGGTTAGGCGATTCGAGTTCACTCGAAGTGTGACGCTCGGGACCCTGTTGCTTGCTCGACAGGCCGATTCTGCTTGCGCAAGCTCCAATCGATCAACCCACCGTTCCGTCAGCCATTTAGGAATTCCATACCGGACGGACAAAGATCGAGCCGGATGTACGGCTGGATCTGGGAAAGGCGGCGCCGGTACACGAATGAGGTTGCGCAGGACTCCATTCACTAACCCACTCCAATCGCGTCTCAGTTGTTTGGCGTAGGACTTGGCTAGTCGGACGGTTTCGTTCACCGCTGCTGAGGCAGGGATGCGATCTAGAAACAACAGTTGGTATGCGCCAAGCCGCAACAGCATTTGAACGACCGCAGGCAATCTGTGAAGAGGTTTGGAGAGTACCGCATCCAGTCTCCAATCGATCGTCTCTTGCCGCCGTAAGACCCCGTACACCAGTTCCATCACCAGCGAACGATCACGTGGCTGCAACACCGATGTGGTTTGTTGTTCGATCAACTCATCAAGTACGTCGTCAGTTCGCCGACTCGAGAGGAGAATAGAGAGGGCAACCGCTCGCGATGACGGTCCTGGTGCGTCATTATCCACATTTCGTTCGTGGGCCTTCATCTGACCTAGAAAACGTCTGATTAATGCATGGTTGCACTGAGCAATCTGTTCACGGGCTGGTCAACGCGAGCACCCAGTATCGGCCTGAGATCGCCTGGAAGTGTCTGATTGGAATCCGCCCGCCGTCAGGCGGTCCACATGGATCAGCTTGGGCCGGCTGTCCACGCCGAGATGGGTCGTCATGCCGAAGGACCACTGGTGGCCCTTCTTCGTCTGGTGCATGTTCGGATCTCGTTCCCGCAGGAGATTCTTCGTCGAGCTGGGAGCAGTGATGCTGGGGGCATCCACGATGGTCCCCGGCTCATCGTCAAGCCTTGCCGCGACCAGATACTCTTGGATCCACGCAACGAGCTGTGCGCTCACCTGGTAGGCTTCCAGTAAATGCCGAAATGTGCAGATCGTCGTCGCATCAGGCACCGGTTCCCGCTCCAGATCGATCCCGACCAACCCGCGCATGGCTCGTGAGTCGTCGAGCGCCTCTTCCACCGCCGGATCCGATAGGGTGAACCACTGTTGTAAACAATGAATGCGCAACATGCGGTTGCCCCCACCGGCGGACGCCCAGCTCCCTCGGGCTTGGGATAGAACGGCGCAATGGCAGCGGTTCATCTCATCAAGGACGCGCTCCTGGCGGATGGGCTTGCCATACCGTTCGAACGAGACCTCGGCCACCGTCGGTTGCGGCAGGCGCGCCTTCTCATCAGGACTGCGCTACCCTTAACACATCGCGAGCGGAGAATAAATCAGACGTTCCATAGAAGTTATTTCAAAACCTTGCGCAGCGTGACGAGGGCATAGCCAGATGAAAGGACTCGCCCTACGTGCCCATCAAGGGATCATATCGGACGGTCAGTCGCCGGAAGTTCCCCAGCCAGCCAAATCGTGCGCTCCACGATCCAACGGCGCCGGTAGCGGCGAAACTTCCGTCAAGGAGGCATTCGTTCCAGCGCAGTTTCTGTGCGTCATTCAATTGAGCCAGCAACGCTCGCCACAGCGGCAACAACCCTCCGTTGGCTTCCCACGGCCGCAGCCATCGCCAACAGGTACTCGGGCTGTCATACCGACGGGGCAGTTCGCTTCACGGAGCGCCGGTCCACAGAATCCAGAGCATCTCTTCGATGCAACGCCGGGGGGCGACGAGGGGACGCCAGCCCGTCGGACGGCGTGTGGTCGGGGGCAGATGCGGACGAATTTGGCCCCATTGGGCGTCAGTCACGTAGCGCCGCGCCATGCGTTCTCCTTTCGCCGATAGGAGTCATGGTGCGAATGCTACTCCGTTTCACAGGTTTTGAAATAACTTCGAGGGCCTTTTAGCCTGGAGAATGAACAATCGAGGTGCATCAACTTAGGATCGAAAAGTCGATCGGCTTGAATTGACCGTTGTTTGACCCTTCAGCAGAGCAGGCTGTTAGTCCACACACCATATCCATTTCCGCTCGCAGATCGATATGGTCACCAGCCTTTGATATTGGCACACCGACGGTCAATTTCCCCTGTGGATCGATTTTAACGTTCATGAATATATTGAATGTCGTGGAGATATCGGCTCCTGAGATGCCGTGTTCCCTCAGACAGAGAAGAAGATTCTCAAAACAGCTCGGATGATGGCCTTTGTGCTTGTATAGAATTTCAAACATCTCCTGGCTGCAGGGCGTCAGCAGGAAATCGTGTAAGCCGACGGTGTCCTCAATAATAGTGAACATGGGTTTGCTGTTATTCGCATAGAGAATGTCGGCCGTTGTCAAATAGAGTCGGCTCGCATAATCCAGCGAACGACCTGAAGAAAGTCGGCAATCATGATCGTGCTCATCGAAGGCAAAGAGGTCGGATACCTGCTCACCAAGAGGGTCGATAACCCGTAATATTTGACCCTGCTTGATCTTAAACGAGCGACCACTCTGCGGTGGAATGCGGATCATTTGAGAGACGGTCATTTTGTACCGTTCTTCTGCGAGTGGAAAGGACAAGACCAATCCGCCGGAACGGCTCGGCCCGAATATTGACGTGCCTCGGAATTCTCTCCAAAGCTAGCAAGCATTGGGTTGACCGAGCCCTGGAATGTCATCTCGCGCATCCGGATAGCCTGTTTCATCGTTTCAAACTTTCCGCGCGCGCGTAGGCGAGTAAACTGTTCATGCAGATTGAATACCATGGTCGGGTACAGAGACGTTCGGGCTAGACGCGAGGATTTAGGGTGCATGCCGATGACATACATGGCTCGCCCGCCGATGCTGAATGAAAAGTGGTGGTTCTGTGGGTCTGCGTCGACGCTCTTGTCCCAGGCAAAGAAATTGGAATCAAGAGAGTGCATGGCCTGTAGTTGATTCCATAGCAGATCTTCGAAATGCTGCTCTGATTGGATTGTCGGTCCATGGAACATCGCGATGAAGGTGACGAAATGGTCATCCACGACGAGGAATTCATGGCAGAAATCGTACAGATCATGACAAACGGCGCCTACGGCGCTCTCGCAAGCTAATTCCGGATATAACCCAAAGCGATAGCGATTTCGGCTGAACGCCGAAATCGCGCCGACACAAGGGTAGAATTGACCTAGGATCTGTTGTTGTAGCTGGATATGCGCATCGATCAGCTCGGCGTGGACGGGTGTGTCAGGCGCGA
>JAICWG010000177.1 GCA_025934915.1 Nitrospira sp.
AGACCGTCACGAACCCGTCTCGGATCGGACAAATCCTCTTTGGTGGCTTCCAACGTGGGCTGTATTCCGTTCAGAAATTTGATTCGGACACAGAGCGGCGACTGGCCATCGTTCTTGACCGTGACTCTCAGAAGTGGTTCCGCCCTGCGTCGGGACAATTCCAAATCTCCTACAAGCTGGGCGTCTCTCAGCACGACTACCAACCGGACTTTGTGGCCGAAACAACTGACTGCATCTACATGCTGGAACCAAAAGCTAAGAATGACCTGACCTCGCCCGAGGTGCTGGCCAAGAAAGACGCCGCTGTTCTGTGGTGTGCACGTGCCACTGCCCACTCCCTCAACAATGGCGGCAAACCCTGGAAGTATGTCCTCATGCCACACGACGTAATCGCCGAGAATATGACGCTGGCGGGATTAGTGAAGCAGTTTGTTGTAGGTTGATAGCTATGTTCTCTTCAACTCATGTCCGATAGATCAGAAGCGGTACAATCAACTTCCCAAGCCACATTCGTTGCGCCACCTGTCCTGCAGGGTTTCAGCCTCCGCGTATCATGTGAGATCTGCAAGGTAGATTCTGTTGCGAGCGCTTACTGCACCACTTCGGCTTTGTCGGACGTATCCAGGGGATATATTGTTTCGTTCTTGATAAAGAATCGATATGGTTGCTCGCCCATGTAGCGGCCCTTCAGGTTCTTCGCATTGATCTCCACCTGCACGAGGTACCCAAACACTGGCGGCTTCTTCTTACCTGAGAGATACGCATAGCCTCTCTGTGGCTCTCCAACAAATCGATAGTGAGCGGTGTACGGATCAAACAGAAGCTCATGCATGTAGGATTTAATGGCATTCTGATAGGTTGGTGAGGTTGGGATGGTCCCATAGTCAGCGCTCGCGATCTGTTCAGGGGTGACGGGTATGGGGGATGTGATGCAACCGAGGGTGAGGAGCAGGAGCAGTGCAGGGAATGTTCTGAGACAGGCCTTCACCGGAGAGATCATCGCTCCTCACTGCATGAACGGGCCGCTTCTTTGTCGCCACGTGACGCTATTCTAAGAGCCGACGTGTTGACCTTCGATCTAACCGTGACCGGAACCGTGATAGCGAAAGAGTCGCAAGAAACAGCCGAGTGATAAGGTGCGGGATTTTTTGGTGGCGGTGACCCGGATCGAACGGGTGACCCGCGGCTTATGAGTCCGCTGCTCTGCCAACTGAGCTACACCGCCACAACGTCATGTTGAAGATCGTGAATGATAGCTGAAGACCGAGCCCGGTGTCCACCGAGTGGAGTGGAAGAGCGACGCCATGTGTGGATGAAGTTACGTGAAACCTGCTATGGTCCTCCGCCTGGCATTCAAAAGGAGCGAGATGTCGATCGGAGACAATCGCGCGGTGGTCATCACGGGAGCTTCTACCGGAATTGGAGCGGCCTGTGCGCTGCATCTGGATCGATTAGGGTTCGCCGTGTTTGCAGGGGTGCGGAAATCGGAAGACGGCGTCGCCCTGCAAAAGGCCGGTTCTGATCGGCTGGTCCCGTTGGAACTCGATGTGACGGATCTCACAACCATTCAGAAATCTCAAACAGAAGTTTTGGAAGCGACGAAAGATCGCGGATTATTCGGGCTCATTAACAATGCGGGAATTGCGATGGTGGGGCCGCTTGAAGCCGTACCGATTTCAGACCTCCGCCGGCAGCTTGAGGTCAATGTCGTCGGACAGGTGGCAGTCATCCAGGCGTTTCTTCCATTAGTCCGGCAGGCACGGGGACGGATCGTGAACATGGGTTCCATCGCAGGACTTTCAACGATGCCGCTTATGGGTCCCTATTCAGCATCGAAGTTCGCATTGGAAGCCATTACAGACGCCTTGCGCCTCGAAGTCCAACAATGGGGGATTCACGTCGTGATTATCGAGCCGGGGGCGATTGCCACGCCTATCTGGAACAAGTCGGCTATGGAGGCTGCTGAGAGAGAAACAGCCATCAAGACCGAACTTCGAACCCTCTATAAGTCTATTGTGGCCGCCGTGAGGAAGGTCGTCGGGGAAGCATCGAAGCGAGCGATCTCGCCTGATGCGGTCGCAAAAGCGGTTGAAGACGCGTTGACCGCGCCGACTCCCAAAACGCGGTATCTCGTTGGAACCGATGCAAAGCTTCGCGCGCTTATGGGGAGACTTCTTTCCGATCGGCTCTCAGATCGAATGCTCACCTGGATTTTAAAGCTTCCGCACTGAGTGCCAATCAAAGCAGACATGCCGAGTTTATTCAAAACCTAGACTGAGACCGCAAGGATGACTTGCTGATGAGGAGCGCGAATCAGCCGACGAAATCCGGGTTCACGCGAGTCAGCGGTTTTACGGAGAGGGCCTTAATCTCGTTATACACAATTGTACGGCCGACTTGTCTGAGGCGACTGAAGACACCCTCGACAATCACTTGATCACCTTCATGGACTTCCAGCTGTCCCAGGCTTACAACTTTGAGAGTGCCTGCCTGGTCCTGCAATAAGAAGCCATAGGCGGGCTGGCCCTGGCGATTAGTCGCCAACTGCACGTTCATGACCTTCCCTGTGACGACGACATCTTGATGGTCGTATAGCTCGGGATGTGCCAGAAGTTCTGCAATCTCGATCATGCCGACCGCAGCAGCTGGAGCGGCGGAACCAAGTGGTCGTGGTAGCGGACTACTGAGTAAAAGGAGAAGAAAGAAGACAACCGCGCCCGCAAAAAAGGTTCGTTGGGTGGCAGACTGTGTCGTCATCGTGACTGAACAATTATACCGAACTGTCGGTGATTGGCAACCATGAAAGTTTACCATTTGTCGGAAGCTTTGCCGCTGTTGTCTTCTCCTGTAAAACTACGAAGAATGTGTTGTTGTAGCTCCGTCAGTTCGGATTGACCGGCGTCATGTTGACTTGCGACGGACTCCGATTCTTTCAAAATCGGCGTCGTGCGATTGAGGAGTTCTTCATCCAGCGCCTCGTCGCCGGCGTCTATGTCTCTTTGTATGGAGACCAGCCGTTGGAGGCCAAACAACGTCCGTGTCGTTTCACTGTGCACGGCGTTGGAACTGGCTCCGTACACGAGAGAATTCCAAAATTTCGTTTCAACGGCTTCAGGTATTCGAATCAGGGCATAGGCCGCCAGTTTTTCAAGTAGGTCCGACTCCGTCCGCTCGAGACCATCATAGGTGGCTATCGATCGTTCGACGGGAGTATGAGAGAGCACCTGTATGGTTTCTTTCCAGAGATCAAGGGAGAGATCGTTGTCTGCTCCTGCCGCAACACCGGAGCATTTGGTTTGAAGGACGGTGAGATACTGTGCCAAGAACTTCACCTTGCGGGCCGCCAAGGTGCCGGCCGGGATTCCCCAGATATGGCCTATTTCATGATCGGCCAAGACTGTACGATCCGATGTTTGTTGCTCACGTTGCGCCAGGTCCAAGCGTTTCTTGAACCGCTCGGTGAATCGAAGTTGCGTCTGCATCTCAATGACCAATCGATGCTTCTGATATTCCTCTGCGGGGATTTCATTTCTGTCCCAACTTTCTTCCAATAGCCGCAACGTCGTGGAGGGGACGGCGGAGCGGGCTTGCGCTGTGAGCCGCTCGATGGTTTCTACGGACACTCCACGCGCAGTCAGCAATGCGGCAGCCCTGGTGGCCAGCGCACTCGCCATACAAACCTGATTGTTCAGTGCGACGCACTGAAGCCATGTTCGTTCTCGGCGCAGTCGCGTACGCTGCCGGTATTCATTCCGGCGCTCGATCATCGCCGTGATCGATTCCTGTGTTAGCGTTGTGACAGGTTTCTTGCCGGACACACATCGAGGGTCCGGTCTGTCCGATACCATATAGAGGATTTCTTCGTGGGTGATGTCCAGGTACTGAATCAGCAGGAGCCTGAGGATGATGCGACCTTGGATCGGCAGGCCGGCGATCACCTCCTCGATCTTCTCGGTTGTCGGCGACGATGTTACCAGTGCTTGTACCATGAGGTTCTGGTCAGATGTTGAAGATCGAGGTTTTCATGGAGCGAGGACTCAATTGATACGTATCGTATCTTCACCAGTAGGTCTCTACGCGTTACCGGCACGTTCTGGATGTTGTTCGAGTTGAAGCGCAACATATTCACGGATGTCCTGTACGGTGCCACTGACGAACAATTCTCGTGGGATCTCGACCCGCACAAGCCGCGAAGGATCGATGCCTTGATCTTGGGCATATTGTTCATCGATGTAGAGGCTCACGGAGCCATCTTGAAAACGCAAGGCATAGAGGGCGGTGGTGTCAGCCATTGATAATCCAGCGATGACCTTGTAGAGGTAACACAGGCCTCGTCAGACTGTCAAAGGCCGCAGAGACGCGCGGCAGGGGTGTTACCCGATGAGTGCATTGCCGAGAAAAACTCGAGGTCTTCGGTCATAACAACCGAAGACCCTAGCGCTACTCTGATCCGGATAGCTAACCACCGAGGGTGTCGAGGGTTTCTTTGAGGCTGCGGCGGATGCAGGTGAAGATCGGGGTGTCCCGCAAGGTATACCGCGATCCCTCCGTCTCACGCAGCGCCATCACCAAGTCGAGAAAATCCTCCGGCTTGTCGCTCTCAAACGCCACGACCCATTCCTGATCGTCCAAACCGAACGAATACGTCGTGTTCAGTTTCACGGACGGAAACCGATGCCCCACTTCGATGTGCTCGTCCATCATGCCCTGACGCGCTGCCTTCGTCAGCAGAAACCACTCTCGTGTCTTGAGAAAGGGGTATACAAAAATGTACTTACTCTTTCCAGGCACCACGGTCAGGCGCTTCCCTTCCTGTCCCGCGTGTGAGTGGTGGTCGACATAGACGGATCGTTTGGTCAACGCCAAGTAAGAATAGGGGGTGGAGAGGTACTGTCCGAGGCCGGAGGCGAGGATCTTGGTGCTCATATCCTGAAACAGGTCGAGGTCGTAGCTGATACGCCACAGCATGAAGTCGCAGTCCCCCCGGATGCCGATGGTGGAATAGGGAACCATCAACACTTTGCCGTTGAAATCCTCCGCGGCCCGGAGGAATTCTTGTTTACCCTGGGTGCGCACATCCTCCGGTAGGCGCCGCCAGGCCGGGTCCACTTTATAAAATACGAAGTTTACGTACTGGCGCCGAGGCGTCGGTGTGGCAGCAGGCGTATCCGGGGTCGACATTCAAAACTCCTTTAGTAAATTAAAAGGAAACACGTTCTCATTTTTTCTTCGTTTAGCATTTCCCCTTCAGTCTTGTCAACCGGAGAGCAAGGCAAGAGAGTATCATTGACAGGCCACAAGGGTTCTGTTACTCGCAGTCCTATGAAGTTGCCTGCGTATGGATCTGTATGGATAGCAGTGGTCTGGACCTGTGGCTTCGTGTATCCCTCCGCCGCGATTGAGGTGCAGCCGGCACAGGCGCAAGTCCAGTCGGCACTTGATCGAGGGAAAGAGGCAGCGGCGCACCGTCAAGCTCCCGAGACGTTGTATGCTCGATTCGGAAGCAGCGATGATCTGCATCCCGGTGGGTTTCTTGTCACGAAACTCGGGGGATTGTCGGTCATGGCAACACACATAGCCTTACGAGGGCTTGAACCGAGCGCAGCCGATATTGCACAAGTGACTGAGGCCTCGACGATGCTCGTGAGCACGGTGATCCTCGGGAATAGTCCTTCATTTGCTGTCAACAGTTATATCGTCCTTGACCAAGGGGGAAGGATAGTCAAGCCTGTCACTGTACGGGTCGATGGCCAAGCCAGTCGGAGTTCGGTATGGCCAAAATCTCCAAAATTTCGAGCAAAAGTCGTAGCCACCTTCAGCTATGCCGATTTCGATCCGAATGCGCAGACGACCATCACAGTATTTCCTGCGGCCGGCGGAGAGGTCCACTTTTCGCTCAATTTCACCGACATTGATTAGCGTATGCCAATGACACTATCGGCGCGCCTGTCTACTGCCGAAACCATCGCGATTGGTTCCGAGCTGATCGTCGGTGGCCGGTCCGACAGCAATTCGCTGTTTATCGCAGATGCCTTGGCCACGATCGGTATCGAGGTCAAGTTCAAGACAATTGTTGGAGACGATCAGTCGGACATTGCCGAAGTCCTGACAACAGCCTGCCGTCGAGCTGGGATTGCGATTTTGACCGGGGGCTTAGGTCCTACGGTCGACGACTGCACCAGGGAAGCCGTGGCATCGGTAACGGGATTCCGACTGGCTCGCCGCAAGGAAGCATTCGAGAGCATGAGGTTCAGGTTGGCTCAGTGGGGGCGAACACCGAGTCGCGGACAGCTACGACAGGCATTGATTCCGTCAGGGGCGACAGTATTGACCAACTCGGTTGGATCCGCACCTGGCTTTAGGCTGACATGGCGAAACGCGTGGGTGATCGCACTGCCTGGCGTCCCAAGTGAGATGCAGGCCATGATGCAGCAATCGGTGATTCCGTGCTTGTTGGATCGACTCGATCGATCGAAGCAGGCACGTCCCCGTCCCATCACACGAGTGACCTTTCATACCTGGGGATTACCGGAGTCCGATGTGAATACAAGGCTGCAGGGCCTCATACAGAAACGGACGCCGGTCGCATTGGGGCTTCTGGCCTCGCCGACAGGAGTGTTGGTATCGCTGACGACGAGGGCTCATCGATCGATCAAAGAAGCCGTACTTCTGTCATTGGCGGAAGGGGTCCGCACGAGATTGCGCGAATGGATCTATGCCGAAGGGCAGGACACGTTGGAAGAAGTAGTCGGTCGATTGCTACGACAGCAGAAACTCACAGTCGCGGTAGCTGAATCATGTACGGGTGGTCTCATCGGCTATCGGCTCACACAAGTACCGGGATCCTCAGCCTATGTCGATCGCGGGGCGCTGTGCTACAGCAACCAAGCAAAGACGGACATGCTTGGGGTGCCGGTGGGTCTTATCGAGCAGCATGGAGCAGTCAGTCGAGAAACGGCTGAAGCCATGGCCAAAGGGATGCGAGATCACGCTGGTGTGTCGGTGGCATTGAGCGTAACGGGCATCGCCGGGCCGGGCGGTGCGACAGAGACCAAACCCGTCGGGCTAGTCTACATTGGGCTCGACGGTGGTGGTGATGACGTCATGGCAAAAGAGTTTCGTTTCCACGGCGATCGGTCCGTCATTCGACAGCGTGCTGCTCAGGCGGCCCTTGATATGCTTCGTCGATGGCTCATCGCCAGAGGGGAGGCTACGAGCGAACCCAAAGACACGCCATTGCGTTGACGTCATACTGAAGCCCTCCGACCAGCATATCCAGCCCGACAGTCTACACCAAAGTCGCAGTGACGCAGGGCATTGACTACATCGATTTCCGCGTCCGCAGCAGCAGCCAAACAAGAAACCGTAGGACGAAAGTCAACAGTGACTCCTCTATAAGGACGTATTCTGTTCGGAAGCGAAAGATGGGATGACTTCGTTCGTGAATGAAGGTATTCTTCCGTGGGAGGCTGGTCTTACTGAAGCTTTATTTGGCATGAACCTCACTCCCTACCACTCTAAGCTCTTCGCCCACGAACTGACCAAACGCTGTCCCTCCGACAGCATTGAGAAACTCACCAGCGCTCTTGTTGATGCTCAAGTCGATCTCAATCCACACCAGATCGAAGCCGCTCTCTTTGCCTTTAGGTCGCCGTTCTCAAAAGGTGCTCTGCTCGCCGATGAGGTCGGGCTCGGCAAGACGATCGAAGCCGGTCTCGTGCTCTCACAGAAATGGGCCGAACGCAAACGGAGGATTCTCGTAATTACTCCATCAAACCTCCGCAAGCAATGGCATCAGGAGCTACAAGAAAAGTTTTTCTTGCCATGCGGCATTCTCGAATCAAAGTCCTACAACGAGACCGTCCGACAAGGCCATGTCCGGCCGTTCGAGTGTGACGACATCATCATTTGCTCCTACCAGTTTGCTCGCTCGAAAGCGGCTGAGATCAGCCTGATGCGGTGGGACCTTGTCGTGATCGACGAAGCCCATCGTTTGCGGAATGTCTACAAGCCGGCCAACGTCATTGCCAATAGACTGAAGCAGACTCTCAAAGACGCGCCCAAGCTCCTCCTCACCGCCACACCGCTACAGAACTCGCTGCTAGAGCTGTACGGGTTGGTCAGTGTGGTCGACGACCGTATCTTCGGCGACCTGAAGAGCTTTAAGGATCAGTTTGCAAATCTGCACAACCAGGCCACCTTCGACACCCTCAAGGCCCGGCTACAACCGCTCTGCAAGCGGACACTACGGCGCCAAGTCTTACCCTATGTGCGCTATACCAAGCGCCTGCCGATGGTGCAGCCGTTTACGCCCTCAGAGAGCGAAGACCGGCTCTACCATCTCGTATCCGACTACCTACGGCGGGACAATCTGCAAGCGTTACCAAGCAGCCAGCGGTCATTGATGACGCTCGTGCTGCGCAAGCTGCTGGTCTCGTCTTCATTCGCCATCGCCGGGGCGCTGGACTCGATGAGCCAACGGTTACGGGAACGGCTTCGACAGGCTGACGGGCCGAACCCCTTGGAAGAAGCGCTGGAAAAAGATTTCGAAGGGCTCGATGAGATCGCGGAGGAATGGGAGCAGGAAAAGATTCTATCGGAACCGCTTACCGAGGGAGATCGGAAGGCGATTCAGCAAGAAATTGAAGACCTTGAAGGCTTCAGGAAACTAGCGGTTTCAATTACACACAATGCCAAAGGCCAGGCGCTGCTGACGGCGTTGAGGACCGCCTTCGGCAAAGCCTCAGAACTCGGTGCTGCTCAAAAGGCCATCATCTTTACGGAATCCCGACGCACGCAGGAGTATCTCTTACGAGTGCTGGCCGACAGTCCCTGGAAAGACCATGTCGTTCTCTTTAACGGTTCCAACAACGACGAGAAGTCCAAGCAGATTTATCAAGACTGGCTCCAGCTCCATCAAGGAACCGACCGAGTGACCGGCTCTCGTTCCGCCGACATGCGTTCCGCCCTGGTGGACTATTTCAAAGAGCAGGGCCAGATCATGATTGCCACGGAAGCGGGAGCCGAAGGCATCAATCTGCAGTTCTGTTCGCTCGTCGTGAACTACGATCTCCCCTGGAATCCCCAGCGGATCGAGCAGCGCATCGGCCGCTGCCACCGATACGGGCAAAAGCACGATGTCGTGGTGGTGAACTTCCTGAATCAGACCAATGAAGCCGATCAG
>JAICWG010000060.1 GCA_025934915.1 Nitrospira sp.
AGTAGAGAGGCTGTGTTGCCTTTTCTAGACCGGCTCAATAAGATACGAATGAATGCCTCACCAACTCTTCCATCGGGATTCCGTTGAAAAAGGAGGTCCATGTCTATGCGGTTGAATGACAAGCTTCCGCCATCATTTCAATCCATAGTTAAACCAGCCTTCGAAGCACTCAGCGCGCAGGTCGTTGACCGGTTATGGGCGAAGGACCATCGACTCTGGAAGCCGGATCCCAAGGAAATCGCCGACCGTCTGGGTTGGTTGACGGTACAGGACCAGATGCGTCAACAACTGGAACAACTGCAACGCTGCGTCGTTACGGGCAAGGGTCTGAATATCAAAGATGTCGTGCTACTGGGAATGGGAGGCAGCAGTCTTGGCCCAGAGGTCTTCCGTACTTTGTTTGGATCCCAGAAGGGCTTCCTGCGTCTGTGGGTCCTTGACTCGACCATTCCCGGCTGGGTTCGGCAGGTCACGAAGGCTATTTCCCCATCGCGAACATTCTTTCTCGTGGCCAGTAAGTCCGGGGGCACGATCGAAGTCATGTCGCTCTTCGCTCATTTTTGGAACCTGGTGTCGAAGGCTAAGGGAAATCACGGAGGAAAGCAGTTTGTCGCGATCACCGATCCGGGCACCGGCTTGGAAAAGATGGCGCGGGATTATGAATTTGGAGAGATCTTCACGAATCCAGCTGATATCGGCGGACAGTATTCCGTGCTTTCTCTGTTCGGTCTTGTTCCCGCAGCACTCCTTGGTATCGATATTGTCAGACTCTTGGACCGGGCAGCCGGTATGGCGGAACAATGCCGTCAGCAGAAAGACGTTGAGGCTAATCCCGGTGCCTATCTAGGCGCGGCTATGGGCAGCCTTGCGAAGACAGGGCGCGATAAGGTGACGGTCATCGCATCACCATCCCTTTCCACGTTCGGTCTTTGGGTAGAACTGCTCCTTGCTGAGAGCACGGGGAAGGAGGGAACCGGTCTCATACCCGTTGCACAAGAACCGGTTCTGAGGCCACAGGCCTATGGAACCGACCGATTCTTCGTCTATCTCAAACTTAAAGGAGACAAAACCCATACGCTCGATCAAGCGGTTCAGGCACTCGTCAAGGCTGAACAACCGGTTGTCCAGTTCAACCTCCGTGACCGTTACGATGTGGGCGCTGAGTTCTTCCGGTGGGAGTTTGCGACCGCAATCGCCGGGCACTTACTCGGCATTCATCCGTTCGACCAACCGAATGTCCAGGAGAGCAAGGATAACACCAATCGCGTCCTGGAAACTTTCCAATCGACAGAACAACTGCCGGAACAAGCGAACAGCCATCCCAAGAATGTCGCGCAAGATCTGTCGAGCCGCATTCAGCCGAGCACATACGTTTCGGTGCTGGCTTATACCACTCCGTCACGTTCGTTCGAAACAGCGGTGCACCGACTCCGCAAGGCTCTCATGGCACGACATCGCGTTGTCACCACCTTTGGGTATGGGCCACGCTATCTCCATTCAACCGGACAACTTCACAAGGGTGGTCCCAATACCGGCGTCTTCCTGAAATTAGTGGATCGGATGACGCCTGATGTACCGATTCCCGGCAAGCCATTCTCGTTTGGAACATTGGCAAAAGCACAAGCAACTGGGGACATACAATCACTCAGCGCACACGATCGCCATGCTGTTCGTATTCAATTAGGTCGTGACCAAGCCGCCACGGTGAATACCATCACAGCGGCATTGACAGAAACGGCAGCATCCGAACGCCGTTCACCCTCAAAGAATCGCCGTCAGATCGCACGCCGCTAAAATGCCCGTCATCCCAGAAACCCGCATCGCGGGCAGTCTTCATGAGTGGGCGCAGGATGCCGCAGCCTTCATCCATTCTGTAAGCGAACAAGTAATCAAGTCTCACGGCCGATTCATCATCGCTCTCTCAGGAGGATCCACACCGAAGACGCTCTATCAGGTCCTGGCTACTCCTGAGTGGAAAGTGCGGCTCGACTGGTCACGTATCTTTTTTTTGTTCGGTGACGAACGCTGTGTCCCGCCAGACCATCCGGAAAGCAATTTCAAGATGGCGTACACCTCGCTGTTTCAACCGCTCAATATTCACCTGGATCATATTTCTCGAATGAAAGGTGAGTATGAGGATTCAACGGCTGCTGCGCGGGAGTACGAAGAGAGCATTCGACGAGTGACCAACGATCCATCAAAAGTGCCGCTCATTGACCTCGTCCTGCTCGGCCTCGGAGACGATGGACATACCGCATCGCTCTTTCCTGGAACAGCGGCCTTACAGGAACAGAACAAGATTGTCACGGTTGGTCACGCTCCCATAGGCATCAAGTCTCGCCTGACATTGACCCTACGTGTGTTGAATCATGCGGCTGTGGTACTGTTCTTGGTGACCGGCTCAGGTAAGGCAGAGATGGCCCGGCGGGTCATCGAGTCTGAATCCGAGGCAGATCGTTCGTTGCCGGCAGCGAAGATATCACCGAAATCGGGTCGACTGGTGTGGATGCTTGATCAAGCCGCTGCGCAACAGCTCACGAAGAGGCGATCGCCTGGAGAGAGTGCATGATTCTCGCGGGAGACATTGGAGGAACAAAGACGAATCTGGCACTCTACGAGTGGATCACCGAACGAGTGGAACCGTTGCGTCTGGAGAGTTTTCCGAGCGGTGATTACAAATCGCTCGAAGACATCCTCGTCGAGTTCCTTACACCGCCGAAAGGGCCACTCCCCCTAGCCTCACCGGAAACCGAAGAGAAAAACCAAAGCGAACAACTTGTCACCTCACCTGCTGAGCCTGCGAAGCTGACGGCGGCCTGCTTTGGAATCGCAGGACCGGTTATCGATAATCGTTGTCAGACGACGAATCTCCCCTGGATTATCGACGGTCGGACCATCGCCAAACAGTTCAAAATTCCACGTGCGCAGTTGCTCAACGATCTGGAAGCAACCGCCTATGGCCTTCTATGGCTGCGACCAGACGAGCTCGAGGTACTGAATGCGGGCAATCCGCCGAACAAACGGCAAGCATTGGCGCTCATTGCCGCGGGAACCGGGCTCGGTGAAGGTATCTTATTCTGGGACGGCAAAACATACCGTCCCATGCCGTCTGAGGGAGGTCATACGGATTTTGCGCCCAACAATGATCAAGAAATCGAACTGCTTCGCTATCTCCGGAGCCAATATCTCCACGTGAGCTATGAACGGATTCTGTCCGGTCCAGGACTACACGCGATTTATGAGTTTTTACGAGACACCAAGAAGAATGAACCGACGTGGCTTGCGGAAAAGATTAGGGTTGGTAATCCGGCCGCCGAAATCGCTCAAGCGGGATTGCAGGGGCAAGCCGAGATTGCCAAGCAAGCGCTGGATCTCTTCGCGTCGATCTATGGCGCAGAAGCCGGCAACCTCGCCTTGAAGGCGCTCTCTCTCGATGGTGTGTATGTTGGTGGCGGTATTGCGCCCAAGCTCATCACAAAACTGCAGGACGGCACGTTCATAAAAGCCTTTACCAATAAGGGTCGATACAAACGGCTGATGAGTCAGATGCCCGTAAAAGTCATCATGAACCAACAGACGGCCTTGATCGGTGCGGCGTCCGTCGCAGCAGCCCTTTCTTTTGCTTCTCCGTCATGACCTCCGGGAATCTGGACAGCTTCAAAAGATCTGCTGCTCTGAAGGCCGTTGAATTTGTCCGCGACGGCATGGTGGTCGGACTTGGAACCGGGTCGACGGCAAAACATCTTCTCATAGCGCTGGGCGAACAGGTCCGGGCCGGCAAGAAGTTGCGAGGTGTGCCGACGTCACAAGAGACTGCCGCGCTCGCCAGAGAGTCCGGTATTCCTCTCATCGATACCGAAGATCAGTGGGAGATTGACGTCGCTATTGACGGAGCCGATCAGGTCGATCCCAACTTCAATCTGATCAAGGGTGGGGGCGGAGCGCTCTTGAAAGAAAAGATCGTGGCGGCGTCGGCGAAACAATTCGTCGTGATGGTCGACTACACCAAACAAGTACCGGCGCTCGGAGGGCCCTTCCCTCTGGCTATCGAGGTCATCCCCTTTGGGTGGGGAAGTACCGCGCACAGGATTGAAGCGCTCACTAAAAGCCGTGTGGTACTCAGAGAGAGAGACGGAGCCCCGTTTAAGACCGAAGCCGGTCATCTCATCGTTGATGTCCATATCGACCGCATCGATCGGCCGGGTGAACTGGAAACAGCACTGAACCTCATCCCCGGTGTAGTTGAGACCGGTCTCTTTGTCGGCCGGACGAGCGTCTTGATCGTCGGTACGCCGCAAGGCGTTCACACCCTCCATGTCCCAAGGAAATGAGCGCTCGTTCAGCAGGCGAGAAATTCTGTTGGATTTCGGCCGACGCGCCTGCTTTCTTCTGACTGGTCCGATAGCATATACACTCGTACCATCATCCAAATCCGCAGATGCCACAATGACCACTAGGCCACAAGGTGAAGACATGAGTCTTGATGATGTTCCAGACAGCCACGACCCCTATCGACTTCCGCGGCATGTGATCCCGACACGCTATGACCTACGGCTTGAACCTGATCTCGCCGGCGCAACTTTCACGGGTCAGGTTACGATCACGATCACGGTCAAACAGACCACGCAGACTATCCTGTTGAACGCCGTTGATCTCGTGCTTCAGTCAGCGGTGGTTGAGGACGCAAATCAGCGGCAATTCAAGGCGCTTATCGAATTGGAACAAAAGACACAGCGGGCCATACTTTCTTTTCAAGAACCAATCCATCCTGCCGAATGGCGGCTGCATCTTTCTTTTCAAGGCAAACTGAACGATCAGCTCCGTGGGTTTTATCGCAGTACTTACAAGGACGAATCAGGAACGGTACACACCCTGGCGGCCACGCAGTTTGAGGCCACCGACGCGCGTCGGGCGTTCCCCTGTTGGGACGAACCGGATTTTAAGGCGGTCTTCGCGACCACGCTCGTGATCGATCCTCATCTCACGGCCATCTCAAACACGTCGGTCAGATCGGAGTCTGTTGAGAGCAACAAGAAACAGGTACGGTTTGCAGACACCATTAAGATGTCGACCTATCTCGTGGCTTTCGTGGTCGGTCGTATGGAGGCGACGGAGCCGGTATGGGTCGGCCAGACACCCCTTCGGCTGTGGACGATCCCAGGGAAACAACCGCTGACGCCGTTCGGACAAGATATTGCGGCGGCCTCGTTGAAGTTCTTCGAAGACTACTACGGCGTTCCGTATCCCGGGGACAAACTGGACCTTGTAGCCATCCCGGACTTTGCTTCCGGAGCGATGGAGAACCTCGGCGTCATCACGTTCCGTGAGACGGCGTTACTCGTGGATCGACAGACTGGAACCCATGCTGAGCTTGAGCGCGTGGCAGACGTGGTGGCTCACGAAAATGCCCACATGTGGTTCGGCGACTTGGTCACGATGGCTTGGTGGAATGGCTTATGGTTGAACGAGGCGTTCGCGACCTTCATGGAGATGCTGGCCGTCGATACGTGGAAACCGGAATGGAAACGCTGGGAGAGTTTCAGCGTCGCACGAGCCGCCGCGTTCTCGGTCGACGGGCTCCATAGCACGAGGCCGATCGAATACTCAGTTCAGGCACCGAAGGATGCAGATGCGATGTTCGATATTTTGACCTATGAAAAAGGCGCGTCGGTCCTTCGGATGCTGGAGCAACATATCAGTCCCACGGTTTTCCGTGACGGTGTGCGACAGTACCTGCGAACCCATGCCTACGGCAATGCCGATACCAAGGATTTGTGGACCGCCCTTGGCACAGTCGCCAGCCAACCGGTGCCTGAGCTGATGAACGGCTGGATCTTTCAACCAGGCTTCCCTTTGGTGACGGCAGAAATGCGGCATCAAGAATTGCGGCTCTCACAACAACGATTCACTTATATCGCGCAGGCGACGACTGCTGAGCAGCTCTGGCAGATTCCTGTCCAGATTCGGCTGGTCATCGGGGATCGTACAGAACATCACCAGCTGCTGTTATCAGAGCGGGAGACGACTATCGGAATACCGGCTGGGGTCACCTCCGTCTTTATCAACGAAGGAGGGCATGGATTTTACCGTGTCCGCCATCGGGCTCAGCTCCTCGAGCAACTACTCGATCAGGGCCTCGATCGTCTGGCGGCCATCGAACGGTTCACCCTTGTCAGTGACGCCTGGGCCACCACAGTCGCTGGGCTTACGGCACTTCCGAAATACCTCCAGCTCACCGAGCATTTCAAGAGCGAGCGAGATAAGAACGTCTGGGCGGTGTTGCTGGATTCGTTCTCCTTCTTGAACAGGATCATCTCCTCGGAAGATCGGGGAGTCCTCGAAACCTTTGTGCGCGGCTGCGTCAAGGCGGCGATAGGCGAGTTGGGGTGGGATGCAAGGCCAGGAGAGTCGGATGTCGTTCGGCAATTGCGCGGCGACTTGCTTGGCACCATCGGGAGGCTCGGCAATGATGCTGCGACACAACATGAGGCAACGGAACGGTATCAGCGCTACCGCAAAGATCCAGCTACCGCCGACTCGAATGTTGTGCCCGCTCTCGTGGTCATTCTAGCCCATACAGGAAACGAGGCACGGTACAATGAATTCCTAGAGCTTTATCGAACGGCCTCTACCCCTCAGGAAGAACGACGGTACCTGTTTTCCTTGGCCTCATTTCGACACAAGGAATTACTCAAGCGCACGCTGACCCGTACGATCAATGGCGAGATCCGCACTCAGGATGCTCCCTTCATCGTCGGGGCTTTGCTGATGAGCGTGTATGGTCGTGAGATCACCTGGGATTTTGTGAAAGCCAACTGGGATCACATGGACAGACTGTTCCCGAAACAAGGCCTCAGGCGCATGTGCGGGGGAATCGTCGGTCTCGCCACTCCGGAACTCGAACAAGACGTGCGCACCTTCTTTACCGCTCGCAAGATTGATCTGGGCGGAAAAACTCTGGATCAGTACTTGGAACAACTCCGTGTTGCCGTGGCATTCCGTGAACGGGAAGGAGGCACGATTCTGGCTACGCTCACCAGTTCGATAGACACATAAAACGCAGGGGGATCTCTTTCCAACCGATTCGTAGATTCTCAGAGGTAGGATTCGGAAAGAAAGAGCCTGGAGCCGCTCTCTGTACGTACGTATTAGCATGCTACGCATATTCCCTTGGTTGTAGCGGTCCTCACATCTCGCTACAATCAAGAACACTTTTTGGGGAAAGTCCGATGTCTGATCTCCACTGTCCAGCCTGCGGGGCAAGCAAAATCCGCCTCGCCCACAGAAAATCTCTTTCTGACGTTCTCCTTGGCGGCTTGACGATTTATCCGTTTCGGTGCCAGCTCTGTGCCGATCGCTTTCGAACCTTCCTCGGACGCCGCACGCCCAATCCTCGTCGCAGCTTTGAGCGTGTCGAGGTCTCCTTCCCGGTCTGGTTTAAGCCGCGTCGATCCAAATACCCGGATGAGATCGGACAAGAGGGCGTCATTGAAAATCTATCGATCCGTGGATGCCGGATTCGTTCTACCACTCCAGTGGCGATCGGCTCGCGGCTCGAACTGGAATTTCAATATTCCGAGGCTTCCTTCCCGATTACCATCGATGAGGCGGTCGCGCGGTCGTCAACCAATGACGCGATCGGCGTGCGTTTCACTCAACTCCGCCGAAGCGAGGAGCGGCGCATTCGTCAACTCATCGACGTCTGGTTGCCCGAACTCTTGCCATCAAGCCGCTAGTGGTGACCATCCGGGTGCCCATCGGGCTCAGAGCTATTCGTGACGAAGTACCGCCAATGGTGGCTGACCGAGTATCCGATAGGTACTGAGAAAACCTACGAGCATAGTGAGCGTGATCGTCGCTGCGAAGCCCATGGCCAGCACGGTTGGTTGAAGGCTCCAGGGGAGGTCAAAGACTGTCTCAAGAACGGCCCAAGACAGTGCGCTGGCCAATGCGCACCCCAGCAACCCGCCCAGCATTCCCAGGAACGCGTACTCGGTCGCAAACGAACGCAGGATCACATTGCGAGTCGCGCCCAGAGTTTTCAGAATGATTGATTCGTACAACCGACGATAGCGTGTCGCCGCCAGGGCTGCTGCCATCACGAGGCCTCCAGATAGGACACAGAACAATGCCACAGCACGGATGGCAAGCGACAGCCGATCAAGGACTCGAGT
The DNA here is from genome assembly GCA_025934915.1 of Nitrospira sp. Taxonomy (GTDB): domain Bacteria; phylum Nitrospirota; class Nitrospiria; order Nitrospirales; family Nitrospiraceae; genus Nitrospira_D. The sequence continues at coordinate 8,175 of JAICWG010000060.1, forward strand.
AAAACTATCGAGGACCTCGCCCATGTTAATGGCGGTCACATTGGGAAAGGATGCGACGACCGCTTGCTGTAACGCAACCTCTTCGGACGGGGCGACGCGAATGGTGGCGACATAGGTATGCGGGGCTCCATCAAGGGCGCCCGGCGAAAAGATCATGTAGAAGTTCGTGGAAAAGTTCCCCCACTCTACTTGCCGAATGCTGCCGATCTCTCCAGTGATGGGTATCCCCTGTATGTCGAGCTCAATGGTGTCTCCGACTGTGAGACCAAGTTGCTCCGCTGCATCCTCCTCAATCGAGATCAGCGGTTTGGTAAAGACTTGTCCTGGTTTCCACCACTCGCCTTGCACAACCTTATTGTCCTTAGGGAGATCCTGGAGAAACGTCAGGACGTATTCGCGTGTCAGGTACCACTTCTTCCGCCGTTCTTCCTTCTGGGACGCTTTCTCTTTCTGCTCTTCCTCCTCGGACGTCGCTTCAAATTTTACGGGCTCGTCCTTGACGGCTGATAGCCGGGATCGCACCAGCGGTGTCAATCGAGGGTTTGGATCACTGGACCGTTGACGCAGGAGAGCCGCCATGCCTTCTGCCTGATCAGGTTGGATATCGATGAAGAAAAACGTCGGGGAGTCGGTCGGTCGATTGTCGGCTACTTGTGTGAGGACTGAGTGTTCGACGAGCGACACGGTCGTCACGACCATGACGGCTATGCCGATCGCAATCGTGATGCTCACCGCCTGGCTATCTGGACGGAGGACATTGCCCAACGCTTGACGAAGAACGAGAGACTCAGGGCGTGGCCACTTCTTCAGCACCATGAGCATCCCACGTGCCGACGCACCCAACAGCATGACTGCAGCCGTGAAGGCTAGGACGAAGAGCAGCCCAACTTTCAAGGACCCAGCTTGCCATACTGACAAGAGCGCCAAGCCCAAGCAGATCCCGACCGATACCAGGATCTTTACCTTGTCCAGCTCGCGCCAAGCCGCCCACCACGGTGTTGGTGGATGGTTTATCATTGGGGTCAGTGGAGCCACCTCACGGCGGAAGATCCGAGCCGGTTTGATATCGCGGATCGTCAACAACGGCCAGAGCGCAAAGAGCAGTGTGGATAGCATTCCCAATGCCAACCCCTTCGCAAGAGGAACAAGAGCAAGGTCCATCCCATTCTTCGCGACTCCCAATTGATCAAGGAGATCCGATGTCATCAGGATGGCAATCATCCACGGAAGTCCTTGGTGGAACAGTGCACCGAGGATCAGGCCGACCAGGCTTCCGACCAGCCCAAGGATCATGGCCTGTGACCCATAGGTTCGGATAATCGTGGGAGACTCTGCGCCGACCGTCTTCAAAATGGCGATCGTATTCAACTTTTCCCGCACAAAGGCGTGAATCGACGTGGCGACCCCCAGGCCTCCTACAAACAGTGCCGTCAGTCCAATCAAGCCTAGATAGCGGGTCAGCTGTTCCAAAGACTGCTTCAATTGTGGTTGTGCGTCTCGGTAACTCGACACACGGGCAGAGTCCGGCGCTAGTCGTCCCCTCAACTCGTAGAGCAGTGGTTCAGGCGTCATCGTACTTGGGATTTTCAGGAGATATCGCTCACGAATCCTGCTGCCCACTTTGATCAGCTCAGCCGCACGAAGTCCTTCTTGTGACACCAGGACTCGCGGACCGAGGTTGAAGGCATTGGTCATGCGATCCGGTTCCGTTCTGACCACGCCGGTAATAATGAACAAGCCTTGTCCGATCGTGATTGGATCTCCAGCCGTGAGTCCCATCCTGATCAGAAGAGACTCCTGCACGACTACTCCAAAACAGGTACGGTCGGGACACCGGCGAGTTTGAAGGCTAAGAAGATTCGCTAAGTCGTCCTGTGGTTCTAGTCGGAGCGTGCCATATAACGGATACTGAGGTTCGACGGCTTTGAGTTCAATGATCTGAGTCGGTTGCCCACTCCCGGATGATCCGGCTCTCGCGGCCATCGCGACGAGCTCGCTGACGTGGGCGAGAGCGACTCCACGATTGCTCAACGATTCCAGAACCTCCTGGCCTTTGAGACTCATCTGGCGAGAGAGTCGGATTTCAAGGTCGCCTCCGAGAAGGCCGCGCGCTTCTTTGGTAACGGCTCGTTCTATCTGCGTTCCGAAAAGGGAGACCCCGGTCAATGCACCCACACCGATCGCGATACAGATTAGGAAATAGAGAAAGTGTCGCCATGCCGCGCGTGTCTCTCGCCATGCCATCTTGAACATGAAAGAAGTCATGACCCGAATATGGGGAAAGAATCCGAAGATAATGGATCGGCGAAGGGCGTCCGCTCCGCATTTGGCGAGGCTGCCGAGAGGCCGTTGAAGAACTTCGAAGATGCAGACATGCTGTCGGACTCCAGATGTCCGTCGCGAAGCGATAGGACACGCTGCATCGATGAGGCCAGCGCTGCGTCGTGTGTCACCAGCACGAGGGTGGTGCCATAATCACGGTGGAATGAGAGCAGCAACTCGATGACGTGGGCACCGGTAGCACTGTCGAGGTTCCCCGTTGGCTCATCCGCCAATAAGATAGGCGGTCGACAAGCAAAAGCCCGGGCCACCGCAACTCGTTGTTGTTCTCCTCCGGATAACTGTACCGGATAGTGCCCCATACGGTCTGACAACCCGACCGCTGCAAGCAATTCCGCCGCTCGATGGCCCGTCCGATTCACCCCACTGAGTTCCAGGGGAACGGCGACGTTCTCGATTGCCGTAAGGGTCGGGATGAGATGAAACGATTGGAAGATATAACCTACCTTTTCGCGCCGGAAGCGGGCCATCTGACTCTCACCCATGGTCGTGATGTCTGTTCCATCCAGCTGAATTGATCCAGTGGCCGGTTGATCGAGGCCAGCCATCAAACCGAGCAATGTCGACTTTCCACTTCCTGAGGGGCCCACAATGGCCACCGCCTGTTTTGCCGGGATTTCAAAGCTGATGCGGTCAAGGATCGTGATCGAACGACCTGCCGCCGCCAAGACCATCGAAACATCTTTCACCGTGATCATCAAAAACCTTGTTTGCCTTTCGAGACGAAAGAACTAGGAATGATATTATACTGTATAGAATCAGGGATCGAGTATTGCTGCACATTACCGGTGAAACGATTTCATGACATACTCGCGGCGGTCTTCTTGATGCTTCTTTGGCCGCTCACGTCGGGAGCGATCTCTTTTTCTGCATCGGACAATAGACCCCGCATCGTGGCGTTTGGTGACAGTCTCACCGCTGGACTCGGGGTGCATGCCGATGAATCCTACCCGGCTCAACTTCAACGCCGACTTGATAGTCTCGGGTATCGCTATCGAGTGATCAACGCCGGTGTGAGCGGCGACACGACGGCCGGTGGACTTCGACGAGTACCCTGGATCTTAAACAACAAGCCTGAGTTGGTGATTCTCGAATTGGGCGCGAACGATGGACTTCGCGGGCTCTCGGTCGATCAAGCAAAAAGCAATCTTCGTCAGATCATCCGACAATTACAAGAGGCCGGTACGACGGTTGTATTGGCAGGGATGAAGCTGCCGCCGAATTACGGACAGGACTACACGGCAAGCTTCGAAGCCATGTACCAGATGCTGGCCAAAGAGTACCAGCTTGCCTTGATCCCCTTCTTCCTCGAAGGGGTAGGCGGTTCATCTGCGTTGAACCAGGCTGACGGTATTCATCCAACCAAGGAAGGCTACCAGGTCATCGTAGAGCAAGTACTCAAAGTTCTCAGGCCGATGCTGAGTGAACGGCCCTACAACGCCCCGGCCTCTCACAAGCAGGGCTGAAGGATAAGGAGAGGCTTCTCAATCAGAACCCGCACCTTGTAAGACAAGGCGACATAAGACGGGTCAACGAAGTGCTATACCTTACGACTTCTTGAAAAATGTGTCATAAACGCCGTAGGCGAGGACCACTCCGATCAGCGTATAGTACAGGCCTGTGATTCCACTATAGTCTGGAGCCCCCCCTCCTTCTGGGGCGTTTGCCAACGCCGGTAAAGTTTGGGTCAACAAGGCGCCCATTAACAGACCTGTTCGTGAAAATAGCTGTTTCATTTCTGTCCCCCTTCCAAATCCGCACATCAAAAGCGGAACGTATTGTACGGGACGTCGGCTTGAAGGCGCAAGAGGGATCGAGTAGTGGGAGAATCAGTGTCGAGACAGGTCAATTGCTACTCGTGAGGAGGCAACGTGACGGCTGACTGGAGCGCCTCAGCCACATCCTTAAACGAGCTGACAAGCTTATCGAGCTGAGAGTCCTTCTGGAGCATATCCCCCGTAACAGCCCGCATCTGCCCGGCATGTCGTACGACTTCGACCGTCAACTCGCTGACTCTGGTCAGTACCTCCTGGTAGGAGGCCACTTCGCGTTGCAATTCTCGAGCTGTGGCCTGCACGGCATTGCTCTCTCGCAGAGAGGTTTGAAGTCGTTGCGTGAGATGTCCAACCTCCGACTCACGGTCTTTCAACTGAGATTCGAGACTTGTCATGACCTCTTCGCTTTCCCTGCGTCGATCCTCAAGGTTCCTAATCGCTTGAATCCACGTCGAGACTGCTCCGAGACCGAGTGCGGGAGGACCGGGAAGCGGCTCCTGCCTTTCAAGGGCTTTCGTCGTAGGTTGTAGCCATTCCAAAAAGACCATGACATCACTCAGTTTTATGTCAGACGCGAACGATGGTAAGATGGCCCCTTTCCCATTATTCGAAGGACCGACCTGAGATACAGTTATCGCTTCTTTCACAAGGCTTGGTTTTCGTGATTGCCGAGGATGAGCCCATCGTTGATATTCCAGCAACACCGCGATGCAATGGCGGCACATGGCCTCTTCGGGAAGCGTGCAGGAACATTTCGAAACGAGATGGCCGTCTATCAGTCGGATGTTCTGCTCGTATAGACCGGCTTTGCCGAGGACGGCGGCCGTGATCTGGGAATCGTCGGCCTCGACGATACGAACTCGATTCGTGGTCAAGTACTCATGGGCGATTTGAAAGGCCGAGGCATCCGAGACGGCCTGGATCATTTGAGACGTCAACAATCCAAGCCGCTCGGCACTACAAGGAATTTTGTTTCGCATCTGAACGAGTCGGACTCTTGCGCAACCATCTCGCATGATGGTTGCAGTGTGACGAGCATGTTAAATCCTGTCAAGTACTGAAGGCGTTTGTGCCGTCCGCGCTCTACACAGACTGTCTCAAGAGGTATGGCCCCGAGATTGTCCTATCGGCAGGGTTTGGCCGAACTCGACTTGCCCATGGGTGTCAGCCAAATATAGTCCGCAATGGGTTCCTGCATGAGAGCCCGGACATCGGCTGCTTTACCGGGCTCATACGACGTCATGTAAATCGTGGTCTGGTTGACGTCCCCTCCCAGACGCCTGGCCACCCGCTTCGGCACGGGGAGGTTATATTGAACATGGCCTCCTCCCGTGTAACTTACGATCATACGACGGGAGCCGCCGTTCTCGCGACGAAATTCTTCTTGTCTGATGGCCAATGTTCTTGCCATGCCCTCATCCCGGACCATCGACGCCTCATACATCGTTTGGAAGTGCTCCTCGATTCCTCCGTGGCATCGTCTTAACTGATCGACAATCCTCTCGCGATACGCTGGATCGTCGACGATATCCTCCTGGAGGATTCCCCACGGCACCCATTCAGGCTCTTGTCTGGCCTGTTCAAGCCCGAGTTTAACGAGACGACGAATCAATGGTTTGGGTGGATTCATCGCTCGAACAGACAAGTGCCGGTCTCGAGCAAATGTCACCAATGGCGCGTAGTCTTCAAACGCTCCACCCCAATTTTGTTTCCAGCGAACCTCTTCCAAAAACTCGTTCGTGACCGGCCGAAGCGTCGCGACGTAGTTATCGAGTGCTGGTTGGCCGTCCCAGCCGAACATCTCCATTCCAATGGTGGGTTCGATGCCATCAGCCACCAATTGATCAAGCACTTTCAGGGCTGCTTGGATATGGTATGGATTGTGATGTTCCTCACCTAGATAGACAATGTCGTACCGTTCCAGGTTCGTCATGAATTCTGAAAATGGAATCACACGTCCGGTTTGAGTTTCAAGAATCTGCCACGGTTGCCATCCCTCATCCACAACGGGACGCAGGTTGCTGTCGCGCTCAGTCGCACAGCCGATCGAGAATGCCAGCAGCGCTACGAGCAAACCAAGCATCACGGTCGATCGTCGACCCAGAGAATCGAGACACAGGAATCGCCCTCTCATGAGACCACTCCTACCACACGGAATGAGCGTGAACAAGCCGACTTGACGCCAAAGTTTGAAGGTTACTATGCTCATGCATCTTACAGTCCTTTGATACCCTCACACACATCCGATCTCGTTTCCATGAATCCCGACCCACTCGCTGAATTCCGCCGTGTTGTAAGTTTTCGTGCGCGTCGGTTTCTCGGACAATGGGAGGCATCAAAGAAGTTGATGGAAGGTGCCACCTTTCCCTCCACCATCGCCAGACTGTACGACGCGGTTCGAAGCAAAGACCTTCCGGCTTCAGTGAAAGAACCCTTGTTGCGCCTCTTCGAACGGAACGAGCCACGGCGTGTGCAGGATCTCGACGGAGAAGGCATCAAGTCCGTCACGGGCCTTCCTCCGGCCAAAGGGCTCCGTGCGCTCAGCGTCTTTTTTGATTTGGTGCCGGCACCCGGCTCGAAGTGGCCCATGACCCGGATGTCGAGTGAGGAGGCCCAAGAAGCCGTGCGCGAGTTGGATAATCCATATGACCTCCTTCGTCGCACTGACGTGGCATCCGTGTTGGACATCGGGGCCGGCGATCTCTCGTTCGCTGAAGAGTTAGTCGATCTGTACGGCTCTGATCCCAAGCGACAACAGCGACCATTCATCGTCCACTGCCTGGATCGACTCGATCCCCGTTCTCAACTGGGCGGTCCGCTTCATGCGAATACGGAAAGACTGCAAAAGTTGCAGCGGAAGGAGGGGCTATCCTTCTCTTTCTTCGGCAATCAAGACATGTTTAAGCTTGGAGATCTGGATAGGCAGGAGTTGCTGGCCTCACGATATACCATCACAACCTGTTGGGCACCAGCCACACCGACCTTCGCCTACGAGCCGACCAGGCTCTCTAAAGCGCTCATTCGCAGCGAGCTGGAGCGTACCAAAGGCGTATTTAGCCAGACGCGTTTTGGCAAAGAACAAGCGCTTGAAGTCCGGCATGGCGGCCGCGCTCTCCTCTTCCCCCCGTGGAAGTTTGAGATCGTCGGCCCCCTGGCTCTCCTGAGCCTGCTCGCCCATCGTGGACTCCTGTGCGTGTTGGGGTCAGTGGATGCGCAAGTGTTTTGGGAACTCTTGGCGCAGTTGCTGGAGGAGCCACGCTATCGTCCACCAGATCGACTCTTTAACTCCGACAATCTGCCAGCGGTGTTCGGTGAGGTCTATCATGCGCTTGTCGGTCTGCCAATCGGCAAATCAATTGACTTGGCTGAGGTGGCACCCCTCCGGCGTCACTATCTTCCGTCGAATTCATCAGCCTTCATGGACAGCGTGGCCGGTCATTTTCGGTATGTCCGCATCAGCCGCGGCGCCATCTTTCCCGGCACTCCGGCCAGCAGTACCGCACGGAAGTTCGCTTCCATGACCGAAGAGGTTTCCCCCTGGATCGTCACACTGGTTCCTGTGTAAGCCTCTAGTCCAAGTGCTGTGGCTCGACCCAGATCATAGGGGTGCAAAAAGCTTGAATAATTGACCGTCCCTAGACCTTTTGTTAGACTTCGACCGTGTCCGATCACCAGGCCACTCTGCGGCAGTCTCCAACGGTTTAGCCTCATCATGAATCCAACGGAAATCATTCGAGCCATTCAGGAGAATATTGCGCGGGTGATCAAGGGCAAACCGCAAGTGATCGAAATGAGCCTGGTCGCACTCTTGGCGCGTGGGCATCTTCTCCTCGAAGATGTACCGGGAGTCGGGAAAACAACACTCGCGCATAGTCTTGCGCGATCGCTGGATTGCACCTTCAAGCGCATTCAGTTCACGAGCGACCTGCTTCCGTCCGATATTGTGGGGGTCTCGATATTCAATCGTCAGAAACAGGCCTTTGAATTTATGCCGGGCCCGATTTTCGCCAACGTCGTACTTGCGGATGAGATCAATCGAACGACGCCGAAAACACAGAGTAGTCTTTTAGAAGCGATGAGCGAAGCGCAGATCTCGTTCGACAACAAGACCTATCCCTTGAATCAGCCCTTCATGGTCATTGCGACGCAGAATCCTGCCGAATACCATGGCACGTTTCCCCTCCCGGAGTCACAGCTGGATCGGTTCTTGATGCGGCTTCGCATCGGCTATCCCACGCAGGAGGAAGAAAAAAAGGTCCTCGACCGACCGCAATCGCTCCACCCGGCCGAGGAGCTTCAACCGTTATTGACGGCTCATGATGTCCTTTTGCTCCAGGAACAGGTCGATCATGTTCTCATGGAGGAAAGCATCACGGACTATCTCTTGGCCATAGTCCACAGCACCAGACAGTCGGACCTATTGTCATTGGGGGTGAGTACTCGCGGAGCGTTGGCGTTGAGTCGGGCTGCCAAAGCGTTGTCGCTCGTCCGCGGCCGGACCTATTGTCTGCCGGACGATATCAAGGAGTTGGCCCCCATCGTGTTGTCTCACCGTATTATGGTGGCCCGCGCGCAGGGAATGAGTCAGCGCAGTTTTGAGCAAGCCGAGCAGATCATTCAGGATTTGGTCGACTCGATTCCTGTTCCCGTCTAGGTCATCCCCGAAGTCTGTGTCCCGGTGCGGATCTTAGAGGACATGCTGCGTCAATCTCCTTCCTTCTTTCTTCGATTGTTTCGCCACCGCTCGACGAACGTGACCTCAGAGGGCCTTCAATTTCTGTTCTTTACCTTGGCGATCGGTATCGCAGCCATCAATACCGGAAACAATCTCTTCTATCTTTTGCTCGCGATGATGCTGAGCCTCATTTTGACCTCGGGAATTGTGGCGGAATACTGCTTGCGACGGTTGGAATTCCATCGTCATCTTCCCGATCATCTCATTGTGAATGAACCGAATACCGTCACGCTGGTCGTGAAGAATCGGAAGTCACGGCTCCCCAGCTTTTCACTGAAGATGTTCGATGTCAGCGACGGCCGGGAGCTGGATCGAGGGTTGGAGATTCGCCAACTCCTTCCAGGCGCCAGCCGGATGATGCTCTATCCTCTCGTCGCCCTTCGGCGTGGCCGGCTGCAACTGGACGGTGTTTGCATTGGGACGGAGTTTCCGTTCGGACTCTTCAAGAAACAAACCTTTTACCCGCTCGAAGAAACAGTCATTGTCTGCCCTGAGATCAAGCCGATCGACGAGCGTCTATTACGGGGTCTTCTTAACGCCGGATCAGAACAGAGCATCCACCGACGGGGACATAGCAATGATTTGTACAATCTGCGCCTGTATCAAGCCGGAGATGACTCGCGAAAGATTCACTGGCCGACGACGGCGCGGACGTCCCAATTGACGCTCCGAGAAACCGAGGCCGAAGACCAACGCCGAGCCATCGTGTATTTGCCGACCGTTGCTCCAGTGAGCCACGATGCCCTGTTTGAACAGGCGGTCTCCCTCACTGCCTCCATCATTCTGCACCTGGCACAACGCGGGTATATGCTCCAGTTGCTCGTGGGATCGTCTCGCTCATCATTCGGTCAAGGCGATCTTCACCGCTTGGAACTTCTTCGAATGCTCGCCCTCTGTGAACGACGCTCGCCTCTTGCAGAGTCCGTCGTGCCGGTAGATGTGCCGGGAGACCCTTTGGAGGTCGAAGGGAGGACGATGATTGTCGTGCAGTCATGGCTGGGACCGGGGGATATTGAGCCCGAACACCCCGCCATTCTGATTAACGGAGCCGTCATTGCCGGAGCATCACATGCCGTTTGATCAGGCCCTTCGGTTCGCGTCGATTTGGCTGGCGTCCACGTCCTTCATCGGACTGGCGCTTGGAGCGGATCTGCCGGAATGGCTGGCTGCATTGACGGGAACCGCGCTGATCGTTGCGCTCTTACTGAACAGAGGGGGCAAGGCTGTGGAGCGACTTACCACAGTTACGTCAATTTCGAACACCGGATGGAATCTTCTTGCGATCATCGGCTTTCTTGGATTCTGGGTGGATATGTTATGGGTCTCAGGCGAACTTCTTCCGGCAGGAATTCATTTCCTCATGATCCTCATGATCATCAAGCTGTTCAATCTCAAGCTTCGTCGTGATTATCTGCATCTCTACGCCATTAGCCTCGTGACAATCCTGGCTTCCGGGTCCCTCACGACGGATCTGTGGTACCTCCACATTTTCTTGCTCTATCTTTTGGCCGGCGTGTGGACACTGCTTCTGTTTCAGCTGACCAAGGATCCGGAGGAAACCGGAAACCTCACGATGTTGGTCATCAGGCGACCACGACTTTCCGCATCGGCCAGCCACGTAACACCACAACTCTTTTGGCTTGCAAACGGGCTTGCACTCGTAACCTTCGGCCTGACGTTGGTGATCTTCTTTACGATTCCCCGGGTCAGTACAGGGTTTTACCAAAAAAGTTTGGGGGGGAACATTCGCACGTCGGGATTCTCCGAAACGGTGAACTTAGGAGAGATCGGACCTATCAAGCGAGATCCCAGTGTCGTGATGCGGGTTGAGTTGCCCGATAGTTCCCGGCACGAAGTGGGCCGAATTTACCTACGAGGTGTCGCATTCGATCAATATGACGGCAAGGCCTGGACAAATCGGCTGAACGACCGACGGGCGGTGAGTGAAGACGCGACCGGGATGTTTGTCCTTCGCGGTAGTCGATCTCCCGCCCCACCTCGTCTTGGTGAAACCGTCCGGCAGAATATTCTTTTGGAGCCGCTCGACACCCCGGTTCTCTTTGCTGCTCCTTTTATCGAAAGAGTCAGCGGAAAGTTCCCGAGCGTCCAGTCAGACCTAACCGGTTCAGTCTATTTACCGTTCCCCAGTTCATCGCGGATCGAGTATTCCGTTCTTTCCCGCTCCAATCCGGTGCTACCGGCGGATCGCGGTTCAGAACCCAGCCTCTATCCCGAATCATTTACCCGACATTTCTTGCAAATCCCCGCTCGATCCGAGCGGATCGCTGTCCTGGCCGAGGAAATCACTCACGCTCAACACACGACGTATGATAAAGCCAACGCCATCCAATCGTTCCTGACGCACAACTTTCAGTATAGCCTTGATGCGCCCCTGACAGAGCAGGATCAGCCTCTTGAAGAGTTTCTCTTTACCCGCAAGACCGGGTATTGCGAACACTACGCCACAGCTATGGTGATGATGCTTCGGACGATCGGAATCCCGGCGCGCCTCGTCACGGGATTTCTCGCCACCGAGTGGAACGAATACGGCAACTACTATGTGGTCAGACAGCAAGACGCCCATGCGTGGGTGGAGGTGCACCTGCCGCATTCCGGGTGGATCACGATGGACCCCACTCCTCCTTCGATCGAAAGTGTCGGCAGCGGATTTTCCGCATGGCACGCATTGGGACGAATGATGGATACCATCAGGCTCCAGTGGAGCCGATTTTTTGTGCAGTACAGTGCGGCGGATCAGCTTGCCGTTGTGCGGGAATTAAAAGCGGGGGGTACGTCGGCCCGAAACAAGGCACTCGATTCCATGAGCGCACTCTTCACCCCGTTCATGGCAATGTTTGGTGGTATTACGGAATACACATCTAAAGGAACGATACAGTCTTTGGCTGAGTTGCTCATCCTCTCGCTGATCAGCCTCGCTGTGCTTCTCTGGCTAGGGATCAAGCGGCCTTGGGTAAAGGGGATGATCTGCCAAAAGACGGCACACGACGAGCAGCTCATCGTACAGCTTTACGAACGGATGATCAGTCACCTAGCTCGTAAGGGTATTTCTAAACCAGTCGCTACGCCACCTCTTGAGTTCGTCCGCCTCACTCGAGAACGATGGCGCGATGCTGGTTCAGCAGTCGGCTCCATTACAGAATTGTATTGCCGAACACGATTCGGCCAAATATCTCCCACCAGAGAGGAGCTGTCTCTCGCCGAAGATCATTTTCGCTACCTGATGGCACTCGACAAACGGTAACACAATTGGAAAGGGAACCTCTTCCATATACTTCGTGAAATGTGCCTAAGAATGTAGGCTTACGATGAATCAGTTTGAAAGAAAGATAACCTTGATGGAGCGGGAAAAGGGATTTGAACCCTCGACCCTCGCCTTGGCAAGGCGATGCTCTACCACTGAGCTATTCCCGCTCGCGAGGTTTGAGGTCCAGAGTGTACTGACCTCTCAAGATACTGTCAAGTTAGGGCGTGTCATCGGTTAAGGATTCACAAAGCTGAGCATATGTGATTCATAGAGAGTTCGCCTGAACGGAGGGGCTACCCGATGGCACGACGGTCTGCACTGCGCGACGATCAATGGGAAGGCATCAAAGGGTTTCTACC
>JAICWG010000187.1 GCA_025934915.1 Nitrospira sp.
GAATCAGTTTCCAAACAAGAGTTGCTCATTTTCCTCACGCCAAGCATTATCAAGACCTAGAATCTGTTTCATATCTCCATAATCCGCACGAGCCCGGCGAGGCGTTTGAGCATAGCCGGGCTCGTGTTTTTGTGCCGCGGCGATTGCGGCAGTTCTGGAATCACCAGGAGCTGGCTGTCTTTTTAGTTCGTCGGGGCTGTGTTACGATGCTTCGCCCTTTCGATATTTCATACGTGGCTCAGGAATTGACATGACATGAACGGCGTAGGCTCCGTCAGCGACTGGGTTGCGAAATGACTCTAACCTCAACGGTTAAGGTTTCTCTAACTGAAAGGAGCTATGAGATTCTTATTCGAGCTGGACTTTTAGAGAGGCTTGGAAGGGAATTGAAGAAATATGGAGTACAAGGGAAGATCGGAGTTGTAACGGATCGACATGTAGCTCGGCACTACCTGAAACAGGTCTCTGAGACGGTTAGGCAATATAAAATGGAGCCGGTGCCGATCATTCTTGCGCCAGGGGAACGGTCGAAAACATTAGGGACGGTGGAGCACATCCTCAACATATTGGCGCGTCATCGATTCGAGCGGTCGTCTATGCTCTTGGCGCTCGGCGGTGGTGTCGTGGGCGACATGGCCGGGTTTGCTGCTTCGATCTACCAGCGTGGTATTCCCTACATTCAGGTGCCGACGACTCTTGTGGCGCAAGTCGATTCCAGTGTTGGAGGAAAGACGGGCGTCGATCATCGGCTTGGGAAGAACCTGATCGGGTCGTTTTATCAACCACGCGCTGTATGGATCGATCCATCGACTCTTCATACCTTGCCCACTCGGGAATTAGTGGCCGGACTTGCTGAGGTCATTAAGTACGGAATCATTGCGGACGAGTCTTTCTTTGCCTATCTGCAGCGGCACATGTCTGAGCTACGGAGGCAAGCGCCTGGTGTCGTTGCGACCGTGGTGAAACGATCCTGTGAGATAAAGGCAGAGGTGGTGGCCGCGGATGAGCGAGAATCCGATCGCAGACGCATCCTCAACTATGGCCATACCATCGGACATGCCCTTGAAGCGTTGGGGGGATATAAGTCATTCGTCCATGGAGAAGCGGTGGGGATTGGATTGGTACAGGAAGCCGAACTCGCCTGTTTTCAGGGGATTTGTGCTCGTGCGGTGGTTGAAGAGATTCGGCGCATCGTGAATGAGGCAGGGCTAAGTGACCGTATGCCGCGGTGGACACCGCAGAAGATATGGAACGCCATGCTTCATGACAAAAAAGTATCGGGAGGGCGAGTCATTGGGGTATGGCCGGAACGTATTGGACAGGTTCGCATAGGACCGATTGAAAAACACGTGTTTGAGCAGTGGTATTCAGTTTCGCGAGTCTCTCCTCATGGTCATGCTTAATTGCGCATCTCTTGCCTCAAGGGCGGAGTCAATATGAACCGATCTCCTGTGTAGAGTGCGCTTGGCCATGGGGATAGGCCGGTTTGCCGGAGTTCTATGCGGATGTTGCGAATCGCAATGGCACAGATGAACCCAACTGTCGGGGATTTCACCGGCAACGTCCACCGCATTACGACCTGGCTGCGAGATGCGAAGAAGGCCAAAGCCGACCTGGTTGTATTTCCTGAACTGGCCATTACCGGTTATCCGCCCGAGGACCTGCTTCTCAAGTCGCAGTTTGTGGCAGATAACTTACGGGCTCTGAATGAGATCACGCAAGTCTGTCGCGGTTTGGTTGCCGTGGTAGGGTACGTGGGGCAGGAAGACCAATGCGACTCGCATTCCCCCTGGCGGTCGATCGTCTCAGCCGACCGGCATACGCTCTACAATGCGGCAGCATTGATTGCAGATCGCAAGTTGGTCGGTAGTTATAGAAAGTGGTGTTTGCCCAACTATGGAGTATTTGATGAAAGCCGCTATTTTCGTCCCGGGCGGAGACTCCCGTTGCTTCTCGTCAACGGAACGACAATCGGAGTGTCCATCTGCGAAGATATTTGGTTGCCGGAAGGGCCTACTCGTGTACAAGCAGCGGCCGGTGCTGAGGTGATCGTCAATATCAATGCCTCCCCTTTTCATGTCGGCAAAGGTCGATCGAGAGAGCAAATGCTGGCAACGAGAGCGAGGGAAAGCATAGTCATTGTCACGTATACGAACATGGTTGGAGGCCAAGACGAGCTGGTCTTCGACGGAAACAGTTTGATTCTGGACCCATCCGGCAACGTGATTGCCCGTGGTCACGCATTTCGGGAAGAGTTGCTTGTGACCGATTTGGATGTGGATGCCGTTTCACGTGGGCGTATAACTCATGGGCGAAAGGCGGCATTGACCGGAAAAGTTGGTTCAGCCGTCGATCGCCTCGTGGTGAACGAGACGGCGATAAAAAAGAAGAAGCGGACTCGAATCGTGCCAGGGCTAGCAGAGTCATTGGATGAGATCGAAGAGGTGTATCGCGCCCTGGTACTGGCCGTGAAAGATTATGTCCAAAAGAATGGATTTACGCGAGTGGTGATTGGGTTGAGCGGCGGCGTCGATTCGGCGGTGACCGCGGCAATCGCTGTGGATGCGCTTGGCGCCAAACAAGTCCTCGGCGTTTTCATGCCGTCTCCGTACACCTCACATGAAAGCAAAGAGGACGTTGTGGAACTCGTACGGTGTCTCGGCATCGGCTTGAATACCATCCCGATTACTCCGACATTTGAAGCCTATCGACAGTCGCTGGCACCGTCATTTGTAGATTGCTCGGAGGACGCGACCGAGGAAAACCTTCAGGCGCGCATTCGCGGCAATATGCTCATGGCTGTATCCAATAAGTTTGGGCATCTGGTTTTGGCCACCGGGAACAAAAGCGAGGGGAGCGTAGGGTACTCGACTCTGTACGGCGATATGGCCGGTGGGTTCGCCGTCATTAAGGATGTGCCGAAGACGATGGTCTATGGCCTAGCGAGGTTCCGAAATGAACTCGGTCCATCGCCGGTGATTCCCAAACGTATTCTGGACCGACCGCCGACCGCTGAGCTAAGGCCGAATCAAAAGGATGAAGATTCCCTTCCACCGTACACTGTGCTCGATCCCATTCTTCGGGCGTACGTCGAAGAAGATCGCTCGCTTGATGAAATCGTCGAGGCAGGATTCGATCGCGCAACGGTCACGCGTGTGGTTAGGATGGTCGATAGCAGTGAGTTTAAGCGACGTCAGGCACCCATTGGCGTCAAGATTACACACCGCGCCTTCGGTAAGGACCGACGGATGCCGATTACAAACGGCTACCGTATTAAGCAGTCATAACTTCTACTGGTTCCCTTCCCTAAGCACCAAATGCTCCTCCGACATTTATCCAGTGATTACGGATAGGAATAAGTCGTCAAGGCTGCTTCGCTACTTGGGGGTTTTTCACGTATCCACTCAAGACGCGGAGCGTAGGCCATAAAAGAGGTCGAGTAAATTGATGAATTTACACGATTTCCACGTTGAGTGATGGAAAAAGATGGGCTATGATGGCTCCCCCGAAGCAGCGGGAAAGGGGGAGTGGCCATGGCTTTTGCGTGACGAGAGGCATGGCTCGGTGGTTAGCTGCGCATAGCTCCTGAAGAGGGTCCATCTAAGAGCCGTCTGGGATTTCCGAGCTGGTCGAGCAAGGAGGCGTCGACATGAAGCTGGTTGAGGCCATCGTCAAACCGTTCAAACTGGAAGAGATCAAGGATGCCCTGTTGGAAATCGGTGTCCAGGGGATGACCGTATCGGAAGTCAAAGGGTTTGGACGTCAGAAAGGCCATAAGGAAACCTATCGAGGCCAAGAGTATACAATTGAATTTGTCCCCAAGGTGAAAATCGAGGTAGCGGTGACAGATGCCCAGGTGTCTCGGGTGATTGAGGCCATCACCAACGCGGCAAAGACTGGTAGTATCGGGGACGGGAAAATTTTCGTTCGAGAGTTGAACGAGGTGGTGCGCATTCGGACGGGAGAAACCGGAGAGACCGCGCTATGACGGTACAGGGTCCTAGCGGTGGAACATGATCGCGGAGGATCTGTCAAAGGAGGATGGGCATGAACGTGCGTGAGGTATTGGAGTTCGCCAAGAAACACAGGGTCCAGATGGTCGATCTGAAGTTCGTCGATCTACCGGGTGTATGGCAGCATATGACCATCCCTGTGAGCGAGCTGAAGGAAGAGCTGTTCAAGGACGGGTCCGGCCTCGATGGATCGTCGATTCGAGGCTGGAAGGCCATCAACAACAGTGATTTGTTGGTGGTGCCGGACCCTACCACAGCCTGCCTGGATCCGTTCACCGCGGTGCCGACGCTCAGCATGGCCGGAAATGTCGTGGATCCGATTTCTCGGGAAAATTACGAACGTGACCCCAGGTTCATCGCGCAAAAGGCTGAGAAATATCTCCAGAGTACCAAGATCGGCGACAACTCATTGTGGGGGCCGGAAGCCGAATTTTTTATCTTCGATCATGCCCGTTACGACCAAACCAGCCACAGCGGCTTCTACTACATCGACTCGGAGGAAGGCGCATGGAACATGGGGCAAGAGGGAATCAACCTAGGAGGAAAGATCCGACATAAGCAAGGGTATTTCCCTGTGGCTCCGGCGGATACCCAGCAAGATATCCGGAGCGAGATGGTCATGGAAATGGAAAAGGTCGGCATCGAGGTCGAAAAGCATCATCACGAGACGGCCTCGGCCGGGCAGGCTGAAATCGATATCCGATTTGATTCCCTTTTGCGGACCGCGGACAAGATGATGTTGTACAAGTACATCGTTAAAAACGTGGCGCGCCGACATGGCAAGACGGTGACGTTCATGCCGAAGCCGCTCTTCAGTGATGCCGGATCGGGAATGCACACGCACCAGAGCATCTGGAAAGATGGGAAACCGCTCTTTGCCGGGAAAGACTATGCCGGTATCTCGCAGCTCTGTTTGTATTATATCGGCGGCATTTTGAAGCATGCGGCAGCGCTGGCAGCCTTTACGAATCCGACGACGAATTCCTACAAACGCATCACGCCCGGGTTTGAAGCGCCGGTGCTATTGGCCTATTCCAGCCGGAACCGATCGGCCGGCATCCGTATTCCGATGTACTCTCCAAGTCCAAAGGCGAAGCGGATCGAAGTGCGGTTTCCCGATCCATCCTGTAATCCTTATTTGGCATTCTCCACTATGCTCATGGCGGGGCTCGACGGCATTCAGAACAAGATCAATCCAGGTGAGCCGGCTGAAAAAGATCTATATGATCTCGATCCGAAAGAGGCGGCGAGTATTCCAACCATGCCCGGGAGTCTAGATGAGGCGATCAACAGCTTAGAAAAGGATCACCAATTTCTGCTCAAAGGGGAAGTGTTTACCGAGGACCTGATTGAGGCCTGGATCGGCTATAAGCGGAGCAAGGAGATCGATCAGATGCGCTTGCGGCCGCATCCGTACGAGTTCTTTCTCTATTACGATGTTTAGCCGTAGAGAATCGTCGTCGGACAGCGGTGGAGGGTTAGCGTTTCCCGCAAGCCATCTTCCAAAGCGCGTGATTGACGCTGCGCGCTTCTACCGGCTGCCAGTTCCCGTTTTCGATGTAACCAGAGGCTGATCTGCCGGTGCCCATCTGGCGGGAAAATTCGATAACTTGCAGGACCCGCACGCGAGACTGTTCACAGTTAAATTCCTTGTGGGTCTTGAAGGACAAGAATCGTGTTGTACTGTTCCACTTGAGATCCGTTAATTGCCAGAGCGTTGCACGAGTCCCCTCTCGATGAATCGTCTCCGGATCGAAGTAGAGAGTCTCGAGACTCATAGGTTGGTACCGTTTCTCGACGGGCTTCCATTCCGCATAGACCGAGCCGGAATTGAGCAGCATCAAGACAATGAATACCAATTCCCTCATGGCAGTAGATCTCGGAACCGCGAATCAGCTGGCTCGATCCGGTTTGGATGGCATAAGGGGTCGCAGATAAAAAATCAAGCGGCAAGATTCGAATAAGACGTTGTCGAAGGATGCGCCTCAGCGACCTCTTGAGCGTCATCTTCACATAGGGTATTCTTTCGCTCACAACAGGAGGAAGATGATGCCGAAACGAGTTCGCACGGGGTTGACGCGGAGTGATATTCTCGATCGGTATGTCGAGCGGTTCAAGCAACAGCTCGTGAAATTTCAGCCCTTCCTCTCGCGAAGGCGGGGGTCGGTTTCACTTGAAGATTTCGACGAAGCGGCGGAAGAGCTGATCGCTCAGGTGTTCGGCGCGGCATCGGATCAATCAGAGGCCTACTTTTTTGCAAAGACAGGGGAATCGGCACTGTTGCCTGAAGAGGCGCAGGAAAGCGGAACTCACAATATTGAGCAGGAGAGCCTTCAACAGCGACGGCAAGTATTGGAAAGCTGTCTGGCCGATCTCGAATTGCGTCGTCGACTGCAGGCAACGAGAAAAAAGAAGGGGATCGAGACGGCGTTAGTTGAAGACTATATGTCGCATGATGTGCGGAGCATCCACCGGGATGCGACCATCAAACAAGCGGGGCAGCTATTGCTGAAGCACAAAGTCGGCTCGCTGATCGTCGACGACGGGTCTCGGTATATCGGCATCGTCACCGATTCAGACCTGACACGCAAAGCCGTCGCCAAGGGACTTGACCCGAATACCACGACCGTCGTCACTTGCATGAGCCGGCCACTTGTTACGATTGAAGAAGATGAGTCACTCGCCGAAGCCATGTCGCTGATGAAGAAGCAGAGCATCCGACATCTGCCGGTTACCGCTGATGCTACGATCATCGGGGTACTTTCGGTCTCCGACCTCCTTCGCGCGTTCGAGGAACAAAAAACTCCGTAATCTTCGCACAGGTGACTGCTAGTCGCTGCATAAAACGGTTGCCGAAAAGCCTGCTCACTAGAGCTTCGATCAGGTACACTGCTCACATCGAATCATGCCACCAACCCTACTGCTCAGTTGTGAGTCTCTTGGGAAAAGCTATGGGGTGAAGCCGTTATTTACCGATCTGTCGCTCGGACTCTGCGAAGGCGATCATGTCGGGCTGATCGGTCCCAATGGATCAGGGAAGTCTACGCTGCTCAAGATATTGGCCGGCCTTGAGGAGCCGGATCGCGGCACCAGATCTGTGCGGCGGCGGCTCCATATCGGCTATGTCCCGCAAGAACCATCATTTGCCGATCAATACTCGGTCGAAGATGCGCTGTTCCAAGTCCTTCTGGACGAGGGGTTAGACCCACATGAGCAAGGAGCACGTCTTGCCAAAGCCCTCAGCCTCGGTGGGTTTGTTCGCTCAGACCAATCCGTCTCGACGCTGTCGGGCGGATGGAAGAAACGGCTGGCGATTGCACGATCGCTGATATTGGAACCGGACGTGCTGCTCCTGGATGAGCCGACCAACCATTTGGACGTCGAAGGCATCCTCTGGCTCGAAAGTCTGTTGAAAGCCGAACCCCATGCTTTCATCGTCATCAGCCATGATCGGCGATTCTTGGAATCGGTGACCACACGGATTTGGGAATTGAATCGCCGATACGCCAATGGCGTCTTTCAAGCAAACGGCCGGTACAGCGAATTTTTGGAACAGCGCGATGCGGCATTACAGGCACAGGCCGACTATCAGGCCTCACTCGCCAATCGAGTGCGCCGGGAAGTGGAATGGCTCAGGCGAGGACCCAAAGCCCGCACGACCAAAGCCAAAGCCCGGATCGATTCAGCCGGTCGGTTGATTGACGAACTGAACGATATCGAGTCGCGGCAGGGGAATACATCGGCCGGGATCGACTTCAGAGCCTCGGGACGAAAGTCCAAGCAGTTACTGGTCGCAAAAGGTATTGAGAAATCACTGGGCGGGAAGCTGATTATATCGAACGTGGACATGTTGTTAGGTCCGAGCGAGCGGATTGGTCTCCTTGGCCCCAATGGTAGTGGTAAAACAACCGTCCTCAAGCTCTTAGCCGGTATAGTAGAGCCGGATAGCGGCATCATCACGCGTGCCGATCGGCTGCGCGTCGTGACCTTCGAGCAACACCGCGAGTCATTGGACCAGCAAGCCACGTTGGGACGCGCCCTTGCCCCAGCAGGCGGCGATGCCGTCGTCTATCAGGACCGGTCTGTGCATCTGGTCTCATGGGCCAAGCGCTTTCTCTTCAGGCCGGAACAGCTCGATCTGCCGATCTCGCGCTTATCAGGCGGCGAGCAGGCGAGGCTGCTGATCGCGCAGCTTATGCTCCAACCAGCTGATCTCTTGCTCCTCGACGAGCCGACGAACGATTTGGACATCCCGACGCTCGATGTGCTGGAAGACAGTTTGCTGGAATTTACCGGCGCGCTTGTTTTGGTGACACACGACCGGTGGCTCTTAGACCGCGTCTCCACTAGACTCCTGGCGCTCGATGGGATTGGCCACGCCGAGTGGTTTGCCGACTATGCCCAATGGGAAGCTGCGCAAACGAAAAAAGAGACGGAAGAAAGAAGATCTCCGCCCTCCAAGGAGAGCTCAGTCCCGGCCAAACGAAAAGGTCTGTCGTACAAGGAACAAAAGGAATGGGACCAGATCGAAACAAAGATTTTGGAAGCCGAAGAGACCGTTGCAACTTGCCAAGC
>JAICWG010000192.1 GCA_025934915.1 Nitrospira sp.
ATCGAGATCATGTTCGGTCGCATCAAGGATTGGCGCCGTATTGCCATGCGGTACGACCGCTGCGCTCACACGTTCTTCTCGGCCATCTGCATCGCCGCAACCGTCATCTTCTATCTCAAAGAATGAGTCCTGAGCCTAGGCCGCGATGGCTTGTTTAGTTTCGTCAAGGTGCTTCTGCAGGTAAGTCATGAAGGGGGTGCCGCCGGTGCCCACCGCTGTGGGATTGGCCGCATTGGTCTGATGCTGACGATTGATGTAGCTGTCGGCGTAGCCGATGTGAACTTCCCGGAACTGCGCCAGCAGGCCGACGCAAGCAGAGTAGGCGGACCACAGTTCAGGATGATGCTGTCTGCGATCATGGACATAGCCGGAAAGGACAGCGCGCCCCTGACCGTCAGTTTGGCTCTCCAGGGCCTGCAGAAAGGCGCGGTGGCTTGGCGGCATGTATTCCCTCATTTCTTGTAGATACACCGTCAAGGGATCAGGCACATGGCGGATGCCTAGCCCCGCGTCTAGACAAGGCACGATTGAACTCTGCGCACCGGTCTCGCCACGAAACTGCTGCGGCTGTTGTGCATAGGCTTCGACGTTGTCATAGATGAGACCTTCCGGCAGGGATGGACTATTTTTCCAGCCGTGGATGTAGGGTCTCACACGGTTGTAATACATGTAGGGATCGCAGCGCTCTTTCATGCGAAGCAGGGTGTCCCGCATGGCGGTTTGCGCGGACGCCAGAGCCTGTAATCCCAACAGAACTTCGTCGTCTTTCCCTTTTGAGGCTGCGTTGATCGCCAGCAGTAGGCCTTCCAGGCCAGACCCCGCTTGCCGCTCGATCTGGATGTGAACCACGACGAACCATTCTTCATCCAGCCCACCGAGAAAGTTCTGCAGCAACACAATATTATCGAGCTGAATCGGCTTCGTTTCGTCAAGCCGCCGCCAATTGTCCAGCGCGTAGGAAACATAGGAAAGTACCGGAGGACAGCCTAGCTTCTGGGCGATCTCATACCACGGCCGCGCAAGTTGGAAAGGGAGCTTGACGGCTGGCTGTCCTGGTGTTTCCCAGACATAGGCATGGCCGGCGAATGAAAGAATCCGCATTGCCGCTCGATATTCGTCCTCATGCCAACTCGCTGGAGCGGATGGGAGCAATGACGGTCGTTCGTCGATAAACCGTCGGATCTGTCGGGTGCTCAGCAACTTCGGCATCTCACGGCTCAGATGGTTCAGCACCGGACAGTCGGGCAGAGTTTGGCAAGGATCCGACGGCAGGAATCCCCGCTCAGAGGAGATATCAAAATCTGCAAGCGACAGCGGTTGGAATGTGGAGGGGTTCACAACGGCTCCTTGCTCACACTCTACCACGAGATTGCAATCGGCCTCAAAAGCAAAACCGCAAAGAGTCTTAGCCAGAAGGGCATGCAAGAGCTGACTCAAAACTAAAAGGCCACCTTCTCAGGTGGCCTTTCCTTTATTATTCCTCTCTCCGCAGGTGTGGTGCGGGTGCTCTCACCTGCGCGCACTATCTCACCCACCCACCCGAGCGCGCCGAGACGCGCTCTTGACCTTAGCGAGCAGCGCCCGCTATTTGAAAATCAAATCGATCCTGCATGCGCGGTGAGCGAGCACTGAGAGTACCCGCGCCGCACCATGCTGTCTACGTTCCCATTTCCCAGGATGCAAGATACTTCTTCTGCTCCGCTGTCAATGTGTCGATTGTCACGCCCATGCCGGCCAGCTTGAGCCGGGCGATTTCTTTGTCGATGGCCGGAGGCACGGGATAGACCTTCTTTTCGAGCTGTTTGTAATTCTTGACGATATACTCCGCGCTCAGTGCCTGGTTGGCAAAGCTCATGTCCATGACGCTGGACGGATGCCCCTCGGCTGTGGCGAGGTTGACGAGCCGCCCTTCGCCGAGCAAGCTGACACGATGACCGTTCTTTTTGAGCGTAAATTGCTCGACTCCGCTACGAACCACCCGACGCGTGCCGGCCAGCTTTTCGAGGGTCGGGATATCCAGCTCTACGTTGAAGTGTCCGCTGTTGCAGACAATGGCACCGTCTTTCATGGCGGAAAAATGTTCGCCACGGATGACGTGGATGTTGCCGGTGACGGTCACGAAGAAATCGCCGACCGGGGCGGCTTGTTCCATCGGCATCACACGGAATCCATCCATGACTGCCTCAAGACCTTTCAACGGGTCTATCTCGGTCACGATGACGTCGGCCCCCATGCCCTTGGCCCGCATGGCGATGCCGCGCCCGCACCAGCCATAACCGACAACGACAACGACAGAGCCACAGATCAAGCGGTTCGTGGCGCGCACGATGCCGTCCATGGTGGATTGTCCAGTGCCGTAGCGATTGTCGAACATATGTTTGGTATCGGCATCGTTGACGGAAATCACCGGAAACTTGAGGACTTTCTTTTCGGCCATGCTGCGCAACCTGATCACACCGGTGGTGGTTTCTTCTGTGCCTCCAATGACGTTCCGCAACAGTTCTTTTCGCTTAGAATGCAGGTGCGAGACCACGTCGGCGCCGTCATCCATGGTGACATGTGGGCGATGAGCGATGGCAGACTCGATGTGGCGATAGTACGTGGGGTTGTCTTCGCCCTTAATCGCAAAGGTCGGGATGCCTTCGTGTTGCACCAATGCGGCGGCAACATCGTCCTGGGTGCTGAGAGGGTTCGAGGCACAGAGGCGGACATCGGCGCCGCCAGCTTTCAGCGTGATAGCCAGGTTCGCCGTTTCAGTGGTCACATGCAAACAGGCTGTGACGCGAACACCCTTCAGCGGCTGTTGTCGTTTAAAGCGCTTACGAATCAACCGCAACACAGGCATCGTTGCTTCAGCCCACTCGATCTTCGATCTGCCTTGGTCTGCCAGCTTGATATCTCTGACATCGTAATCCACGCAATCCTCCTTCTCGAAAAGAAGGCTCAGGTTAAGGTTGAGGCTGAGCTAGACACTCATCCTCACTCCCTATGCCTGAGCCTCAGTTACGGAACCTTAACCTTGGCCTTAGCCTAATCAGAGTTACAGCCCGGCGTCCTTGCGCAAGGCCTTCATCTTATCGGTTTTCTCCCATGTGAACTCAGGCTCGTTGCGTCCGAAGTGTCCGTACGCGGCCGTCTTTCGGAAAATCGGCCGCCGGAGCTTGAGATGATCGATGATGCCCCGGGGAGTCATGGGGAAATGCTTGCGCACGAGTTTGTCGAGAATATCGACCGACACTTTTTCAGTGCCCTTGGTGTCGACGAGTACAGACACCGGATCGGCGACCCCGATTGCGTAGGCCAGCTGCACTTCACACTTGTCGGCCAGGTCAGCGGCCACGAGATTCTTGGCAATATAGCGGGCCATATAGGAAGCGGAACGGTCCACCTTTGTGGGATCTTTGCCCGAGAAGGCGCCGCCGCCATGGCTGCCATGACCACCATAGGTGTCGACGATAATCTTCCGGCCTGTGAGGCCGGTGTCGCCCATTGGGCCACCGACCACGAAACGGCCGGTCGGGTTGATGTGATGCTTGACGCCGGTTGGATCATAGAGCCCTTTGGGCATTACGGGCTTGATGACTTTTTCCATGATGTCGCGCTCAATTTGCTTGCTGGTCACATCGGGGCTGTGCTGTGTGGAGACGACGATCGTATCGATCCGCACGGGCTTGCCGTTTTTGTACTCGACCGTCACTTGAGATTTGCCGTCAGGCCGCACCCACTTCAGGATATTTTTCTTGCGCACCTCTGCCAGGCGTTTGGTCAGCCGGTGGGCCAAAACGATCGGCATCGGCATGAGCTCATCCGTTTCATTGGTGGCATAGCCGAACATCAAGCCCTGATCGCCGGCCCCTCCAGAATCCACTCCCATCGCGATATCACCGGATTGCTGGTGAATAGCGGTGAGAACCGAGCAGGTATGAAAGTCGAATCCCCACGACGCATCGCAGTAGCCGACATCCTTAATGACATCTCTGATAATATCTGGTATTTCGACGTAGGCCTTGGTGGAAATTTCTCCCGCCACAAAAGCGATACCGGTGGTCAGGATCGTTTCGCAGGCGACGCGGGAGTATTTATCCTGAGCAATGATGGCGTCCAAGATGCCGTCGGAAATCTGGTCGGCGATCTTGTCCGGGTGTCCTTCAGTGACCGATTCTGAAGTAAATAAGAAATTATCTCGCATATGCCCCTCGTGGGTTCAGGTTATGGAATATCAGCGTTGCAGAGTCTGCTGATTGTGGTTGTGACGAGTGGTGCCGAGTGACAGACCACACACAAACTTCGGCAATTCTAGAGGGATCAATCGGTTTTGTCCATCACTTCGATCGTAGGGGGAAGAAATTTGTCACTTGCCGTTTGCTTGACTCAGGTTTTTGCGGACTTGTAACATACTCTTCGCAGTAAGAGGATCTGTCGATAGCTGAAATAAGGGAATGATCATAGTGGTATGAAACTTCATCCAGCGGCTTTGGTGTTCACCTTCATGGTAATCGGAGCGTTGTGCACGGCACCGTTCTCCCAGGCAGAATCACCCAAACCGAAGAAGCATCCGGGCTTCGAACGCGGGGTCGTTCAAGTCGGTGACGAAGCGCCGAATTTCATGCTGCGCGACCTGACCGGCAATGTCATGAGCTTGTCTCAGCTCAGGGGGAAGGTCGTCCTACTGAACTTTTGGGCGACCTGGTGCGGGCCATGCCGTGTCGAGATGCCGGCGATGGAACAGCTTTATCGAACGTTGCCGCGAAAGGAGTTCGAAATCCTGGCGGTGTCTACCGATCCACAGGGCACGGCGGTCACACGTCCATTCCAGCGAGAAATGGGGCTCACATTTCCCATTCTTCATGACTCGGAATACCGCGTGGGCTTGACATACGGGGCACGTACGATTCCGATCACGTTCATGGTCGATCGCCGAGGCATCGTGCGACAAAAGATTTTCGGTGCACGTGATTGGGACTCACCGGAAGCCCGTGACTTGATTCATGAACTGATGAAGTCGTAGCCGTGACTCAATCCATCCCACAGATTTCGCTCATTGCAGCCTTTTCGGCGGGGCTCCTTTCATTCGTGTCCCCATGCGTGCTGCCGTTGGTGCCGAGCTATATTTCCTACATTACCGGCCTGTCGGTCGAGCAACTGACAGACGCGTCCGAACGGGTGAAGTTCAAGAAGGCGATTGTCTTGAACTCGTTGTTGTTTATTCTGGGATTTTCATCGGTCTTCATTGCGTTCGGTGCCTCGGCCAGCTTTTTCGGTCAACTACTGATTACCCACCAAGACCTGATTCGACGCATTGGTGGTGTGTTGATCATCGCGTTCGGGCTGTATCTGCTTGGAATTCTGAACCTGAAGTTCTTAAAAATGGAACATCGGTATCAGTTCCGCAATAGGCCGGCTGGGTACCTAGGGTCGTTCTTGATCGGTGTCGCGTTCGCCGCCGGCTGGACTCCCTGTGTCGGGCCGGTGTTGGGATCCATTCTTCTCTATGCCAGTACGACCGACTCTCTTCTTAATGGAGTCGTGTTGCTGGCATTTTATTCGTTCGGGTTGGGATTGCCGCTCTTCCTCACGGCACTAGGCGTCGATCGATTCTTAGCGTATTTCAAAGAAGTGCGGGCTTATCTGTGGGGCGTGTCAACCGTCAGTGGTGTTATGCTGATCTTCGTCGGCGTGATGATCTACGCCAATTCGCTCACCATGGTCACAAGTTTCTTAGAGCGATACGGGATCGGCTGGTATTTAGGCCAGTAGACGGTTATCGCCACTTAATCTTTCAGTATCCATCCAATCCGGGCAAACGAAATCGCGCTGAAACCCAGCACCACGCATGTTGGGAAATATTGGGCGGATTGCTACGTGCTGATGGCTAGCCGCGAGGTTAGCACCACACGCCAAGACGGCAGGCTGTAAAGCCTTGTCCCAGTGTGGCGGCAGCAGAAGCGCCAAACGAGTCGAGCGACGGAGGAATGCCGAGCGTTCCGAGTGCTGAAGGTGCAGATGGACTAGCGGCCAGCCGATTGCTTCTAACCATTCCCGGGCCGGCGTCGGAAAGCGGAACCGATTCCGTCTTCTGGGCTAGGAGCGTACTGGGTTGGGCCCCGCCGATTTTCTCCAGCAAACTCTTTCCACTCTCCGAAGCGGTACTGTTCGGATGCTTTTCCGCCAATACGATCAGATTCTCCCTTGCCCAATCGTCGGCTCCCATTTCATGGTAGGCCTTCGCTTGGAAATACAAGGCATCGGCGGCGATGGGCTTATCAGGATAATTTTTCAAGATTTGCTGGAACCGATGCGTGGCGGCGAGGTAAGAGCCTCGCCGGTAATAGAATTGTCCCACGAAGAGATGCATCTGAGCGATCCAATCATGGCATTCATCGAGTTTTTGCTCAGCCTGGCTATCATAGCGACTACCGGGAAATTCTTTTCTCATCTGCTCAAATGCGGCGATGGCCTTTTGGGTCGGTTCAGGATCACGATCGATGGTCTTCGCCATTTTGAAATGAATTTCTCCGATCCTAAATGCTGCGTACGGAGCCAGGACGTGGCTGCGATGGAGCTCCATGAAATGTTTGTATTCGACTAATGCTTCTGCATACTCTTCTTTCTCAAAGTACGCCTCCCCCCGCTTCATGATGACGTTAGGATGGTAGTGGTTCTCAACCGTATCTCCGAGAAAAATTTGCTCATCGGTGCCACTCAGGGCTTTCTTGATCCCGCTTCGCACGTCGCTGGGCGAGAAATCACCAGCGCACGAGGCCATAAACAGAGAGCCAATGCCGAGCCAAGCCGCCAGGCATAAACCTGAGGACCTAGATAACGGGCTGGAATTGATTCGAATAGATTGAGGACGCATCGGGGAATAGAGATAGCAAGGATATGGAAAAAAAGCAATGACACTGGCGATTTGTGGCACTTTGGTTGACCTACCCCCTCATGCTCCCTATAATCCCGGCCCATGTTGGACGTACGAACAATTTTGTCCGTGTAGATCGTGGTGGGGGCATGATTCGAACCAGGATCATTGGAACAGGCAGTTATCTCCCTTCTCGGGTCGTATCCAATGAGGAAATCGCTTCTAAATTGAGACTGTCCCCGCTGAGAATCCAACGGCTGACCGGTATTCGAACACGTCATTGGGCCGGAGATCACGAGGCGTCTTCCGATATGGCCATTGCGGCGGGACGCCGAGCACTTGATGCTGCGGATTGCGCCGCTTCTTCTATCGATGCCATCATTCTTTCCACGACCTCTCCCGATATGGTGTTTCCTTCAACGGCCTGTTCGGTCCAACGAGGATTGGGATGTAGACAAGTGGGGGCATTTGATGTGTCCGCCTCCTGCTCGGGGTTTTTGTATGGGCTATCGATGGCACAGGCCATGATTCAGAGCGGACAGGCCAAGACCTGTCTTATTGTGGCCTCGGAGGTCAAGTCTCGATCGCTCGATCTTCAGGATGAAGCGACGGCGCTGTTGTTCGGCGACGGGGCCGGTGCCGCCATACTGCGGGGTGAAGAGGACCGAAGCCTCGAGTGGCGGGGAGTGCTGGGGATCAGGTTGTATGCCGATGGGGCGCACCATGGGCTCATTCGAGTCCCGAGCGGAGGATCACGGACACCCTTGTCATCAGACAGGTTGCGCAATCAGGAGCATACGCTTCGCATGCATGGGGCGTCGCTCTTTCGGATCGTCGTTCGCCGGATAGAACAAGCCATGCTGGAGATCTTGAAAGAATTCAGCCTTTGTCCAGGAGATCTCAAACAGGTTGTCCTCCACCAAGCGAACGGTCGAATCTTGTCTCATCTTACCAATCGTCTGCGCATCGACCAGGGCCGATTGGCATCGGTGATCGAACGCTATGGCAATACGTCCTCAGCGTCGCTTCCGATCGCGCTCGATGATGCGGTTCGCAGCGGGAATATCTCGACGGGTGATCTGGTGTTGCTCGGCAGTTTCGGCGGCGGACTGACGTGGGCAACGGGCCTCGTACGATGGTAAAGACGTTGGTTGGAATCGGCGGGTCGTCCGCTCGCTCATCAGCGGCGCACGCATGTGAATCAGGAGTATGAACCATGATTTTCGGCCTACTTCCCAAAGAAGAAGCGTTTTTTGACTTATTTAAACAGGCGGCCCACAACGTCATTGAGGGCAGTCGTCTGCTCAAGGAACTGATGGAGGACTACTCGAACG
>JAICWG010000125.1 GCA_025934915.1 Nitrospira sp.
CGGTCGACAGAATACGATAAAAGAGGTGGAAGAGCGTTCGAAAGCCAGGCTCTCCTGCCCAGGGAGGCGGATATGTTCCGTGCACGTAGAAGGACGATCCTGGAACTTGCTGCGGTTTGCATCCTTTGTGTCGGTCCACTAAATGCTCAAATTGCCAACGGCACGATTGTCGGTAGTATTCAGGATCCGAGGCAGGCTTTTGTGCAAGGCGTGAGAGTGACTGCCAGACATGTCGCCACCGGCCAAACATTCACGGCTTTGACTAGCACGACGGGTGATTACGTACTCTCTCAGCTTCCAGTTGGAGAATACCAAATCCAAGCTGAAGCCCCGACCTTTGCTACAGCCGTCGAAAACGGCATTGTTTTGCAGATCGGCAAGACGCTTCGCATCGACTTCTCACTTACAGTCGGCCAGGTCTCACAGAGAGTCGAGGTGGAAACGCAAGCTCCGCTTCTCGATACCGACGAATCGTCCGTGGGACAGGTTATTGGTAATCGCCAAGTCGAGGCTTTGCCTCTGAATGGACGCGACTGGCTTACGCTCACCACCTTGGTTCCAGGAGTGCTCCCGACTCCCGACAATATTCAAGGGGGGGGCATCCACGCCCTGAACTTCCTCACGCGGGGGCTGAGAAGGAGTGACAACGTCGTGTACTTGAACGGCGCACTGATTATTCAGGGAAACGGCGGAACCACGTTCTATCCGAATATCGATGCTATTCAGGAATTTCAGGTCAAGTCAGGTCTGTACGACGCAGAACTCGGGATTATGCCCGGCGCGCAGGTCGTCGCCGTTACCAAGAGTGGGACAAATCAATTGCATGGGGACGCCTTCGAATTCCTCCGCAACGATAAACTCGACGCGCAAAACTTCTTTGCCCAGAAGAAGACGCCCTTTAAGAGAAATGAATACGGAGGAACCGTGGGTGGACCCATTTACATCCCCCACGTTTGGAACGGCAAGGATAAGGCGTGGTTTTTTGTCTCTTACCAGATGGATAGCATTCGTCAATATGCGGCTCTTACGGGAGTCGTCCCTTCAGATCAGGAGAAACAAGGAATTTTCCCTTCGACGATCATCGATCCGAGCACCGGTCAACCCTTTCCGAACAACACAATTCCACCTAATCGAATCAGTGGGATCTCCCAGAAATTTCTGCAATTTTGGCCGGAACCGAATGCAGCGGGGCCTCTAAATTTTGCAAGTCCGAACACAAGCGTAGCTACAGATAACCCTCAGTGGATGTCCAGAGCGGATTTCGATACTTCGCCAAATGACCGCTGGATGGCCCAATTCACTTGGGCGTCGAACCCGGACGACGGCCCCAACGTGATCGATGCCTTCTCCTTCCATTTACCCCTTACAAGTATAGTTGCCTCGTTGGCGAATACTCATACGTTCTCAAGCAGATTTGTAAATGAGGCAGGAATCAACTACTACCGGCGCCCGTTCATCCTGCAAGCTAACAATCTGGGATGCAATTTTGTCCAGACACTGGGCATTCCCCAGTTGCTGTCGGATGGCATCGATAAATGCGGAGTCCCCATCGTTAGCGTGCAAGGACTCGCCGGACTAGGGAGCTTTTCCGTAATAGGACCAGTTATAGTTGGCAACTGGTTCATAAAAGACCATCTCTCATTCCAGCATGGAAGCCACCTTTTAAAAGTAGGGGTGGACTATCTAAGAAGTTTCAATCCGATCTTGGAACAAAGCCGCTCACTTTTCGACTTCTCCGGTCGGTATACCGGCAATGGATTTGCAGATTTCCTGCTAGGGAACCCCGATTTCACGAGAGCAGCTGGAACAGCCCTGCAGGAGAATTTAAACCAAAGCAGTGCGTATTTTTATATTCAGGACAATTGGAAAGCTACGCCCAAGTTAGCTGTCAGTCTGGGTCTGCGGTATGAATGGAGGCTTCCGTGGAAGGATAAATATGGGTTCTCGACCAACTTCAATCCTGCGACCGGAACGCTCGACCCGCCCCTCAACTCCCAGACGGGACTATTTCCTCCCAATCGGCCTCTAGTGAGATTCATGGCCTCAGAAGGACTCCTTCCGAGGCTCGGTTTGGCCTATCGGCTGTCGGATAAAACCGTGCTTCGTGGCGGTTACGGTATTTATGCGGGTGAGCCAATCGTTGGCATGATTCAGCAACTTGGTGCGAATCCGCGTCCTGGAACTGCAGTGTTAACGTACAACAGTGATCCAACTCAACCTACAATAACCTTCTCCGATCCTTTCCCATCGGGGGCGGGGACGACAAGTGGAGTTCCCTCCGCTGGCGGCGTGGAAAACCCGATCAAGTTGTCGCTTACTCATGACGTCGGGTTCGATATAGAACGTGAGTTCGCTAAGAACTGGCTGGTTGACGCTGGATACGAAGCGTCGCGGACATTTAATGAGACCGAAGGAGTTGGTCTCAATGACGCCCCTCCCGGGCCCGGCGCCTTGCAACCCCGCAGGCCCTTTCCCAACTTTGGTTACATGAGTTTTTACAAGGCCGACGGAGATGCTTGGTATAACGGGCTCAACCTAAAGGTTGTCAAGCGTGCGGGACCTGACGGAC
The DNA here is from genome assembly GCA_025934915.1 of Nitrospira sp. Taxonomy (GTDB): domain Bacteria; phylum Nitrospirota; class Nitrospiria; order Nitrospirales; family Nitrospiraceae; genus Nitrospira_D. The sequence goes on from JAICWG010000125.1 coordinate 2,570, forward strand.
TGGAGCTTCTCGCAGCGTTTACTTGGTCGAAGGCGATTGACACTTCGGATAGCAGACTTGATATAGATGGAGAGCCAGAAGACAGGTCGGTGAACGTATCTCCGCAAAAGAATAAGGCGCTCTCATCAGGCAACATTGGTAGAAGGTTAGTACTAACGGCGGACTATCAGCTCCCCTTCGGACGCGGAAAGTCATTCCTGACCGAAGGCCTGGGTTCGAAGCTTGTTGGTGGTTGGAGTGCTCAAGCAATATCTACTTTTTCGGACGGTGCTTGGGTGACTGTGTTTCTTCCAGGGGACACGCTAAATACGGGATCCTCCGATTCCCAATGGCCAGACAAGATTTGTAATCCTAATCTTTCGCCGTCTCGTCGAACACTCACTAAATGGTTCAACACCTCATGTTTCGCCACGCCACCGGCATTCACTTATGGGGATGCAGGACGAAGCACTGTTGAGGGACCTGGCATCATCAGCCTGGATTTTGCTGTACATCGTGAATTTCGGATCAGGGAGAGCCAGGGGCTCCAATTTCGGGTTGAAGCGTTCAATATTTTGAATCATCCCAATTTCTTGATCCCTGGAAACCAATTTGGCACACCGTCGTTCGGCGTGATCGGCCAAGCCCACGATCCGCGAGACATTCAGATTGGCTTGAAATACATCTTCTGACCGGTTCTTGTTCCGCCAGGAGAAGAGGGGAAGGCACAACTGTGTGTGTTATCGCTGCAAGCTTGGAGGCATTGCGTGCCAATGAACAGGCGTGACTTTCTGGCGGTTAGCGCGTCCAGCGCCATTGCCTTTCCGCGTGCTTTATCTGCATCGAAATTTGCAATACCAGCTACCGACACTTTTCAAGTCGAGATAAGTCAGGCGAGTCCCTTTAATGTAGAAGACAAGTGCCAGCTGTTCGTAGATCAAGTGCTGGTTCGCGAGACCCATGCTGTCTGCTTCAGTCTGCATCCCGGCGAGAAGCATCCGCAGAATCCCCTGGTTAGGCCAACTCTCCCCTGGGAAGGTTGGCGACTGGAGTTGTACGGAACCGTCATCTTCGATCAGCAAGAGAAGCTTTTCAAGATGTGGTACAACGGCGAGGCGCCGGACTATTTTCCTGATTACGCTGCTTTGTATGCCGTCAGCAACGACGGTGTTTCATGGGAAAAGCCTCTAGTCGGCACGACTCCCTGCCTCAAAGCTGTCAGGCACAATGCTGTGGCAAACGCTTGTCTGCTGCCGAATGTAATAAAGGATGTTCATGATCCTGATCCGGCACGCAGGTACAAGATGTTGTGTTGGGTTACGAACATCGAAAATAAGTTCGGCTACCACTCGATGACCTCTCCCGATGGCCTTCACTGGAAGCCATTGAGCACAGTGCCAATTTCCCCTGGCGGAGACGTGATTACGGGGTATTACGACGAACAGCGTTCCCTCTACGTAGCCTTTGTGAAAATCATGACGGAGATCCGAGGACATCAACGTCGCGTTTTTTATGTGATAACAAGCCAAGATTTTGAAACGTGGACGCGACCTGAGCTAGCCCTCGTCCCCGATCTTCGGGACGATGCAGGATCCCTGGAACGGATTGAAGAAGTTCGCCCCCTTCTTGACGTTCCTGACAATGCTCGGGAAATGCGCACCGAGTTCTACGGCATGGGGATCTATCGCCACGAGAGTTGTACCTTGTCATTCCCGTGGGTATTCACGATCAACAACGATGGCCGCTTTGGAAATCAGGAAGGCCCGTTTGAGTTGCAACTGGGTGTTTCGCGGGACCTCGTGCATTGGGAACGTCCGTTTCGTTTGCCGTGCGTGCTTCGCGGCCGACTTGATGAATGGGACTGCGGGCTGTTCGTCACGCCTGCGCAAGCCCTGCGAGTGGGGGATGAGATCTGGTTGTACTACGGGGGATCGAACTACACCCACGGCACTCCGTGTCTGTACAAGTCAGAGGGCACGGGCCGGGGTACCAAATACACCGGCAGTATTGGACTGGTGAAGTGGAAACTGGATCGGTTTGTCTCTGTGGATGCTGGTTCGGAGACGGGCACTCTGACGACGGTGCCATTGATTTTCTCCGGCACCCGACTTGAGATCAACGCGCAGACCCGGCCCGGTGGAGAGATCACAGTGGAGATCACAGATGCCGCGGGCCGCGCTATCAACGCTTTTGGATCGTCACTCCGCTTCGAGGGTGACAGCCTGCGTCACGTCATCGCTTGGGCGCATGGCCAGGACGTCTCGCGGCTCCGTACGCAGCCAATCAGCCTGAAATTCCATCTCAAGAATGCGGAACTCTACTCGTTTGCATTCCGCGGCTAAAGGCCAGTCCGTGTGCAAGCACTAAAGGCGGCAGAATATTGCCATCGTTCTGCTGCCGGAGTCAATCTTTGGAGTTTTCGGAAAGCGTTTCGACAGCTCCCACTTAGTGCGAATCTGTTTGATTCGTACAAGGGTTGAAGAATCATGACTAAGCTCAGGGCAGGCGTGATTGGCGTGGGCGCCTTTGGCGAAATCCACGTGGCCGCGTACCGCAGCCTTTTGGATGTGGATGTTGTGGCGATCAGTGATAGTAGGCGAAGCCGACTCCGCGAAGTGTCGGCAAAGTACGGGATACGGTATTGCTACACAAGCTTTAAGGAACTATGTGCCAGAAAGGATATCGATGTGGTCAGCATCGCCACGCCCGAAGAGCTTCATCTGGCTCCCGTAATTGCAGCGGCTAGTAGAGGCAAGCATATCTTGTTAGAAAAGCCGATCGCAACGTCTCTCGACGACGCCGAACAAATCGTCGTGACTGCCCACAACGCCCAAGTCACCCTCATGGTTGGTCACATTCTGCGGTTTGAGAATACCTACGGAACCGTCAAACGCGAATTGGAGGAAGGAAAGCTTGGGAGAATAGTGTCTCTTCACGCGCGGCGCAACCGGCCCAAACATGCTCTCAGTCGGATGCTGAATCGCTCGCACCCAATCATCTCGAACGGCGTTCATGATATCGATCTGTGCCTTTGGTACGCCCGTGATCGTGTAATGCGGGTCCGCGCCACTACGCGAAAAGTGTGGAAGGAAAAGCACCCACGCGTGAACTGGTGCCTGCTGGAGTTCAGGGGAGGAGCTGTGGCTTGTCTCGAGACCCATTGGATGATTCCGGACGAGGCTGGGGTCATGGCCAATGACGCGATGCAAGTCATCGGGACCAAGGGCGTCGCGGACATTCACTTTGGTCCTTTGTACTTGTGGAAGGAAAGCGGAGCTGAAACCCCGAATGTCTCGTACGACGCGTGGTATTGCCGAAGAGTGTGGGGCGCGATTCGAGACGAAGTGAGCTATTTCGTTGACTGTGTCCGCGCAGGTACACAGCCCACCATAATCAAGCCGGGCGAGGCCGTGGAGGCCCTCAAGGTTGCGCTGGCCTTGGTTCGGTCTTCGAAAGAAGGACGCAGCGTTGAATTGAATTGAGGTCCGTGGATCGATGGAAGATATCTCCTACAGTGGAACGTGCACCCCAAGCGGACAGATGCCAATCGGGCAAGCCGAGATCTGCGGAGAGAATTTGCCGTGACTAAGACCGGTGGTTTTGGAATCCTCCTGGTTCTAGTTGCAGGCATATTTCAAGGTACGTTCCTGCTACCGATGAAATACATGCGGAAATGGGAGTGGGAGAATTCCTGGTTGGGATTTTCCTCGTCGGCTTATCTCCTCTTACCCTGGGCGTTGGCTTTGCTCACGGTCCCCCATCTCAAAAGCGCTCTTTCGGCGACAGATTCCGCAGCCGTTAGCCGGACGCTTCTCTTGGGACTGGGCTGGGGTGTGGGTGCCCTGCTTATGGGGTTGGGCGTGGACTATGTGGGACTGGCTTTGGGATTCGCGATTGTGCTCGGCTTGGCAGCCTCGGTCGGCACTCTGATCCCGCTATTGGTGCTGACACCGGAGAAGTTTCGCGGCCCAGGCCGTGGGGTGATGATTCTCGGATTGGTCATCATGCTTTTGGGGATTTCTGTTTGCTCCTGGGCGGGGAAGGTGAAGGAGGATTATCTGCAAGGTTCCGAACGAAAAGATAAGACTGCCTCACAAAGATCCTACCGTGTGGGATTAGGGCTGTGCATCCTGTCTGGAATTCTTTCATCCTGCGGGAACCTTGGGTTTGCCTTCGGATCTGCGCTCCGTGTTTCGGCCTTGTCCCACGGCGCGCGAGAACAATATGCGTCCAATCTCCTGTGGGCAGTTCTGACCGTGCCTCTCTTCCTCTGCAATGCGACGTACTGTTTTTACTTGCTATTTCGAAGGAAGACGCTTGGCAATTTCGGCTTGCCCGGAAGCACCCACGGCTATTCTCTGGTCTCTCTGATGGGAGTCTTATGGCTCGGGGGCATGGTCTTGTACGGTTTGGGAGCAGATCAACTGGGGTCGTTAGGGCCTTCCCTTGGCTGGTCCCTCCTAGTGTCATCCATTGTGCTCGTGGCTAACGCGTGGGGCATTTGGACAGGTGAGTGGGAAGGCAGCGGCCGGAAACCAATGCGAATCATGACGGTGGGCCTCGCCTTCCTGGTTGTCGCGATTTTCACCATCGGTTATAGCAGCACCTGAGCTGACTCGTGAGAGCCGCTTGGCGATCCAAGAGAGCCCGCGCGATGATTTCGGAGGTGAAAGCCGTTTTGAATATCATGCTTGTCCCTACGGTATTGGGAGGTTGTGGCCGGTGCCGATTGATCGGAGATTAAGGAGGTTGTTTTGCTTAATTCGCTAGTAACGGTAGACCCCTGGGAACTGGATCCTCAGATGATCTTCAGGCATTTGCCACCCAATCGTTGCGGGGAGACTGACGTCCAGTACATGAAGGAGGTGCTCGAAGATGGTTTTGGCAATACGAAAGATCCAGCGGGCATGGTGGCGCGATTTGAAACTGCTTTCGCCAAGAAATTTGATGTCGAGTTCGCTATTTCCCATAACTCCGGGTCCGGGACTATGCTGTCCTGTCTGCTTGCTGCAGGAGTTGGTCCGGGCGATGAAGTCATCGTCCCAGCACTCACCGCGGCCGCCACGGCGTTTGTCGTTATTGAGTGCGGAGCCGTCCCCGTATTCGCAGACATTGACCCAGAAACCTTCTGCATCGATGTTGAGGATGTACGGCGAAAAATAACGGGACTGACCAAAGCCATAATTCCCGTCAGCATTTACGGACTTGCGCCTGATTATAACGCTTTACTGACGCTCGCTTCGCAACATGGCTTCGTCCTCATTGAGGATAACGCTCAATGCTTTCTCGGTAGTTACAAAGGGAAAGTAGTGGGCCGGATCGGAAAGGCCGCCAGTTTCAGTTTTCAGGGGTCCAAGCATATGACCACGGGCGGGGACGGCGGCATTGTGGTCACGAATGAGGTAGAGTACGCCCGCGATATCCGAAAGCACTCCTCGCAGGGGTTCCGCACCCTATCCGGTCGAGCCGGGGACAACACCGTGCCCCGCGATCAGCGGCAGGACTGGAGTTTCGAGAGACATGACCGTCTGGGCTACAACTTCCGAATGTCGGCAATGCAGGCTGCATTGGGTTTGGCCCAGCTGGAACGACTGGAATATCTGGTGGCAGCGCGACGATACATCGCCGCGCGATACGAGACCGTGATCCGGGAAGAAAAGTGTCACTGGCTGCATCCCCCCGTCGTTCCGGAGGGATGCACGCACACTTATTGGAGCTACGTCTGCAAATTAGATGAAAGGGCCTTGGGACGGGATTGGAGAGCTTTTCGGAAATATTTCATTGCACAAGGCGGTGATGGACTCTATTCCGCGTGGAAACCAGTCCACTTGGAGCCGATCTTTCAAACCATGACTTTCTTCGGCAGCCGTGGCCGCGCTCCTCACTTCGATCCTCGCTACAAGGGTAACGTGAAAGGGTACCACCAGGGTGATTGCCCGGTCCTTGAGGAGATGCAGAAATATTTATGTCAATTCAAGACCAGCATGCAAACCAAGGATGCGGTCGACCGGCAGGTGGAAGCACTACGGAAAACGATCCGTTTCTACAGCTGACGGCGCTCGCGTGAGCATCCAGGAATTTGGACTCGAACGATTAGACACAAGAAGAACGTTTACGAATGACGAAAGGGATAGACGATGAAGGTCGCAGAGCCTGAGATTGTTCCGATTGAGGCGGGGCCCGTGATTTTAGGTGTACCCGAATTTCCAGCAGGGGCGCGTGTGCCTCACGTATGGAAGAGGCAACAGACCCATGTGCCCCGTTTTGGGATCGCCAAGTACGCGGTCACAACACGCGAAATGTTGAAGTTTGCTGAGCAGACCGGCTATGCGGTTGATGAAAGGCTGGAGACCGATTCACGATTTAAGGATCCGCGAAGCCCGGCAGCGTTTGTCAGCTGGATCGATGCGACCCGCTACGCCCAATGGTTATCTCGCGTCACCGGCAAACGCTACCGGCTTCTCCGGGACGCAGAGTTCGAGAAGGCCTCTCGCGGCGGCCTCCCGGGGAAAAAATATCCCTGGGGTGACCAGGATCCGTCAGGCCGGTGCGATTTCAATAACCCGGATGGAGCTCCAAAACCCGTCGGCTCATTCCCGCCGAACGGCTACGGACTTCATGACTTGGCTGGGTCCATGTGGTCATGGTGTGAGGAGTGCTTCGATGAAGTGGCGGCTCCAGACCAGGCCAAGATGTGTTATGACGAGACCCTCATCAAAGACGCACGGCTCAATGCGGTCTGCCGTGGAGGATCCTATAAGACTGGTGATCCTGCTGTTCTTTTTTGTGCGTGCCGTCACGAGGACCCAGTGGACGGTCGCTTCGATTGCATTGGTTTCCGTCTAGCGTTGGACATCGACTGAGTTTGGACGGATGAATCGCGCGCTACAGCAAGCCAGTCGGTGTGCTTCTGAGCTGTCTTGGTTCTTGACGTTCTCAGGCTCTGAGCGTGGTCCGCGGAGGTCTTTCAGTGAGGTTGACTGACAGGGTCTTTATTGTCGGCAGTGGTGGGCTGGGATTTGGCCTGAGCCATGAATCAGATTGTAACGTTTACTTGGTAAATGGCCAGACTGAGATGGCTCTTATAGATGCCGGAGTGGGGCTCGAACCGCATCGGATGGTTGAGAATATTGCCGCCGAAGGGCTTGAAATGGAGAAGTTGAAATACGTTTTCCTGACGCATGCTCATGCTGACCACGCGGGGGGGTGCAGATATTGGAAAGACAATTTCGGAATTACCGTGATGGGATCTCCTGCGGCTGCGCAGTTTGTGCGTGGAGGCGACGAGGCTGGCATCAGCTTGGGATCCGCCAAGGCCGCCGGGATATACCCGGCGGACTATCGGTTTCGAAACTGCGAGGTGGGCGCCGAGTTATGTGAAGGGGACGTGCGCCATGTGGGAGACTGCGAACTGCGGGTTTTAGAAACCCCGGGACACTCGATGGGATCCCTCAGCTACCTCATGTCTGCCGGAAACAGAACGCATCTTTTTTCTGGTGACACCGTTTTTCACGGTGGCAAAATTCTGCTTACGAATGTTTATGATTGTGACCTGCAGGCTTACATACGGAGCATCGACAAACTCGCGAGTCTGTCGATAGACACACTCTTACCGGGGCATCTTTGCGTCGCAATTGGGGACGGTCAAACGCACCTTAAGAAGGCTGCGGAATGTCTGGCCCGGATGACGATTCCTCCCAATGCCCTCTGACAGTCGGCTTGCAGGTGGCGCGCCACAAAGTGTCGTGCTCCGGCAGCATTGGAGTGTACTAGGTCGCGCCGGTCACCGGTGCTGCGCGCTGTCTCTTTCGTGCCTGCGATTGACGAGGTTTTTTCATTGTAGGGCGAACCGCTATGGCATCAATCTCTACGCGCAGGTTGCCGAGTCCGACCTGGACGGTAGTGCGCGCCGGGAGACGTTCGCCAAAGAATTCCTTGTACGCTTGATTCATCCCGGCAAAGTCCGTGAGATCTCCAAGAAAGACACCGCATCGAACAATATCGTTCCGGTCGCAACCGGCCGCGTCGAGAATTGCTTCGATGTTGCGCAGGGCCTGAGTCACTTGCGCCTCGATGCCGATTGCCTGAATGGTGCGCGTTGCCGGATCCGTCGCGACCTGACCAGACACGAAAATAAGGTTTCCAGAGATGACCGCTTGCTCATACGCTGCGGCGGGCTGAGGCGCCTTATCCGTGCGAATCGCAGATTTCATTCGATCTCCTCATTCCGTCCCAGGAGTGGGCACGGTGGTTCAAGTCAGCAAAGGACTCGCCTTCCAATAGAAAGACTGGATAATCAAATTGCGGTCCAGCCTCCGTCAACGGGAAGGTTCTGTCCGGTGATGTACCTCGAAGCCGCTGAAGCAAAGAAAACAACAGGACCCTTGATGTCATCCGGCGCAGCCATGCGTCCCAGGAGAGTATGTTGCGAGTAATTGTGCGCAAATTGCCGCGGTGTATCTTCCGTGCAGAAGCCGCCCGGCGACAGACAGTTCACGCGCACATTGAATGGTCCTAGGAGGCTGGCCAAGTACCGGGTTAGGTTAATCATCCCACCCTTCGAAAAGGCATAACTCACTGAGTTGTGAAGCTGAGTATCCTTGTATATGGAGAAATGCGGTCCCACCATTCCATAGATAGAAGCGATGTTAATAATGGAACCGGAACGGGCCTGAAGCATCGGCTCGGAGAATATCTGGCAGGCCAGAAAGAGGCCAGCGGAATTGACTTTCATGTCGAATTCCCAATCCGCGGCATTGGTGTCGTACAAATCCCCTCCCGCACGTGCAACCGCGTTATTCACTAGGACGTCAAGATGCTTGTGCTCGGATATGATTCGGTCGCGCAGCGCTCGCACCGATGATTCTAAGGCGAGATCGATCTCGGCTGCTTCGGCGCGGAGGCCGTCTTGCTGCAGGATCCGGGTGAATTCCTCGCACTTGCGCAGATCGCGAGATCCGACAATAACATGAGCCCCGGCTTGCGCGAGTGCCCTGACGATGTGCCTGCCGTAAATTCCGGCACCTCCTGTGACAAGTGCCACTTGGCCTTTGAGATCGAACAGCTGCAGCGTCTTGTTGTGTTCGGGGGCAGTAATCATGGCAGTCCTTTTCTCACACGAATCGATTCACCCGCGCATACGCCTTCGATGCGCGAACACATCATCCGATCCTCCCATCCACCAAGGCGAAGCCGCACGCTCAACGGCGGGACATACTGAAGGCATACGGATATCCGATTTGTAGTTCACCGCAAGAAGGGTAGCTGAGCGAGACACGTCGACAGTCGACACATGCCAACCAAAATAATATACTTATGAGGCGGCAATCTTCAATATACTTTTCTGAACCATAGAACCAGCACAAGATTACCTTGCAGGGCACTGGGTTTTATGGCAAAATCTGTCGACAGTCGACAATAATGAGAAATCTATTTGGGATCGCGGATTGGTTGATCCTGAGTGGCTACATCGTAGCCATCAGTGTTTTAGGCGCCCTATTTTACCGCAAAAGGACAACCTCCGGTGACTTCTTCCTGGGTGGTCGCCGCATGAGCGCGCTGCCGGTGGCGGTCTCTTTGGTCGCGGCTGATATGAGCGCGATTAGTTATATGGGCGCGCCTGCATGGGCCTATAAGCATAATCTGGAACTGGTCTGGTCAAGCTGGTCCTATTTGCTCGTGGCCCCGGTGGTCATGTTTCTTTTCATGCCCTTCTACGCGAGGTTCAACTTCTATAGTGCCTATGAGTACTTGGAGCGGCGCTTTGATCTGAAAACGCGGCTGGTGGGCAGTGCTATTTTTCTCCTGATGCGCAGTTCGCATGTGGCAATCGTCATCTATGCCCCGTCACTGATTCTGTCTCTCATCACCGGGCTACCGTTGATTGGATGCGTTTTAGTCATCGGCGTGTGCACGACTTTGTACACCACGATGGGAGGCATGAAAGCGGTTATCTGGACCGACGTGACACAGTTTTCGATCCTCGTTACTGGACTGGTCGCAGTGGTTTTCCTGTCGATCTCACATGTGCCAGGGGGCATTCCCACCGTTTGGCGCGTCGCCCATGAGGCCGGCCGCGTTCATCTTTTTAA